>NZ_SPKJ01000038.1 GCF_009866965.1 Propylenella binzhouense | reverse complement strand
GGCCGCGGCGCGCGCGCCGGCCGCGCGACCGGTCGGGCACCGGCCGCGATCCGCGCGTCGACGGCCTCGAGCAGCTGCGCCACGAAGCGGTCGGCCGAGGCGAGCACCGGCACGTCGACCGGCGGAAGGCCGAAATAGTCCATGCTCCAGCCGCGGTGGAGCTGGCTGTCGAGCGAGACGTGGACGACGGTCGCGCCGACTTCGGCCGTCTTGCGGCGGATCTGCTGGAACGTGCCGTTCAGGTCGACCCAGTCGAGGCTGAGGATGACGTCGGCCTCGCCCAGCGCGGCCCTGGCGTCGGCGTTCAGCCAATAGGAGGGCGGGAAGGCGTGGAGCGGATGCGTGGTCGGAAACACGGCGCGCTCGCGCAGCGACGTCATCACCGGGGTGTCGAGCCGCTCGGCGAGCCGCACGCGCCGGTCCCAGTCCTCCTGCGCGCGCGAGCCGCGCCCGAAGAGGATGAGCGGCCGCTCCGCGCCGAGCAGCAGGTCGGCGACGCGCGCCACCGTGGCCGCGTCGGCGCTCGGCGGCGGCGCCGGCTGGTAGCGCGCCGGGGGCAGCGTCACGGGCTTGGCGAGCCGCTCCTCCTGCAGCCCGGCGTCGAGGCAGATATAGACCGGGGCGCGCGGCTCCATATGCGTGAGCTGTGCGCCGCGCAGGAACGCCTCGACCAGCGCGCCGGCGGAACGCGGCTCGTCGTCCCATTTGGTGTAGTCGCGCAGCAGCGCGCCCTGGTCCTTCGCCGTATGGATCCAGTCGATCCACGGCCGGCGGAGATCGGCGGCGACCGGGCCGGTGGCGCCGACCACGATCATCGGCATGCGGTCGCAATAGGCGTTGAAGATGCCCATCAGCCCGTGCATCAGGCCGACATTGCTGTGCAGCACCGCGCCCATCGCCCGATCGGTCACCTTGGCGTAGCCGTGGGCGATCGAGACGACATGGTCCTCGTGCAGGCAGAGCAGCATCTTCGGCGCCTCGTTGCCGAGATAGTTCACCATGCTGTCGTGGAAGCCGCGATAGCTGGCGCCCGGATTGAGGGCCACGTACTCGACGCCGACATGCCGGATCATGGCGGCAGCGACATCGCTGCCCCAGGCGAGTTCGACGGGCGAATTCGGCGCGAAGGGGATTTCGTTTTTCTTCATGTCTCAGGTGCCGGGGCGGGTGCAGGAACAGGAATGGGGAGCGCGGTCTCAGCGCGGGGGAGTCCGGCGGGGCCGCAGGTCGCTGCCGCGCCCGGCTCCGCACCGCAGCTCCGCGGAGAACTGGATTCCGGTCTCATTCTTCGGGCGTGTCGTCTTGCGTTTCGGAAGAGACCGGCTTCCTCCCGTGAGCCGTCGAACCGTCGCTTCCCCTTGCTCCGGCTTATAGCCAGCGCGGAGGGCCGGGCAAATTGAGGCTTTCTCAGTGCACCATGAGAAATATTGAGCCTCCGGCCCGCCGCCGGGTTCCGCCGTGCCCGGCTACCATGAGACTCTCTCATGGCGGCCCGAATAAGCGTCAGTTGTCGCGCGGCGCCGGAGATCCTAGTCGGCCCTGATCAGCACAAGGAAGGTCGCGGCGTCGGCTTGCGCGCCGGCGCCGGCCGGGCCGGGATCAGGAGGAACTCTGCGATGGATCAGGTGACGGCCGGAACCGCTTCGATCGGGCGCTACGGGAACTACATCAACGGCGCCGAGGTGCCCTGCGACCGCGAGATGGAATCGCTCAACCCCTTCACCGGCAAGGCGTGGGCGATCGTTCCCGACGGCAGCGAATCCGACATCCATGCCGCCGTGGCGGCCGCCCGCCGCGCCTTCGACAGCGGGCCCTGGGGCCGGATGACTGCCACCGAGCGCGGGCGGCTGATGCGCAGGCTCGGCGATCTCGTCGCCCGCGACGCCGAGGACCTCGCGCTCATGGAGTGCCGGGACAACGGCAAGCTCTACCGGGAGATGCTCGGCCAGTGGCGCTACATCGCGGAGTTCTTCTACTACTTCGCCGGCGCCGCCGATAAGCTTCACGGCGACGTCGTGCCGTCCGACCGGCGGAACTTCTTCATCTACACGCGGCACGAGCCGCTCGGCGTGGTCGGCGCCATCACGCCCTGGAACTCGCCGGGCCTGCTCCTCGCCATGAAGCTCGGGCCGGGGCTCGCCGCCGGCTGCACCTTCGTGGTGAAGCCGTCGGAGCACACGCCGGTCTCGACGCTCGAGCTGGCCAGGCGGTTCGAGGAGGCGGGCTTCCCCGCCGGCGTCTTCAACGTGGTGACGGGGCAGGGCGCGCTCGGCGCCGCGCTGGTGCGGCATCCGGGCATCGACAAGGTGGCGTTCACCGGCGCCACCGGCACCGGCAAGCGCATCGCGGCCTCCGCGGCGGAGAACCTGACGCGGGCCTCGCTGGAGCTCGGCGGCAAGTCGCCCAACATCGTGTTCGAGGATGCCGACCTGCGGGTCGCAGCGAACGGCGCGATCGCCGGCATCTTCGGCGCGACCGGGCAGACCTGCATGGCCGGCTCGCGGCTCCTGGTGCAGGAAAGCGTGCACGACGCGCTGGTCGATCAGATCGCCGAGCGCGCCGGCCGGATCCGCATGGGCGACCCGCTTGAGCCGGAGACCGAGATGGGGCCCGTCGCCAACGAGCCGCAATACAGGAAGGTGATGGACTATATCGAGGTGGCGAGGTCCGACGGCGCCGTCATCCGCTGCGGCGGCCGGGGCGATCCCGCGCTTGCCGGCTATTTCGTCCAGCCCACCGTCCTCACCGGCGTGACCAACGACATGCGCATCGCGCGCGAGGAGGTCTTCGGCCCGATCCTGAGCGTCATCACGTTCCGCGACGAGGAGGAGGCGATCCGGATCGCCAACGACACGCGCTTCGGGCTTGCCGCGGCGGTGTGGACGCAGAACGTCCATCGCGCCCACCGCGTCGCGCACCGGCTGCGGGCCGGCACGGTGTGGATCAACGCCTATCGCGTCGTCTCCTTCGCCGCGCCCTTCGGCGGGTTCGGGGAGAGCGGCCTCGGCCGCGAGAACGGCATGGACTCGGTGCGCGAATTCACCGAGACGAAGTCGGTCTACGTGGAGCTCTCGGGCGAGACCCGCGATCCCTTCATGCTGGGCTGACCGGGCTGACCGCGTCGTGCATGCCGGCGCGGCGTCGTTGCTCAGGCGCCGGCGGGCGTCCGCCTCGCGAACCGGGTCGCCGTCGCCAGGAAATTGCGCGCCAGCCTGAGGTCGACGTCGCGCCGGTGCACCACGTAGAGCGGCAGCCGGTGCAGGTCCTGCCCGCGGATCTCGCGATAGACGACCGATTCCCGGTGCATGATGCGCAGCGAGGCCGGCACGATCGTGAATCCCTGTCCGGCCGCCACGAGGCTGAGCGCCGAAACGCTGCGCGACACCTCGCCGACAATGTCGACGCCGATGCCGGCGCGGTCCATCGCGGCCATGATCTCGTCGAAATATCCGGGCCCGTCGACCCGCCGCGGATAGAGGATGAAGGGCGCGCCGTTCAGCGCCGCGAGCGGCAGATCGTCCCCGGCCGCGGCGAGCGCATGGCCGGCCGGGATGGCGGCGACGAAGGGCTCCTCGTCGAGCACATGCGCCTCCAGGTCGTCATAGGTGCGGGGATTGACCCGGATGAAGGCGACGTCGGTCCGCCGTTCGAGGACGCCCTGCAGCAATTCGTACGTCTCGCGCTCCTCCACATCGAGCTCGGCATAGGGAAATTCCGTCAGGAAGGTGCGGATCACGCGGGGAGCGACCGGATTGAGGGAGGCCGAACTGGTGAACCCGATGGTGACCTTGCCCTGTTCGCCGCGCTCGAAGCGGCGCACGTGCTGGACCATCTCCTCGACGGCTGTCAGCACGCGGCGCACGTCCTGCAGGAAGACCTCGCCGGCGGCGTTCAGCACGATGCGCTTCGGCGTGCGGTCGAAGAGGTCGACCTTGAGCTCCTCCTCCAGCGCCCGGATCTGCTGTCCGAGCGGCGGCTGCTGGATCCCGAGCCGCTTCGCCGCGCGGGTCAGCGTTCCCTCCTCGGCGACGGACACGAAATAGCGGAGATGGCGGAGTTCCATGGGTGCTCATATGTGACGAGTTCGAATCTGGTATATTGCAAATATTTTACATTCTTTCGTCAACGCCCTATGAGTCGAACCGCACCCGTGACGCGCGTCCTTGCCTGCCGTGCAGGCCTGCTCCGGAGTGTGGGGAAACGCCGTTCCGATGAGGCACAACAATGACGCTCGACACGCTGGAACCCGTCCGACTGAACGTGCCGACGGATGATGTCGATCTCTTCTGCGACGACATCCTGAGATATCCCTACGAGGCCTATGCGAGGCTTCGGGAGAAGGGCCCGGTCGTCTTCCTGACCCGGCACAACATCTTCGCGCTGCCGCGCTATGCGCCGGTGCGCACCGTGCTGGAGGACCACGAGACCTACATCTCCGGCAAGGGCGTCGGGCTTTCGAAGTTCGGCAACCAGTCGCGGCGCGGCACCCCGATCGCGAGCGATCCCCCGCTCCATACCAAGCGGCGCGGCCTCGTCGCCGAGCGGCTCTCGCTGCGGTCCGTCCGCGAGATCACGCCGGACCTTCAGCGCCAGGCCGATGTCCTGGTCGGAACGGTGGCGGAGCAGGGCGAGTTCGACGGCGTGGCCGATTTCTCGCGCCGCTTCCCGCTGATGGTCATGGCCGATCTGATCGGCCTGCCGCAGGACGGCCGCGAACACCTGCTCGAATGGGCCGATGCGGGCTTCAACCTGTTCGGGCCGCCGAACGAGCGGGTCGCGAAGTCCGAAGAGCGGTTTCCGGAGGTGCGCGACTATATCCGCTCGCTCGAGCAGCCCGGCCGGCTGCGGCCCGGCAGCATGGGGGCCGCAATCTACGAGGCGGCCGCGCGCGGCGAGATCGAGTTCGACCAGTGCGGCCCGCTCATCATGGCCTATCTGATGGCCGGCCTCGACACGACGATCAACGCCATCAGCGCCGCCCTGCTCCTGTTCGGGCGCCATCCCGACCAGTGGGATCTCGTCCGGGAGAACCCGCGTCTCATCGCCATGGCCCTCAACGAGGTCATCCGCCTGGAAAGCCCGATCCAGAACCTGCGGCGCGTGGTGACGCGCGAGCACGAGCTGGAGGGCGCCATTCTCGAGGAGGGCGTGTCGGTCCTCGTCATGTTCGGCTCGGCGAACCGGGACGAAAGCCGCTGGCAGGACGCCGACCGGTTCGATGTGAAGCGCAATCCCGTCGGCCATCTCGCCTTCGGCATGGGCATTCACAATTGCGCCGGCCAGACGCTGGCGCGTGCGGAGGCCGCGAGCCTGCTCGAGGCGCTCGCGCGCCGCGCCCGCCGCATCGAGGTCGGCGAACCGGAATGGCATCTCAACAACGTCATCCGCGGCCTCGAAAGGCTGCCCGTCCGCCTGGTCGCCTGAGGCAACCGACGTGCACGACATATTGGTTCTGGGCGGCGGCTCGGCCGGCTGCGTCCTCGCCGCGCGCCTCAGCGAGGATCCGGACTGCAAGGTCGTCCTCGTTGAGGCGGGCCCCGATATCCGCGACGGCGCGGTCCCGGAGGACATTCGCAGCGGATATCCCGGGCGCGCATTCCTCAACGCCGAAAATCTCTGGCCGGGTCTCACCGCGCTGATGGGGGCGGGCCATGGCGGCGCGCCGCGCCTGCCGCGGCGCTACGAGCAGGCGCGGGTTCTCGGCGGGGGCTCGAGCATCAACGCCATGGCGGCCAATCGCGGCGCGCCGGCGGATTATGACGAATGGGAGGCGCTCGGCGCCGCCGGCTGGTCCTGGCAGGCCGTGCTGCCGTATTTCCGCCGTCTGGAGACGGATCTCGATTTCGGCGGGCCCTATCACGGCAAGGACGGGCCGGTCTTGATCAGCCGCTATTCGCCCGACCGCCAGACGCCCTTCGTGCGGCAGGTCTGCACGGTCCTGGAGCGCCACGGCCATCGGCGGCTGGAGGACCAGAACGGCGCATGGGAGGACGGGTTCTTTCCCATCGCCGTCGCCCGCGACCGCGCCGGGGGCCGGCTCCCCGCCGCCGTGAGCCATCTCACCGCCGCGGTGCGCGCGCGCCCGAACCTTTCGGTTCTCACCCGATCCGAAGCGCGCCGCATCCTCTTCGAGGGCCGGCGTGCGGTCGGCGCCGAGATCGCGGGCCCGGACGGCACGCTGACGACGCTGCGCGCCGGCGAAGTCGTCCTCGCCTGCGGGGCGATCCATACGCCGGCTTTGCTCATGCGCAGCGGCGTCGGTCCGGCCGCCGAACTGGCGCGTCACGGGATCGGCGTGGTGGCCGGGCGGGACGGCGTCGGCGCCAACCTGATGGAGCATCCGAACCTGGCGCTCTCCGTCTATCTGGACCCGAAGGCGCGGATCCATGGCGCGGACGAGCACCAGATCCAGGCCGGCCTGCGCCTGTCGTCCGGGCTCGACGGCGCGCCGCAGGGCGACCTCCACATCTCCGTCGTCGCCAAGTCCGCCTGGCACGGCGTCGGCCGGCGCCTCGGCGCCCTGCTCGTATGGGTGAACAAGTCCTATTCCCGGGGCGAGGTCCGCCTGCGCTCGGCCGAGCCGGGCACGCCGCCCGCGGTCGATTTCCGGCTGCTCTCGGACGCGCGCGACCGCCGCCGCCTGATCGCCGGCGTGCGGGTCGCGGCGCGCACTTTGGCCGACCCGTCGATGCGGACGGTCGCCGGAAATCCGTTTCCGGCCGTCTTCTCCGACCGGGTGCGCAGGATTTCCGCGCCGTCGCGGTTCAACGCCTTCCGGACATCGCTCTTCGGCTGCGCCCTCGACGGTGCGCTCGGCCTGCGCGACGGGCTGATCCGCAACGTCATCACGAACGGCGTGACGCTCGAAGCGCTGCTCGCCGATGACGCGGCCATGAACGCCTTCGTCGCCGGCGCCGTCGGCGGCACCTGGCATGCCTCGGGCACCTGCCGGATGGGGCGCGACGACGATCCGATGGCCGTCGCCGATTCCCGGGGCAGGGTGCTCGGCCTCGCCGGCCTGCGCATCTGCGATGCGTCGCTGATGCCGTCGATCCCCTGCGCCAACACCAACATGCCGACCATGATGATGGCGGAGCGCATCGCCGACCTGATGAAGGCCGAGAAGGCCGGCCGGCGCGGCCCGGTCACGGCGGTGGCGTGAGGCTTCGCCGGGCGGCGGCCGGCCCGGCGTGCGGATGAGACCAGGCCGGCTGCCGCAGCGGCGCCGGCGATTCCGGTGACGAGGAGGAGAGTGGGTTCGTGGCGACGATCTATGTATGCGACCGGGAGGGCGCGGAGCGCAGCATTCAGGGTACGGATGGCTTCAGCCTGATGGAGACGCTCCGCGCGGGCGGCTTCGAGGAGATTCTGGCGATCTGCGGCGGCTGCGCCAGTTGCGCCACATGCCACGTCTATGTGGACGCCGCCTTCCTGGAGAAGCTTTCGCCGATGTCGCTCGACGAGGACGACCTGCTGGATGCGTCGGCGCACCGGCGGCCGGAATCGCGGCTCTCCTGCCAGATCCGCGTTTCGGATGCACTGGACGGGCTCAGGGTGACAATAGCGCCGGAGGACTGAGGGCCTGCTTCCGCACGGAGCGGCCGCCCGGCCGCGGCGAACGCATATCAACCGGGAGATGTCATGACGGACGTCTATGACGTGGTGATCGTGGGCAGCGGCCATGCCGGGGCGCAGGTGGCGCTCGCGCTGCTGCAGCGGAAGTTCGCCGGGTCGATCGCGATCCTCACCGAGGAGCACGTCCTTCCCTACGAACGCCCGCCCCTCAGCAAGGAATACCTGACCCGCGAGAAGCCGCTCGACCGCATCCTGATCCGTCCCGCCGCGTTCTGGGCCGAGCGCGGCGTCAGCTTCCGGCACGGATTCCGGGTCGTCGCGCTCGATCCCGAGGCCCGGCGCGTGATCTGCGCCTCGGGCGAACGCGTCGGCTACGGCGCGCTCGTGTGGGCGGCGGGCGGCCGGCCGCGCATGCTGCCGGACCTTCCGGCGCCGCTCGCCAATGTGCACGTCCTGCGCAATGTCGAGGACGCCGACCGGTTGATGGCGGGCCTGGAGGCGGCGCAGCGGGTCGCGATCGTCGGCGCCGGCTATATCGGCCTCGAGGTTGCGGCCGCGGGCGCGGTGCTCGGCAAGGCCGTCACCGTGGTGGAGGCGGCGGACCGCGTGCTCGCCCGCGTGTCGGGGCCGGCGCTCTCGCGCTTCCTGGTCGAGGAGCACCGCGCGCGGGGCGTCGACATCCGCCTCTCGGCGACGCTTGCCGGAATCGAGGCGGGCGCGGGGCGCGTGACCGCGCTGAGGCTCTCCGACGGCGCGCGGATCGCGTGCGACTGCCTGATCGTCGGCATCGGGGTGGCGCCCGCGGTCGCGCCGCTCCTCGCAGCCGGCGCGCGCGGCGGGAACGGCGTCTGGGTCGACCCCTTCTGCCGCACCACGCTGCCCGACGTCTTCGCCGTCGGCGATTGCGCGCTCCATGCCAATCCCTTCGCGGACGGCCGCGAGATCCGGCTCGAATCGGTCCAGAACGCCACCGACATGGCGAAGGTCGCGGCGCGGACCCTGATGGGCGATCCCGCGCCTTGCGAGGAGGTGCCGTGGTTCTGGTCGAACCAGTACGACCTGCGCCTGCAATCCGTCGGCCTCGTCGCCGGCCACGATACGGAGATCCTGCGCGGCCGCCCGGAGGACCGCAGCTTCTCGGTGCTCTATCTGCGGGACGGACGGCTCTGCGCCGCCGATTGCGTCAACGCGGTCAAGGATTACGTCGCGGCCCGCAGGCTGGTGGCGGGAGGAACGCGCCTCGATCCGGCGCGCCTCGCCGATGCCGCGACGCCGCTCAAGGAGATGATCCCGGCCGCGGCCGTCTGCTGACCGTCCGCCGCGCCCGCCGTCGCGCTCACAGCGAGGCGGGCGTATTCACCCAGATGACCTCTGTCGGCACGTCCCCCGGATTGCTGAAGCTGTGCAGGAGGCTCGACCGGAAGAAGAAGGAATCGCCTTCCCGCAGCCGGTATTCCGTGCCCGCAACCGTCAGCAGCAGCTCGCCGCGCCTGACGAAGCCGACCTCCTCGCCGTCATGCTGGCGGGCCCCGTCGCTGCCGCCGCCCGGCAGCACGCGGATCAGGAAGCCCTGCAGCAGGGAGCTGCTGCCGAACGGCACCAGCACCTCCGCCTCCGTGCCGTCGCTCGGCGTGCCGGCCACCGCGATCTGCTGGATCATCGGCCGCTGGCCGGCCCGCATGACCGTGTCGGAGTTCCCGGATTGCTCGCCGAGCAGCGAGGCGACCGTGGTCCCGAGCGCCTTCGCGAGCCGCAGGAGCGTCGACAGCGACGGGGTCACCTTGTCGTTCTCGATCTTCGAGATCAGGCTCTCCGAATAGCCCGAACGGTCGGCGACGTCCTTCAGCCGCAGGCCCTTCACGAGGCGGGCATGGCGCAGCTGCACGCCGAGGCGGATCGGGTCGGTCGGCTCGGCGAGGTCCGGGTCAGCCGTTCGGGCGTTCGTCATCACGGTCCCTGTGCTCGGCCGCAGGCTGGGGCTCGGCCCGGACCTGCTCATATGCGAAAGCCGCCGCTCCTGTCTATTCAACTTCTTGAATTAGGAGAATGCACTTTCTGGATATGCCAAAATCGGCAGCAAAGGTGCCCTCAATTTCATGGCTGACAAGAGCAAGGACTCGTAAGAAAGGACTTGCACAGGTCCGCGGACGTGCCAGACTGCGGCATCCGGCAAGCACGTCTGGCGTGAGGAGGCTCACCATGCGTTGGTTCCTGTCTGCAATCCTGATTTCGGCGGGTGTCCTTTCGGCGGCAGGTCACGCCTCGGCCCGGGACAAGATCAAGATAGGATCGGTGGATTTCGCGCCGGCTTCGGGCTCGTCCTGGGTGCGGGCGAATGCCGAGGGCTTCGAGTACCTGAAGAAGCACGATCCGGACGTCGAGGTGACGCGCGTCGAGTCGATCCCGGAAGGCCCGGCGGTCCGATCCGTGATCCGGAATCTCGTGAACCAGGGCAACAAGGTGATCTTCGCGAACGGCTACGGCTACGGCGTGTTCGTGCCGGATCTCGCGAAGGAATTCCCCGACGTCTACTTCCTCGTCGAGCAGGCCAATCCGGAAGGCCCGGACAATCTCGGCACCTATTACGGCAATGCCGAGGAGGCGCGCTATCTGGAGGGGGTCATCGCCGGCAGCGTAACGAAGAGCAACATAGTCGGCTTCGTCGGCGCGTTTCCGATCAGCCCCGTCATCTCGGGCGTGAACGCCTTCGCGCTCGGCGCGCGCTCGGTCAATCCCGATATCCGCATCCTCGTGAACTGGGCGAACACCTGGTACGACCCCGCCAAGGAGAAGGAATCCGCGGAAGCGCTTCTCAATGCCGGCGCCGACGTGATCGCGAACCACGAGGATTCCCCGGCGACGCTGCAGGCGGCCGCGGCGCGCGGCAAATTGGGCATGACATCGAACGCCGACTGGTCCTCCGCGGCGCCCGACGCCTTCCTGACGGGCAGCGTGTGGAACTGGGGCCCCTATTACGTCCAGGTGATCGACCAGATCAGGAACGGCAAGTTCGAGGCCGGCCGCTTCATGGGCACGCTCGCCAACGGCGTCGTGGGTCTCGCGCCCTTCGGGCCGGCGGTGACCGAGGAGGCCAAGAAGGCCGCCGAGGACGCCAAGGCGAAGATCGTGTCGGGCGAACTGACGATCTTCAAGGGCCCGATGAAGGACAATCAGGGCAAGGTGCAGATCGCCGAGGGCCAGAGCCTGACGCCGGAAGAGGCGAGCTCGAAGATGGACTGGCTCGTCGAAGGCGTGGAGGGCTCGGCGAAATAGCGGCGCCGCCCGGGGAGGTCGCCGAACGTGCCGGCGGCGCGCGACGAGGTCCAGGCCCTCGACATCAGCAAGAGCTTCGGCTCCTTCGTCGCGAATGACGGCGTCAGCCTCCGGCTCCGCCGCGGCGAGATCCATGCGGTGCTCGGCGAGAACGGCGCAGGGAAGACGACGCTGATGAACATCCTGTCGGGGCTCTACAGCCCCGACGCCGGAGACCTGACGGTCTGGGGCGAGCGCGTGCAGTTCCGCTCCCCGCGCGATGCCGTGCTGCGCGGCATCGGCATGGTCCACCAGCACTTCCAGCTGGTCGAGGTCCTCAGCGCCCTCGACAACGTGCTGCTCGGGGTCCCGGCCGGAGGCCTCAGGCTGCGGCGCGGGGAAGCGGTCGCCCGGCTGCGGGCGATCGGCCGGGCGAACGGCATCGACATCGACCCGGACGTGCCGGTCTGGCAGCTTTCGATCGGACAGCGGCAGAAGCTGGAGATCCTGAAGCTCCTCTATCACGGCGCCGAGCTGCTCCTCCTCGATGAGCCCACCTCGGTGCTGACGCCGCAGGAGGCGGACGAGCTCTACCGGACGCTCCGCGGCCTGGCGGACGGCGGCAAGGCGGTCGTCTTCATCACGCACAAGCTCCACGAGGTGATGGCTGCCGCCGACCGGATCACGGTGCTCCGGCGCGGCCGGGTCGTCGCCGCGCTTCCCGCCTCCGAGACGACGCTCGACGAGCTCGGCACGCTGATGGTCGGCTCACGGCCGGCCGCGCTGCGTCCGAGGCAGGCCACCGCGCCCGGCCGCTCCATCCTGCGCGCCGAAGGCGTCGCGGCGGCCGGAGACCGCGGACATGCCGCCCTCGACGGGCTCGACCTCGACGTCCGCGCCGGCGAGATCTTCGGCATCATCGGGGTCGCCGGCAACGGTCAGCCGGAGCTTGCCGAAGTGCTGGCCGGGCTGCGGCGGGCGAGCCGCGGCCGCATCCTCCTCGACGGCACCGACATCTCCCGCTGGTCGCCGCTCCGGCGCATGCGCGCCGGCCTCCGCTTCGTCCCGGAGGACCGGATGGGCATGGGAATGGTCATGCCGCTCGACATTCCGGACAACATGATGCTGCGCGATTTCCGCGATCCGCCTTTCGTGCGCCGAGGGCTGATCGACCACGGGGCCGCCCGGCGGCGCGCGGAGGAGGCGGTCGCCCAGTACGGCGTCTCCCATGGCGGGCTGGGGCGGCCGGTCCGGCTGCTCTCCGGCGGCAACCAGCAGAAGCTCCTGCTCGCGCGCGAGATCTGGACAGACCCGAAGCTCCTGCTCGTCTCGCAGCCGACGCGCGGCCTGGACGTCGCCGCGGCCCGCGCGGTCCACGACCGGCTGGTCGCGCTGAGGGACGGCGGCTCCGCGGTGCTGCTCGTCTCCGAGGACTTGGACGAGGTGCTCCAGCTCGCCGACCGCGCCGCGGTGATGTATGGCGGCCGGATCACGGGCATCTGGCCGGCCGCGCGCTTCGACCGCGACGGCATCGGGGCTGCGATGGGCGGCGGGATTCCGCGGGCCGCGGCATGATGCGGGCATCTGCCTGGGCGCTGGAAAGCGGCGCCTTCGTCATGGCCGTCGCCCTTGGCGTCGTCGCGGCCAGCATGGTGCTGCTTGCCACCGGCACGCCCGTCTACCAGACGCTCGCCGCGATCTATAGCGGCGCCCTGGGTTCCGCCTATGCGCTCCAGAGCTCGCTCGTCTATGCCGTTCCGGTCGCCTTCACCGGGCTCGCCGCCTGCGTCGCCTTCCGGGCGCGGATCTGGAACATCGGGGGCGAGGGCCAGATGGTCATGGGCGCGTTCGGCGCAGCGCTCGTCGCGCTTCACGTTCCGCTGCCCGGCCCGGCCGTGCTGCCGGCGATGATCCTCTCGGGCATGGCGTTCGGCGCGCTCTGGGCGTTCGGGCCCGCGGTCCTCAAGGTCGCATTCGGCGTCAACGAGGTGCTCTCGACGCTGATGCTGAACTACGTCGCGATCCTGTTCGTGGATTTCCTCGTGTTCGGGCCGTGGCGGGATCCGGCGGGTGGCTGGCCCTACAGCCCGCCCTTTCCATCCGCGGCGCTGCTGCCGGCGCTCTCGGCGGACCTCAACGTGGCGGTCGTCGCCGCGCCCGTCATCGCCGTGCTCCTCGCCGTCCTCTTCCGCTACACGCCCTGGGGCTACGCCACCGCGGTGCTCGGCCATTCGCATCCCGCCGCGCGCTATGCCGGCATGCGGATCGGGCGCCTGACGGTCCAGGTCATGCTCCTCAGCGGGGCCATCGCCGCGCTCGCCGGCATCGACCAGGTCGCCGGGACGGCCGGGCTCCTCTACCACCTGCCGCCCGGCTACGGCTATTTCGGGATCCTGGTCTCCTGGCTCGCCGGCCACAACCCGCTTCTCGTCCTCGTCATGGCGACGTTCTACGGCGTGCTCCTTCAGGGCGGCGACGCGCTGCAGATCGCGCAGGTCGATCCCTCCCTCGTCCGCATCATGCAGGGGGCGATCATCATCTTCGCGCTGGCGGGCCTGACGCTCGCGCGGCGGCGCTCCCTTTCGCCGGGTGCCGGCGCATGAACGAGGCCATGCTGATCGGCCTTCTCGCCGCCACCGTCTCGGCGGCGACCCCGCTGCTCCTCGCGGGCCTCGGCGAGCTCGTCGCGGAGCGGAGCGGCGTCCTCAATCTCGGCCTCGAAGGGCTCATGCTGACCGGCGCCATGACCGCCGTCGTGGTGACGGCGAGCACCGGGAGCGTGCTCGGCGGCATCGCAGCCGCCGTAGCGGTCACGATGGCGATGGGAGCGGCCTTCGCGTTCCTCACCGTCACGATCCGGGCCGATCACATCGTCACCGGGCTCGCGATCGTCCTCGTCGGGGACGGCCTCTCCCAGTTCTTCGGCAAGGCCTTTGTCGGGGTCAACCTGCAGGACAGGCTCGCCCCGCTGGCGATCCCCGTGCTCCGCGACCTGCCCGTCCTCGGCCCCGTCCTCTTCCGCCAGAACGTCCTCGTCTATTTCAGCCTTCTCGCCGTGCCGCTGGTCTGGCTCTTCCTCTACCGGACCCGGCCGGGCCTCGCCCTGCGGGCCGCCGGCGAGAGGCCGAGCGCCGTCGACGTCGCCGGCTGGAACGTCGTCCGCATCCGCTATCTCGCCGTCATCTTCGGCGCCGGAATGGCGGGGCTCGCGGGCGCCTTCCTGTCCGTCGGCTATCTCGGCTCGTGGGCGAACGGCATGACGGCGGGCCAGGGCTGGATCGCGCTCGCCCTCGTCATCTTCGCCGCCTGGCATCCGGTCCGGCTCCTCTTCGGCGCCTACCTGTTCGGCTTCGCCTACATCATGGTGTTCCAGGCGCAGGTGCTCGGCGGCGTCTTCCAGCTCGTCTCCGTCTACCTGATGCAGATGGCGCCCTACCTGCTCGCGCTGCTCGTGCTCATGCTCATCGCGGCCCGTTCGCGCGGGCGCGGCGACGGCACGCCCGCCGCCCTGGCGGTGCCCTATGTCCGCGAGGAGCGGACATGAAGCCGGCCGCCTTCGTCTACCGGGCCCCGGCCTCGCTTCCCGAGGCGCTGGCGCAGCTCCGGGAGTTCGGCGGCGATGCCAGGGTGATCGCCGGCGGCCAGACGCTCGTCCCGGCGATGAGCATGCGGCTTGCCCGGCCGGCCGCCCTGATCGACCTGAACGGCGTCGCCGAGCTCGCCTTCCTGCGGGCCGGGGCGGACGCGATCGAGATCGGCGCCATGACGCGGCAGCGCACGCTCGAGCGCTCGGCCGAAATCGGCCGGCACGCCCGGCTCTTCCATCTCGCTCTGCCGCACGTGGCGCATTTTCAGATCCGCAACCGGGGCACGTTCGGCGGCAGCCTCTGCCACAACGATCCGGCGGCCGAGCTCCCGGCGGTGGCGGCCGCGCTTTCCGCGGAGTTCGTGATAGCCGGCGCCTCCGGGGATCGGACGGTTGGTGCGGACGGCTTCTTCGCCGGGCTTCTGTCGACCGCCCTGGAGCCGGACGAGATCCTCAGGGCGATCCGGATCCCCTATCTGCCGGGGTCCTGCGGCTTCGGCTTCGCGGAGGTCGCCCGCCGGCACGGCGATTTCGCGCTCGCCGGGGCGGCGGCCGTTCTCCGTCTCGGCGGCGACGGGACGCTCGACCTCGCGCGCCTCGTCCTCTTCGGCGTGGACGACGGGCCCGTCCGCGCGCATGCCGCGGAGGCGGCGATGCTGGGCGAGCGCCCCTCGGACGATCTCTGGTCCGCGGCCGCGGCGGCGGCGGTCGCCGGAATCTCGCCCGTAGCCGACCTGCACGCCTCGGCGCTCTACCGGCGGGAAGTCGCGGAGACGCTGGCGCGCAGGGTGCTGCGGCAGGCCGCGGCGGAGCTTCGCGATGGCTGACGGGAAGGTCGCGGTCGCGCTCACCGTCAATGGCGAGCGCCGCGAGGCGCTGGTCGAGCCGCGCCTGCTCCTGTCCGATTTCATCCGTCACGTGCTCAGGCTGACCGGGACGCATGTCGGCTGCGAGCACGGCGTCTGCGGCGCCTGCACCGTGCTGGTCGACGGGGCTGCCTGCCGCTCGTGCCTCCTCTTCGCGGTGCAGGCGAACGGGGCCGAGATCGTGACCGTCGAAGGGCTGGCGGGCCCCGATGGGGCGCTCGCGCCGCTGCAGCAGGCCTTCCGCGACTGCCATGCGCTTCAGTGCGGCTATTGCACGCCGGGATTCCTGATCTCGGCCCACGCCTTCCTGCGCGACACGCCGGATGCGGCCGAGCGCTCGGATGCGGAGATCCGCTCCGCCCTCTCCGGGAACCTCTGCCGGTGCACCGGCTACCAGGCGATCGTGAAGGCGGTCCGGCAGGCGGCGCCGGCCTATCGCGAAGCCGGGCTGGAGGAGCGCCGGTGACGCATGTCGGCTCGCCCCTGCCGCGGCTCGAGGACGCGCGGCTTCTGGCCGGCCGCGGCCGGTTCACCGACGACGTCCATCCCGACGGCCTGCTCGAGGCGCATGTGCTGCGCAGCCCGCACGGTCACGCCCGCATCGCGCGGATCGACGCCGCGGCTGCGCGCGCCCTTCCCGGCGTGGTGGCGGTCTTCACCTTCGACGATCTCGTCGGCGTCGAGCGGCAAATGCCGATGATCCTCCCGGACCGTCGCATCCTGCATCCGAAGACGCAGCTTCTGCTCGCGGCGGAGGTCGTCCGCTATGTCGGGGAGCCGGTGGCGTTCGTCGTGGCGGAGACGCGCTACCTCGCCGAGGACGCCGCGGAGCTGATCGAAGTCGCCTACGAGCCGCTTCCGGCCGCGAGCGCGCTCGCGGATGCGGCCTCGCCGGGCGGGCGGCCGGTCCATGCCGACGTGCCGGACAATGTGGCCGGCGCCGACGAGATCGGCTTCGGCGATGCGGCGGCCGCGCTCGCGGCGTCCCCGCGGCGCCTTCGCCGGCGCTTCGATCTCGCGCGCGGACATGCCCAGCCGCTCGAGCCGCGGGCGACCGTCGCGCGCTTCGACGCGGACACGGACCTGCTCACCGTCTGGGACACGACCCAGGGACCGATCCCGGCCCGCGCGGCGCTTGCCGCCATGCTCGGGCTCGGGATCGACCAGGTGCGCGTGATCGCCGGCGATATCGGCGGCGGGTTCGGCCCGAAGATGGTGCTCTATCCCGAGGAGGTGCTGGTCGCCCACGCGGCCATGCGTCTCGGCCGGCCCGTCAAATGGGTCGAGGATCGGATGGAATCCTTCGTCGCCACGGCCTCGGAGCGGGAGCAGATCCACGAGGTCGAGGTCGGCTTCGACGAGGAGGGCCGGCTGCTCGGGCTCGTCGACCATTTCTGGTACGAGACGGGGGCCTACATCCCCTACGGGCTCAACACGCCCTTCGTGACGACCATGCACCTCCTCGGCCTCTACCGGGTCCCGGCCCTGGCGGTCAGCTTTCAGGCGGTGTTCACGAACCGGATGTTCGTCTGCCCCTATCGCGGCGCCGGCCGGCCGTACTCCGCCTTCGTAATCGAGCGGATCATGGACCTGATCGCGCGCGAATTGGGCCTCGAGCCCGCCGAGGTGCGCCGGCGGAATCTCATTCCCCCCGAGGCGATGCCGTACCGCTATCCGCTGACCTACTGGGACGGCGGGCCGGTCGAGTTCGATTCCGGCGACTATCCGGGGATGCTCGAGGAAGCGCTCGCGCGCGTCGGCTACCGGGAGATCCGGGCCGCGCAGGCGGCCGCCCGCGGCGAGGGCCGGTATGTCGGCGTGGCCGCGGCCGCCTATTGCGAGATCACCGGGATCGGACCCTATGAGGGCACGCGGGTGCGCGTCCAGCCGGGCGGGCGGATCACGGTCGCGACCGGGGTCGGAAGCCAGGGCCAGGGCCACCACACCACGCTCGCCCAGATCGTCGCCGACGAGCTCGGCGTCGCGCCCGAGCGGATCGAGGTGACGGTCGGCGATACCGCCCAGTTCGACTGGGGCATCGGCAGCTTTGCAAGCCGCGGCGCGGTGACGGCGGGAAACGCGGCGCGGATCGCGGCCCGGAAGGTGGCGCGCCAGGCGAGGGAATGGGCAAGCGAGATGCTGGAGGTGGATGCCGGCGATCTCGAGCTCGCGGAGGGCAGCGTGCGGCTCAAGGGCGTGCCGGAGGTCGGCGTTCCGCTCGAGGAGATCGCGAGGCGCGCCGATCCCGCGCGCGGCCGGATCGGGCGCGATCCGGAGACCTTCCGGCCCGGCCTCGAAGCGGACGGCTTCTTCAATCCCGCTCAGGGGACGATGGGTGCCGGCTTCCACGCCTGCGCGGTCGAGGTGGACCCGTCGACCGGCACGGTCGCGATCCTGAAATATGTCGTGGTCCACGATTGCGGGACCGTCATAAATCCGCTGATCGTGGAAGGCCAGGTCGTCGGCGGTGCCGCGCTCGGGATCGGCGGCGCGTTCTACGAGCGCGTCGCCTATGACGAGGAGGCCCAGCTCCTCACCTCGACCTACATGGACTATCTGATCCCGACGGCATCGGAGGTGCCGGCGATCGACGTCGTGCATTTCGAGAGCCGTTCGCCGCACAATCCGCTCGGCGTGAAGGGCGTGGGGGAGGCCGGCACGCTGCCCGTCGCGCCTGCTTTGGTCGGCGCGATCGAGGATGCGCTCGCGCCGTTCGGCGCAACGTTCATGACGATGCCGCTTGCGGGCCCCGACGCCGTGCGCGCGGCGATCCGGGCCGCCTGCGCGGCGCGCGGGGAGGAGGGCTGCCGTGCGTCTGGTCCGGTTTGAAGCGGAGGCCGGGATCCGGCTCGGCGCGCTCTGGAAGGACGGCGGCCTGATCGTCGACCTGCGGAAGGCGGTCGCTGCCTTGCTTGAGGCGGCGGGCGATCCCTTCGCCGACGAGGAGGCCGCAATCCGGATTCCCGGCGACACCGCGGAATTCCTGCGGCGCGGCGACCGGAGCGAAGCACTGGTGCGGGAAGCGCTCGCCGCGCTCGAAGCCGGCGGGCTCGACCCGTCGGGCGTGACCCTGTCGTGCGACGCGGTCCGGCTCGCCGTGCCGATCGTGCCGCCCCTCATCGTCTGCGGCGGGGCCAACTTCTGGGATCATCTGCGCGAACTCGGCCGCGACAAGCCCGACCATGTCGAGTTCTTCCTGAAGAACGCGGAGAGCGTGGTCGGCCCGCAGGACCCGATCCCCTACCGGCCATGGGCGTCGGGGAAGCTCGACTACGAGGTCGAGCTCGGCATCGTGATCGGCCGCAGGGCCCGCTGCGTCGCGGCCGCGGACGCGCTCGACTTCGTGTTCGGCTACACGGTCGTGAACGACATGGCGATCCGCGACCGGCAGCTCTTCGCCTATGACCCGACGACGTTCCACGTGAAGTACGGGGACGGCAAGGTGTTCGACGCGAACTCCGCGCTCGGGCCGGCGATCGTCAGCCGCGACGAGGTGCCGGACCCGATGAACCTGCCGATGTCGTGCAGCGTGGACGGCGCGATCCGGCAGGACAGCAACACCCGGAGCTACATCTGGGGCGTGCGCGAGGTCGTCGAATATTATTCGAGCATGATCACGCTCGAGCCGGGCTTCGTCATCTGTCCCGGCACGCCCGGCGGCTGCGCGGTCGGCAGCGATCCGGAATGCGGCGGCCGCCATGCGCCGCGCGATCCCCACGGCGAGTATCTGAGGCCCGGCCAGAGCGTAATGGTGGCGGTGGGCGGCATCGGGACGCTCCGCAACGAGATCGGTCCGGGGCCGGCCGAGGGCGGCGCGACCGGTCAGGCCGCCACGGAGACGCTGTCATGAAGCTCGTGCGCTTCAGGCGCTACCGCCGCGTCGCGCTCGGCGCGCTGCTTCCCGATGCCGGCGTGGTCGACCTCGCGACGGCCGCCGCAACCCTCCTCGCGGAATCCGGCGACCCCTGCGCGGACGCGGAGGCCGCGCTCCGGCTGCCGCCGGACATGGTGCGCTTCATCGCCGGCGGGGCGCCGGGCCGGGCGCTCGCCGAGGCGGCGATCGACTTCGCCCTTGCGCGCGGCGCGGCAGGTGGCGTCGACGGCGAGCCGCTGGTCTACGGCAGCGGCGAGGTGCGCCTCCTCCCGCCGCTCGTGCCGCCTCTCCTGATCGGCGCCGGGGCGGCGTTCCGCGACGGGCCGGACCGCCGCTCCGGCGAGCGCGTCCGCCACCGCGAGTTCTTCCTCCGCGACCCGTTCAACATGCTCGGCCCGGAAGACGGCATCGCCCTCCGCCCCTGGCTCGGCGACCACGTCGACGCCTGGCCGCGGCTCGCCGTCTTGATCGGCCGGCGGCTGAGGCGCGCCAGCGCGGACGAGGCGGCGGCGGCGATCTTCGGCTACTGCCCGGCGATCGATCTCTGCATCCGGGACCAGCACGCGATCAGCTGGGCCGGCGCGCTGTTCCATGTCCAGTATCCGCATGCCCGCGCCTTCGACGGCTCGCTCCTGCTCGGGCCGGTCGTGAGCCGGGACGAGGCCGGCGATCCGGCGGCGCTCGGGGCCAGGATGACGCTCGACGGGGAGATCGCCTATGACGGTCCCGTACCCGGCGACTGGGGCGGGCTTCCGGCCTGGATCGCCGCGCTCTCGAACGTGGTGACGCTCGAGCCGGGCTCGGTGCTGATCCCGGCGGCGGAGGGAGACGCCTTCGTGGCGCCTTCCGGCGACGGCAGCGGTCCTGCCGAGATATTCAACCCGCCGCCGCTCGGCCGCTATCTCGCGCCCGGCATGTCGGTCGCGGTCGAAATCGAGCGTGTCGGCGCGGTGCGTGCCGGCGTTCGCGCAGCGGATCCGGACGCGCTGCGGGGGACGTCCGCCGGGTGAGGCCCATGTCCGCCCCGCCGCCGCCGGCGCCTCTCTCCTCCGGCGCGGTCGTCGGGTCCGCGGGGGCCGTCATCCGATGCGCAGGCCCGTGTCCGCGTCGAAGGCGTGCACCAGGTCCCGGGGGACCTTCACGGTCAGGATTTCGCCCGGCGCGCATTCGACGGCGCTGTCGAGGACGATGACGGTCGGCTCCCCCGCCAGCTCGACGGTGACGTGGGTCTGAGCGCCGGTGGGATCGATGAACTTGACGCGGCCCCGAAGTCCGTCCGGATCGCCGGTCAGGGTCAGGTGCTCGGGCCGCACGCCGATCGTGACGATCCGCCCCTCCTCGATCGCGAGGTCCCGGGAGACGCCGATGGCGGTGCCGTCGCTCGCCACGATCGCCGCCCTTCGGTCCTCCCGGAGAAAGCGGCCGGTGAAGAAGTTCATCGGCGGCGAGCCGATGAACTCCGCCACGAAGCGGTTGGCCGGCTTCCGGTAGATCTCCAGCGGCTTGCCCTGCTGCTGGATCGAGCCCGCTTTGAGGACCACGACGCGATCGGCGAGCGTCATCGCCTCGATCTGGTCGTGCGTCACGTAGATCGAGGTCGTCCCGACGGCCTGGTGGAGCGACTTGATCTCGGACCGCATCTGCACCCGCAGCTTGGCGTCGAGGTTCGACAGGGGCTCGTCAAAGAGGAAGACGTCGGGATTGCGCACCATCGCCCGTCCCATGGCGACGCGCTGGCGCTGGCCGCCGGAGAGCTCGGCCGGTCTCCGGTCGAGAAGGCTTTCCAGCTCCAGCATCTTCGCCGCCGCGGACACCTTCGCCGCGATCTCCGCGCGGCTGCGCCCGGCGAGCCGCAGATTGAACGCGATGTTCTGCGCGACGGTCATGTGCGGGTAGAGCGCATAGCTCTGGAACACCATGGCGATGTTGCGGTCGCGCGGGCTGAGATCGTTGACGATCCGGTCGCCGATGGCGATGCGGCCCTCGTTGATCTCCTCCAGGCCCGCGATCAGCCGAAGCAGCGTGGACTTCCCGCATCCAGACGGGCCGACCAGGACCACGAATTCGCCGTCGCGGATCTCGAGATCGACGCCCTTGAGGGCATGGAAGCCCCCGAAGTGCTTGTGAACGCCCTCGATGGTGACCGCGCTCACGCGCGCCACTCCCCGGCGCCGGTCGGGTCGGGCGTGACGAGGAAGCGCATGCCGGCATGCGCTTCGTGAAGCCTGAGGCGGAGGGCTTCGCGCCGCCTCGTGCGGGTCCGGACGCTTCGCATCGCTTGCCTGTCCTTCACGCCTCGTCTCCTTCGGGTGGGCCGCCGGCGGCCGGCCCCGCACGCCCCGGCCGGGCCTTGCCGCGGCGTGGCATGCGGGCAGGGCTGTGCCGACGCGCCGCCATCTCACGTCCTTCCGAGCCCGACGACGCGGACATAGTAGCGCTGGAGGAGCAGGAACGGCACGAGCGCCACCGCCACGGCGATCGAGGCCGACGAGAACAGGACGCCCCAGTTCGTCTGGTCCACGCTCATGTTCCGCGCGACCGCGACCTGGACGACGACGAGTTCCGGAGAGGAGGCGGCGATCAGCGGCCAGAAGAACGCATCCCATTGATGGATGAAGATCAGCAGGGAGGCCGCCGCGACGGTCGGGCCGGACAGCGGCAGCGTCATGCGCAGATAGATCTGCCACCAGGATGCGCCGTCGACGCGCGCCGCCTCGTAGATGTCCCGCGGAATCGCGAGAAAGAACTGCCTGAAGAGGAAGATCACGAGGCCGTTCGCGGCCTCCGGCAGGATCAGCGCGCCATAGGTGTTGACGAGGCCGAGCGCCCTGGAGATCGAGTAGAGCGGGATGACGATCGACTCGAACGGCATCATGAACGAGAGCAGGACCAGCACGAAGAGGACGTTCTTGAACCGGAACTCGAAGACGGCGAAGGCGAATCCGGCCATGGAATTGACGAAGACGCTGAGCGCCACCGTCGTCGTGCACACGAAGAGCGAGTTGAAGAGCGCGCGGGTGAACTCGCTCCGGAACACGGCGATGTGGTTCTGGAGGGTGATCCGGGTCGGGACCAGCGTCCGGATCCCGAAATCGTTGGCATAGCGGAATATGTCCTCCACCGGCCTGAACGAGGACATCACGAACCAGTAGAGCGGCAGGATCAGCACCACGAAGATCAGGGTGAGCGCGGCATAGCGCGCCGCGCCTGCAAGCCGTCGGCGGCGCCGCTCATGCATGGTCAGTGCGCTCCCTTCGGACGGAGCAGGCGCAGTTCGAGCCCGACGATGAGCAGGATCATCGCGAGGACGATGACGGAGATCGCCATCGCCCGGCCGTGGTCGAAATAGGTGAAGGCCGACTGGTACGCCTCGAACATCAGGAGATGCGTGGTTCCCGCCGGCCCGCCCTGGGTGATGATGTAGGGCGGCGCGAACATGAGGAAGTTGATGGCCGTATCGGCGACGAGCACGAAGGCGAGCGGCCGCTTCATCAGGGGAAGGATGATGAAGACGAGCCGCGACCACCACCCGGCGCCGTCGATCTCGGCGGCCTCGAGCACGTCCCGGGGTATCGCGATGAGGCCTGCCAGCAGGAAGATCATCCAGTAGCCGGCGCCCTTCCAGGTGGCGATGCCGATGATCGACCAGATCGCCTGGTCCGCGCTCCGGAAGAACGGTTGCGGGGGCACGCCGAGCCACTTGAGGAAGCCGTTCACCGGTCCGAGCGTCGGCTCGAGCAGGATGCCCCAGATCACGGCCGTCAGGGCGATCGACACCGTCATCGGGGCCATGAAGCTCGCCCGGAAGACGCCCAGGAACGGTCCGGGCCGGACGAGCATCAGCGCCAGCACCATGGCACAGACAACTTGGAGCGGGTTGATCACCAGGTTGAACAGGAGCGTGACCCGGATCGAGTTCCAGAAGGTCGGATCGGAGAACAGGTAGGTGTAGTTCTCCAGCCCGGCGAAGCGGACCTCGCCGGTGAGAGACGTCTCCTGCAGGCTTCCCCAGAGCGCCGCGCCGATCGGAGCGAAGCGGAACACGAAGAGGCCGAGCATCGCGAGAGAGACGAACAGGTAAGGTGTCCACCACTTCGTCTGCATCGGCCCGCTACGAGTTCGGCGCGTAGATGCCGGTGCGCAGCCAGCTCCTCACGAGCGGTACTTCCGCAGTTCCCGGTCGGTCTTCCGGGCTGCGGCCGTCAGGGTGGACTTGGGGTCCGCGCCCGTCTGGATGTCGCGCAGGGCAAGCCTCAGGATCTCCTCGTATTCGCGGTATCCGGGCGTCGAGGGCCGCGCGACAGCGGTATTGGCGTAGTCGTATTCGACGATCCGCCACATGTCCCCGGAATAGTAGTCGCTCATGCGCGTCCAGAGCGCGGTCAGGAACGGCGGATAGGGCCGGCTCCTGAGGAACTGCTCCTGGACGGCGGGTTCCATCAGGGCGCGGATGAAGGCTTCGGAGGCTTCCCGCTTCTCGGTGCGCGGATTCACGCCGAAGGTCCAGCCGCCGGTGGTGCTGACGGGCTTGCCGGACTCGAAATAGGGCGCGGGCGCGACCCCGAACGGGACGCCCGCTTTCACGAAGGTGTCGCGGCCGGCCGTCAGGCCGATCATCATGGCGAGCTTGCCGGTCGAGAACAGCTCCCACACGACCGGGATGTCGAAGAGGCCCTTCGGCGACAGATTCTCGTTGTAGAAGCTCTGCATGAAGGTCCATGCGCGGACGAATTCGTCCGAGTCCATGTAGCCGCTCGCGGTCAGGCCATCCTCGGAGAGCGCCACGCCGCCGAGCGACTGGCCGAGCGGGAGCATCTCGTAGGGGCGTTCGGACTGGTCCCAGGCCAGTCCCCAGACGCCGGACGAGGCGTCGGCGAGCGCCTTGGCGACCTCCTTCGTGTGCTCCCATGTCCAGCGTTTCGTCGGATCGGGTGAGGGCGGCTCGATGCCCGCCTTCTCGAACAGCGCGGCGTTGTAGAACAGCACGGTGGCCGTGTTGGCGAGCGGCGCCGAATATTGCTTGCCCTTGTAGCTGCACGCCGCCACCGCCGACGGCGCGATCGCCTTCTTGTCGATGAGGTCGTCGAGGGCGAGGAGATGGCCGCGCAAGGCATAGGAGGCCGTCAGCGGACCGTCCACGATATAGACGTCCGGATCGGGACCGCGCGCGCCGAGACGGACCTCAAGTGCCTGCATCAGCTGGTTGAACGGGATCCGCTCGACCTGCAGCCGGACGGGAGCGGCCGCCTCGATCGGCTTCACCAGGCCTTCCGAGGTCACCCGTTCGTCCCAGTTGGCGAGGGAGATGACCCTGAGCTCGGTCCGCTCCTGCGCGGACGGGAGCCCGGCGCAGGCGAGCGTCGCCGCCGTTGCCGTCCCGATCTTCAGTACGTCGCGTCTCGTTATCATGGTTCCCTCCCTGCGAGCGCTCTTCGTTATTGCGGCTCCGCTCTCCACGTGTGTCGCGGCTGATAGCCGAGCGTCCTCTTGATCTCCCGGATCGACCACACCGCCTCGTGCTCGGTTGCGGGGAATCCCGCTTCGAAGGCCGGATTGCCGTAGGGATAGAACCGGCTGACGAGCTCGCGCGACGAAATCGGGGAGCAGGTGTCATCCGCGCCGACATGGAAGGCGTGATGGCCGTCGAGATCGGATTCGAGGGCGAGCTTGGTGGCCTGCGCCGCGTCGCGCGCGTCGACGTAGTTCCAGAGGAAGCGGGCGCCGTCCTCTTCCGAATGCCGCTTGAGGCGTGCGACGGATTGCGGGATCTCGGGATATCTTATGGTGGCGAACCGGAGCGACACCGCGGTGAAGCCGTGCCTGCGCACATAGGCCTGGCATAGCAGCTCGCCGACGGTCTTCGACAGGCCGTATATGTCGTCGGGAACGCCGTCATAGCTTTCGTCCACCGGCACGCTCCGCAGCGGCAGCGGCGAGGACGAGTTGATGAAGCCTTCGGCGCAGATGCTGCTCGCGAAGACAATCCGGCGGGCGTTCGAGGCGACCATGCATTCGAGCACGTTGAGCGTGCCGGAGGTGTTGATGTCCCAGATGGCCCGGTGCTCCGGGGTGAGGATCGGAATGCCGGCGAGGTGGACGACCGCATCGCAGCCTGCGATCGCCCGCGTGACGTCGTCTTCGGAACGGATGTCGCCGATGACGACGGCGTGGCGCGCATCCGTGCCCGGCACGGCATCGAAGAGCACGATCTCGTGGCTGTCCTCCAGCGCCTTGGCGACATAGCGTCCGAGCCGCCCGAGCCCGCCCGTCAGGAGCACCTTCATTGCGCGGCACCCTGCTGTCCGCGCATGTGGAGCGGCACGGCCTTGAACGCCTTCACGACATCGACGACCGCGCGTTCGATCGGGATGCGCTCGATGCTGGAGGCGCCGACGAAGCCTTCCGCGTCGGTGAGCTCGTAGAGGGCCCGCGTGTCCTCGGGGGCCGAGAACCCGCCGCCATGCGCCAGACACAGGATATCGGGCGCGACCGACCGGGCGCCCTCGATGATGCCTTGCACCGACGCCGCCAGCTCGCGCAAAGGGCGGTCGTCCTTCACGCTGACGAGGCCGCCCTTGGTGACCCCGACATGCGCGCAGATGCAGTCGCAGCCGGCATCCGCCACCCGCTTCGCCTGCTCCGCGTCGAACACGTAGGCGAGCGTGAACAGGTCTTTCGACCGGGCCACCCGGATCATCTCGACTTCGCGGGAGAAGCCCAGTCCGACCATCTCCCGCTTGTCGGCATAGCCGGGCATCATGAGAATGGTGGGGAAGTTGATGACGCCCGAAATGTCGTGCTCGATGAACCGGTCGAGCAGGCGGGAGAGGTCCAGGCGGGTCGGATCGGTTGCCTCGACCCCCGCGATCAGCGGGATCGTCTTGGTGACGTTCGAAATCTCGTCGAGCATCGCCTGCGTGATGGCGTTCGAATCGCCGATCCGGCTCGTCGGCAGCCCCATCAGCCGCGACTTGCCTGTGCTGTAGATGATCAGCAGGTCGGCGCCGCCGATCTCCGCGCATTTGGCGATGATGCCGGCGCTGGCGCCCGCTCCCAGGATCGGCTCGCCCCGGCTCCGCACGCCGGCGAGCCGGCGGAAGATCTCCTCGCGTGCTATTCGCTGTGCCATTTCCCTCGCCCCTCTAAGCCGCCACGCCGTCCGACAGGCGCGTGTATTCGTCGACAAGGCGGCGAGCGAAGCCGGCCTCGTTTATGTGCATGTCCGTCGCGACGACCGTGCCGTCGGGTCCTGGCGGCGCATCCAGGATCGCGTCCATGCAGGCCCGGTCGGCCTCGGGCAGCCAGAACGGGCCGCCGGGACGGTCGTATTCCGAGAAGCCGTTGCCCGGCATCACGATCGCGTAGCGCCCGCCGGATTCGCCGAGGCGGGAAGCCAGGATCGAGCCGCATTCTCCGGATTCGGCACGGTCGGTCCGCATCAGCGTGACCGCGGACGAATGCTCGTAGAGCAGCCTCTGCGCGAAGCGCGCCGGCACGGCTCCGGTGGTGAAATTCACGAAGTCGAGCGCGCCGAGGCTGATCACCCGCGGGATCTTTCCGAGCGCCGCCAAGCCGTACCGGAGGCCATCGGTCCTGCAGGTCCCGCCGCACAGCGTGTCGGCGATCTCGTGCGTGGTGATGTCGATTATCCCCTGGATGGCCCCCTGCTCGGCCAGGCGTTCCATCGCCGGGCCGCCGATCCCGTTCGCCGGGAAGACCACGACGTCCGTCCCCATCGACAGCAGCAGCCGGCGCACCTCCGACACGCAGGGCGTGGTGACGCCGAAGCTGGTCAGCGCCACCGTCCGGCCTCGCGCCGGGGCAGGGTCCTCGAAGCCGAGCCAGGCCGCCAGCATCCTTACGGAACGCTGCAGGACGGGCCGAGTGATCCGGTTCACGCCGAGGAGATCGGCGACGGTCGGGACCAGCACGACGTCGGAGCTGCCGACGAGCTGCCGGACATTTCCGATCAGGGACGGGGTCACGATGATCTTCGGCATGCCGAGCGGGAGCGAGCGCATCGCCCCCGCCGCCATGACGGTCCCCCGCGAGCCGCCGATCCCGAGCACGGCGGCGACCTCGGAAGAGGCCGCCATCGCGCCGAGGATCTTGCCGAGGCCGGCGCTCATGACGGCAAGCGCCCGTCCGGAATGCCGCTCGCGGATCAAGGCCGCGAGCGGCGTGCCGCCGGCCTCGGCGATCGCGGCGCGGCCGATGTCGGACGCGCATCCCGGCTCGCCGAGAATGCCGGTATCGAAGACGAGGGTCGGCAGGCCGAGCTTCCTGCATTCGTCGCGGACGAGCAGGACCTCCTCGGCCTTCGTGTCGAGGGCGCCGACGATCGCGACCGGAGCGGGAGGGGAACCGTGGCCGGCCATCGCAGCTCAGATCCGCATCGCGGCGGCCGCGCCGGCGAAGACCGCATCCATGAGACGCGTCGTCCCGGCCGCGTCGCCGACGACATGCACGGCCGCGAACTTCGCGGCGAGATCGCCCGGGACGGCATGGACCGCCGGCGGGGCGGGCGGAACGATGATCGTGTCCGCCGCCACCGGGATTCTCTCCCCGTCGCGCGTCCGCACCTCGCAAGCCGGTTCCGAAGCGGCGATCGCTGCGCCTTCGATGATGCGGAGCCGGGCGCTCCCCAGCCGCTCGAGGAGCGACACCCTGACGGCGGCCTCGGAGTCCGGCGCCACCTCGCCGACGGCGAGCGTGACGGCTCTTCCCGAGGCGGCGAGGAGCAGCGCCAGCTCGCAGCCCTGCTGGCTTCCGTCCGCGACGAGGACGCTCTCGCCGAGCGCCTCGAACCGGCGGAGCGCCGTCTCGACGGACTGCGTCCGCTCATCGGCCGGATTGCCCGCAGCGGCCTCGCTTCCGGTCGCCACGATCAGGACGTCGCCGCCCGCCTCGATCCGCGCGCCGGACGCCGCATCGGCGCCGAGGATCGTCTGCACGCCGAGACGCCCGCATTCCGCGATCATGTAGTCGAGCCACCGGCGCTGCTCGGAACGGTAGGGAAGCATGGCGGAGAGCCGCAGCTTGCCGCCGAGGTCCGGCTCCCGTTCGTAGAGCGTGACGTCGTGGCCGCACTGCCTGGCCCAGATCGCCGCCGTCAGGCCGGCCGGGCCGCCGCCGATCACGGTCACCTGCCGGGCGGCGGCGGCCTCGCGCGGGGCGAGGCGGGAGCCGCGGCCGAGCGACGGATTGACCGTGCAGGCGACGCCGCGGAAGGACCGCAGCTGCATCATGCAGTCGTTGCAGTAGATGCAGGGGCGGATCTCGCTCTTCCGCCCGCTTCGGATCTTCTGCGGCATCTGCGGGTCGGCGAGCAGCTCGCGGCCGAAGGCGACGAGGTCGGCCAGCCCGCTGGAGACGACCGAGGCCGCGAGCTCCGGCGTGTTGATCTTTCCGATGGCGATGAGCGGCAGCGACACGGCGCTGCGGACGGCGCGGACGTCGTCGAGCTGAAGCCCGGGATCCATGTAGAGCGTCGGAAACTGCCAATGGCCCGATTCGCGCGTACCGGAGGTCATGTCGAGCGCGTCGACGCCCTCCTCCTCGAGGCGCCGCGCGACGGTCACGACGTCCTCGTTCGTGAGGCCGCCCGGGTGGTGGTCAGCCCCGTTCAGCCGGCAGATGATCGGGAAGGCGGGGCCGACGCGTTCGCGGCATGCCGCCAGGATCTCGACGAGCAGCCGCATCCGGTTTTCGATCGACCCGCCATATTCGTCCTCCCGCTTGTTGGTGAACGGCGACAGGAAGGAGGAGAGGAGATAGCCGTGGCCGGCATGCAGGGTCACGGCGTCGAAGCCCGCGAGCTGGACGCGCACGGCCGCTTCGGCGAACTTCTGAACCATGTCCCTGATGTCCTGGCCGGTCATCGCCCGGGGAACCGTCCCCGAAGGCACCCAGGGCACCTCCGAGGAGGAGATCAGCGGCAGGCCGCGGGTGGAGCGGAGATTGGACTGGCGCCCGGCATGGTCGATCTGGACCGCCGCTTTGGCGCCGTTCGCATGGACGACGTCCGCGAGCTCGGCGAGCCCCGCCACGTAGCGCTCGTGCGAGGCATTGAGCGTGATCGGCGAGTTGTTGCCGCGCGGGGCCTCCACTGCGGCATGCTCGACATAGAAGAGGCCGGCGCCGCCCCGCGACTGGGTATCGACATAGTCCAGCAGCCGCTCGGATACGCCCCCTTCGGCATCGCCGAAATTCGAGTGCATCGGGGCATGGACGAGCCGGTTCGAGAGCCGCAGCGAGCCGATCCGGAACGGACGGAACAAGGCTTCGACCAGTGCGTCCGAGCGCCCGGAAGGGCCGCTCCCGTCCCCTTTGCCGATTGTGACAGCGTCCATCTTGCCTCCCCCGAGGAGCGACCGAATCCGGCTCCGCTCCGCGGCCCTCCACAAGGGGCGCCGGCGATTCCGCTTTCCTGTTTCAGCGGACAGCCTTCAGTAGAAACTGAAGACAGGTATCTCCTATCGATATGGATAGGGCCGGCGCTTTGTTGTATTTGCCGGGAGAGTACGAGGTTGCCGGACACTGTCAAGGTAATGCTCTATAACAATTCACTATGACAGGTATAGCATTTCGTGAAGATTATGTCGTTGGCGAGCCGCATCGGCGCGCCCCGGGCCATGCCTCTCGCCGGCCTGTCCGGGCCGGCCAGGCGCAGTGGAGGACTGAAAGGACCATGCTCTGATGGAGCTTCGCCAGATCCACTACTTCACCTGCCTCTACGAGGAGGGAAGCGTCACGCGGGCCGCCAAGCGCCTCAACGTCGTGCAGCCTGCGGTCAGCACCCAGATCGGAAAGCTCGAGGACGAGTTCGGGCAGATCCTGTTCGATCGGACCCCGCGCGGCATGGTCCCGACGCAGGCGGGCCACGAGATCTACCGCCTGCTCAAGCCCGTGCTCCAGGACCTGATGGATGCACGCCAGCGGATCATAGAGCGCACCGGGCGCATTACCGGCTCGGTCATTTTCGGGGCGGTGAGCAGCATTTCGGCCGGCGTCCTTTCGGGGACACTCATCGGGTATGTCGAGGCGTATCCCGACGTCTCGGTGACGGCGGTCGGCGGCTACAACAACGACCTCCACGAGGCCGTGCAGTCCGGCGCTCTGGATTTCGCGTTCATCAACCAGGTGCCATCCGAGTTCCAGGCGACCGCGCGGATCGTATTGGAGGAGGAGTTTTTCCTGATCGCGGCGCCGGCCGCCACGGGCGAGGCAAGGCCGCCCATCGCGATCGGCGACCTCGCCGCGCACAAGCTCGTCCTGCCCTCGAAGCGGCATGCGCTGCGGATGACGATCGACAGGGCGGCCGCGAACGATCATTTCCCGCTCGTGCCGCGTCTCGAGCTCGACGAGCTGATCGTCGTCAAGGACCTCGTCCAGCGTTCCGATTGGGTCACGATCCTTCCCGCGACCGCGGTCCACGGGGATCTGCAGGACCGCCGGCTCGGCGCGCGGCGGATCGTCGGGGCGAGATTGAGGCGGCAACTCGCCTGCACGGTCACGCCCCGCCGCCCCCTCACCGCCGCCGCGCGTCTCCTGATCGACAGGCTTTCCGCCAATCTCGCCGAGGCGGCGAACTCCACCCTTCGCGTCGTGGTCGGGCACGATTAGGAACCGTCCGGCCGCGGGAAGTCCGCCCGGCTGCCGTCGCGGCCGGTGTCTCTTCCCCGGCCGTCGGTCAGTCCATGCCGAGCCGCTTCTGCCAGGAGAAGCGGCGCTCGATCCAGGCGAAGAACGCGAAGACGAGGAGCCCGAGGACGAGCAGCACGACCAGCGTGGCGAACGCCTTGCTGACGTTGAGGCGCGACTGGTAGAGGATCAGCAGGTATCCGAGTCCCGCCGTCGACGACACCCATTCCACCACGATCGCGCCGACCACCGAGGCCGCGGCCGCGAGCCTGAGGCCCGCGAAGACGTGCGGCAGGGCCATCGGAATCCGGACATAGCGATAGACCTGCCATGGCGAGGCGGCGACGGAATCCAGCAGCAGCAGCATCTGCCGCCCGGTCGCCTGGAGCCCCGCGAGCGTGTTCACGAGCACCGGAAAGAACGAGAAGATGGCTATGATCATCAGCTTCGGGGCGAGGCCCACGCCGAACCAGATGATGAGGATCGGGGTGATTGCGACGATCGGCGTGGTCTGGGTCGCGAGGATCGGCACGTAGAGCGCCTTGTTGAGGACGGGCGACTGATCCATCACGACGGCGAGCGCCAGGCCGAGAAGGGCGCCCGCGCCGAGCCCGAGCACCACTTCGGTCATGGTGACGGCCGCATGCTGCAGGAAGGTGTCGCGTTGCCCGACGAGCGCCGCGCCCACCTCGCCGGGCGTCGGAAGCAGGTAGCCCGGCACGCCGAAGACCCAGATCACGCTTTGCCAGAGGACGACGAGGAGCGCGATGAAGCCGGCGATCGCGACCGCCTGGCGGACCGGGCCCCGGTGCGTCTTGCCCGCGGCCCTCACGGCAGCCTGCCTTCGTCGCGCTCGAGCAGGCGCTGGAGATGGAACACGCATTCGGTGAACTCGCGCGTGAACCGCACGTCGGGGTCGCGCGGACGCGGCAGCGGCACCGTGATCTCCTCCACGATCCGGCCCGGCCGCGGGCTCATGGCGATCACCCGGTCGGACATGAAGACCGCCTCCGCGATGTTGTGCGTCACGAACAGGATCGTCTTCCGGTCGCGGCTCCAGATGCGCATCAGCTCGATGTTCATCTGGTGCCGCGTGAATTCGTCGAGGGCTCCGAACGGCTCGTCCATCAGGAGGAGCAGCGGATCGAGGCAGAGCGCCCGGGCGATCGCGGCCCGCTGCTTCATGCCCCCCGACAGCTGGTGCGGGTAGCGCTCGGCGAAGTCGGCGAGCCCGACGATCTCGAGGATCGCGGAGGCGCGCTCCTCGGCTTCCTTGGTCCATCGGCCCGCCACTTCGAGAAGGAGCGTGCAATTGGCGCGGATGGTCCGCCAGGGGAGCAGCACGGGCTGCTGGAACACGACGCCGATCTCGCGGTCGGCACGGGCGCGTGCCGGCGGATGGCCGGCGATCAGGACCTCCCCGTGGGTCGGCTCCTGCAGGCCGGCGACGATCGAGAGCGCCGTGGACTTGCCGCATCCGCTCGGGCCGATCAGGCTCACGAACTCCTTGTCAGCGATGTCGAGATCGAAGCCGGCGAGGGCATCCACCTCCGCGCCGTCCTCCAGCGGATAGCGCTTGCCCACGCCGCGCACCGAGACGAGCGCCCGCTCCCGGACGGAAGCGGGCGCCGCCGCGCGCTTCGCCTTGTGCGCCACGGCGCTCAGTTCTTCCACTCCTTCGCGTTGTCGGGCAGGTAGTCGTTCGTGAACATCGTGCCGAGATCCGCCACGGGGTGCTCGATCACCTTGCCTTCCACCAGCGCGTCCTGCAGCCCCTTCCAGTCGTCGGTGTCCATCCAGCCGAAGCCGTGCTCGGCGACGTCGGGACTGCCGATGAGCTTCATGGAGATGGCGAGCGCCTTCTGCATGAAGTCCTTGTCCTCCTCGGGATTGGCCTTCATCATCACGGCGAGCGTCATGTCGGGGTCTGCGGCGGCGTCGATCCAGCCTTTCACCGTCGCGTGCAGGAAGCGCCGGATCAGGTCGCCGTTCTTCTTCGCCCAGTCGGAATTGGCGACCACGACGGGCCCGTAGATCTGCACCTTGTCGTCGCTCATGACGAAGACGTTGACGGGCAGTCCCTCCTTCTCCGCGTTGATCGCCTCCCAATCCCAGTATCCCATGGCGGCGTCGATCTCGCCGGAGAGGAGCAGCGGCACCATCGCCTCGGGCTGGACCGTGATCCAGTTCACCTTGTCGCGGTCGATCCCGGCCCGCCCGAGCTTCGATTCGAACATGTAGACCGTCGGGTTCGACACGTTGTACCCGACCTTCTTGCCGACGAAATCCCCGATCGCCTCGATGCCTCTGTCCTTGCGGGCGATCACGCCTTCCGGGTTGGACTGCATGTAGGCGGAGACGGCCGTGAGCGGCATGCCCTGGCTCACGCCCACCACGACGGAGCTCGCCGTGGGGAGGCCGAGCTGCGCGGTTCCCGCGGCGACCGCCTGGATCGTCGGGTTGGAGCCCTTGAGCAGCAGGAACTCGACGTCGAGGTCGGCGTCGCCGAAATAGCCCTTGTCCTTGGCGACGTAGAATCCCGCCCAGCCCGAATAGGGAACGTTCCAGGGCAGCGCCAGGGTGATCTTGTCGGCCGCCCATGCCGATGTCGTTCCGAGCAGAACGAGTGTCGCGGCCGCGGCCCTCAGCAATCCGTTCATCTGTCCCTCCTGACCCCCCGCTCCTCCCCGGAGGAGCGCCTTCGCTTCCCTCGCCTCAGTGCGTCCCCTCCCGGTCGGGCGCCGGCGTTCGGATGCGTGTCCCCTCGGCAGCCTTGCCGCCACGCTCCGATGCCGTGCCGTTCGGCGCGCGCGCCACGACGCAGAGCATCTCGAACAGCAGATTTGCGGCCGTCAGGGCCGTGTTGCCGCTCGGGTCGTAGGGCGGGGAGACCTCCACCAGGTCGCCGCCGACGAGGCGCAGCCCGCTGCAGCCCCGCACGATCTCGAGCGCCTGCCAGGTGGTCAGGCCGCCGATCTCGACCGTCCCGGTGCCGGGCGCGAATGCCGGATCGAGCGAATCGATGTCGTAGGACAGGTAGACGGGGTGGTCGCCGATGGCGCGCCGGACCTCCTGCATCAGCGGCGCGAGCGACCGGTACCAGCATTCCTCGGCCGGCACCACGGTGAAGCCCTGCCTGCGCGACCACTCGAACTCCTCCGGCGAATAGCCGGTGCCCCGCAATCCGATCTGGAACACCTTGCGCGGGTCGAGGCATCCCGCCTCGAGCGCCCGGCGCATCGGCGTGCCGTGCGCGATCGCCTCGCCGAACATGTGCTCGTTCACGTCGGCATGGGCATCGACATGGATGAGCGCGACCGGGCCGTGCCGGCGCGCCATCGCGCGGAGGATCGGATAGGTCAGCGTGTGGTCGCCGCCGAGGGTGAGGGGGACGCAGCCCTCTTCGAGGATCGCATCGAACGCCTGCTCGATCAGCACGACGCTGCGCTTCAGGTCGAAGGTGTTGATCGCGACGTCGCCGATGTCGGCGACCTGGAGGCTGTCGAACGGCGCCGTGCCCGTCGCCACGTTGAACGGCCGCAGCATGCAGGATTCCGCCCGGATCTGGCGCGGCCCGTGGCGCGTGCCGGAGCGGTTCGAGGTGCCGATGTCGATCGGCACGCCGACGAAGCAGGCGTCGAGGCCTGCCGCACTCGCCTGCGTGGGAAGCCGCATCATCGTGCTCGGGCCGGCGAAGCGCGGCATCTCGTTGCCGCCGAGGGGCTGGTTGAGAACCCGGCTTCCGGGTCCGCCCGCGGCGGGTCCGGCCGCGCCGGATCTACTGGCACAATCCTTGCGGTTCGATTGCATGGGCCGCTTTCAATTGCTTCCGCACGAGCTAAGCTCGCCCCGCAGAGGCGAAAAATAGCGATGCACCAAAGTGCGCCTTTGGATTTGTCAATGTGAGGAGCACATGCAGCTCTCCGGAAGTGACCTCCGCCTGCTTGCAGTGTTCGACGCGGTGGTGCGCTGCCAGGGCTTCGCGGCGGCCGAGGCGGAGCTCAACATCAGCGCTTCCACCATCAGCAACCACATGACGGCCCTCGAGCACCGCCTCGGCATCAAGCTCTGCCAGCGCGGCCGCGCCGGCTTCGCCCTGACCGATGGCGGGCGCGCGGTGCACGAGGCGACGCGCACGCTGCTCGCCTCCACGCAGCATTTCGCGTCGGAGATCGAGGCCGCGCGCGTGAGCCCGCCGAGCGAGCTCCGGATCGGGCTCGTCGACACGGTGGCGAGCGACCCGAACTGCCGGATCGCGGAGGCCGTGCGCGCCTTCCGCGGCAGGATGCCGGCCGTCTCCATCCTCCTTTCGCAGGATCCGCCGCAGGAGCTTCAGGCCAAGGTCCGCGAGGGCGAGTATCATTGCGGGATCGGCAGCTTTCCGCACCTCGTCTCCGGCCTGGAGGAGCACACGCTCTACAAGGAGGCCCATCTTCTCTATGTCGGCGCCGGTCATCCGCTCTTCGCGATGCCGGACTGCGAGATCACGCCCGAGCTGATCGAGCGCTACGACACGATCCGCCGCGGCTACTGGCGGGACCGGGACGGCCGCCGCTTCCAGCTCGGCCCGGCGCGCGCCACGGTGAACCAGATCGAGCCGCAGATCCTGCTGGTCCTGTCCGGCCTCTATACCGGGTTCCTGCCGGAGCACGCGGCGACGGCCTGGGTCGCCCGCGGCGGCATGCGGCCGATCCTGGCGGAGCGCTACCGGTTCGACTGCAAGTTCGGCTTCGTCACGCGGAAGGGTTCGCCGGAGCCGGAGATGCTGCGCATCTTCCGCGATTGCTGCCTTGCCGCCCACCGTCCCGAGGGCGCGCCGCGGGCCGCGCTGCGGCAGGTCGCGCCGCGCCTCGCCGAGGGCCGCCCCGGCGCC
>NZ_SPKJ01000037.1 GCF_009866965.1 Propylenella binzhouense | reverse complement strand
CGGGCGCGCACCGGCCGGGCGGCGGAGGTGGACGGCCCGCCGCCGGACGCCCGACGGGCAGCGCGCCGCCGCCGCCGCCGAACACGAACTTCAAGGACATCACGCGGGAATAGCCGCCGACGCGGCGGCTTCCGCCTGACGTGACCCGGCACCGGACCGGTTCCGGTGTCCGCTCCACGAGACCCTTCCTCGCGCTGTCTTCCGACCAGGAGCCAGGACAATGCCCAAGCGCCGGTACATCCATATCGGATACCCGAAGTGCGCCTCGACTTCGATCCAGATCACGTTGCTGCCGGAGCACCCGGAACTCTACCATGTCGGAAACGGCTGGCAGAAGAACAACAACCGCTACATCGACGACGAGGTCACCAACGTCGCCGAGGTGGACATGCGCTACAAGCGCGAGTTCATGTACGATGCGGCGCGCGCGAAGGCGGCCTTCGAGCCGCATTTCGAGGCGGCGGAGGCGGACGACAAGGTCAAAGCGGTCGGCCTCTCCTCCGAGTTCTTCTCCTTCACGCTCGGCAACGAGGTCGACGTCGTCACCAAGGCGAAGCGGCTGCACGCGATCTTCGGCGACGACACCTGCATCATCTTCGTCTTCCGCGAGCAGATGAGCCTGCTGCGCTCGCTCTACACGGAGCTCGTGAAGGGCGGCTATCCGGGCACGTTCCGGAAGTTCATGGAGTACACGTACCTGTTCCAGGACCGGAACTGGTGCCGCGAATTCTGCTTCGACAAGATGTTCGACCTCTATGCCGGCCTGTTCGGCGCGGAGAATGTCTGCGCGGTGCCGTTCGAGCTCCTGAAGGCCGACGAGAGGGCATTCGTCCATCGGATCTGCGACGGCATCGGCGTCGCGCGCGCCGAGCTCAGCATGAAGGAGCTCAACAAGCAGGGGCCCTCGCTCGGCGTCTACGAGCAGATCCGCCGGTTCAACGAGAAGTTCCAGCACGAATTCGGCAGCCCCTTCTACGAGCCGTTCAACTGCATGCGGATGCGGACCTACTTCCAGAACGAGCTCGGCGTCGCGGTGCCGCACGAGCGTGCCACGGACGACTTCATCCGCATGCCGGTCACCAAGGGGGCCATGCAGCTTCAGCAGCACAATCCGGCGCCCGACATTGACCTCAATTTCCCGTCAGCCTTGGTCGAGAGGCTGACGGCTCTCTATGCGCCTTCGAATGTCAGGCTGGCGGAGCAGACGGGGATCGACCTTGCGGCATACGGGTACCGGATGGCCTAGCGGCGCGAAGCCGCTCCTGCGGGTCCTCGCGGGCCTGCTGCTCGTCTCGGTCCTCGCGCACCCGGCCTTCGCGGCCGATCCGGAGCGCCTGCTCCTCGACGCCGGCCAGCGGATCTGCCAGGGCGGCGTCGGCGTGCCGCCGACGGGCGATGCGGCGCTCTCCGACGAGGATCGCTTCCGCCTCCGCCAGGCCGTGGGCTGGAGCAGGACCTGGCAGGTCGGCGCGCGCGCGAGCGTCAAGGTCACCGGCATCCGGCGCGGACCGGAGAGCCCGGCCCTCTTCTTCCTCGACTATTATGAAGAAGGGCGCCCGCTCGTGCGTGCCGTCGTCAGCAGCGCGTGCAAGGTGCTCGGCGGCCGCCGCGTGCTCTACGGCGCCGATGGCGGCAGCCGCCCGTCCGCGATCGAGCGCCTCGATCCGGCGCTGCAGGCGCAGGGCGCGCCCGAGCCGCTCAATCCGCCGGTTCCGCCCGGCCCCGCCGGGGGCGCCTGCGTGCGTGTCGCCATCCTCGACAATGGCGTCAACTATCTCCGGCCCGACATCCTCGCCCGGCTTGCGCGCGACGGCGAGGGCCGGCTCGTCGGCCACGATTTCTGGGACGGCGACGACCGTCCCTTCGACTACGGCATCCCGCCCGGGTCCAAGGACCCGCAGGTCTCCGCCTTCTCGCCGCGCCGGCACGGCTCGATGGTCGCCGGCATCTTCCTGAAGGACGCGCCGGCGAGCGCCTGCATCGTTCCCTACCGCTACTTCCCGCAGGACCCGGACCGGCGGATCGGCAGCATCGTCGCGCGCGCCAGCGCCGACGGCGTCCGCATCGTCAGCATCTCGTCCGGCCGCAGCCGCCCGTGGCCGGACTTCGAGGCCGCCATTCGCCGGCACCCGGATATCCTCTTCGTGGTCGCCGCCGGCAACGAGGGCGAGGACCTCGACGACCGCCCGAGCTACCCGGCCGCCTATCGGGAGGCGAACGTGCTGGTCGTCGCGGCCAGCGACGCCGCCGGCGCGCTCTGGCGCGGCAGCAACCGGGGCACCGGCACTGTCGACCTCGCGGTGCATGCGACCGAGCTCGCCGGCAACGATTTCACGGGAAAGCCGATGCCGCTCACCGGCACGAGCTTCGCCGCGCCGCGGGTCTCCGCCGTCGCGAGCGCCATCCTCGCCAGGGAGCCGGGGCTCGGTGCCGCCGATCTCAGGAAGCGGATTCTTGCGCTCGCGGCGGCGACCGGCGTCGCCGCGGACGGAATTCCCGTTCTGACGGACGGCGCGATCGCCGCGGCGGTGCGTTAGCGTCCGCGCCGCGGCGTCATCCCTCAGGTTTCGCGGAAGCTCTTGCTGGCCGATTTCAGCACCGGTTCGATCAGGTAGTCGAAGAACGTGCGCTCGCCGGTGACGATCAGCGCCTGCACCGACATGCCCGGGACCATCGAGACCTTGCCGAGCTTATCGAGCGCGCTGGGCGGGACCTTGATCTTGGCCAGGTAGTAGGTCTCGTCGGTCGCGCTGTCGACGAGGACGGAGGCCGAGACCGTCTCCACGCTGCCTTCGAACATGGGCATTTCGCGGCTCGGATAGGCGAGCAGCTGCAGACGGGCCGTCTGCCCCTCGTGGACCGCGTCGATGTCGTTCGGGTTCACGCGGGCGTCGATGATGAGTTCGTCGTCCTTCGGGACGATGTCCATCACCGTCTGGCCGGGCTCGATGACGCCGCCGATCGTGTGGAGCTGCAGGTTGAGGATGGTTCCGTCGACCGGCGAGCGGATCACGGTACGGTTCAGGACGTCCTGGCTCGACGCCACCTTCTCCGCGGCCTCCTGTTTCGCGGAGCGCGTCGAGACGATGTCCGACGTCACCTCGTCGAGACGCGTGATTGTGGACGCCGCGATCTGGAGCTTGGCCGATTCGATCTGCTGGGTCTTGCTCGCGATCTGGGCCTCGATCGAGGCCTTCTTCTGGTCGAGATCGGCCTCGGCCTGCTGCATGTCGATCAGCCGGGAATATTTCTCGAGTCCCCGGCTCCTGAGGTCGTCGATGAGGGCGATCTCCTTCTTGGCCAGCTCCTTGCTCCGGTCGATCGCCGCCACCTGCGTCGTGAGGGCCGCGATCTCGGCCTTGTACTGCTCGATCGTCTGCTTCAGGACCGCGATGCTGCTTTCGAGAGTCTTCTTCCGGGTCTCGAACTGGCGCTGTTCGGCCTCGACGATCTCCTTGATGGCGGGCGAGCGCTCGGCCTCGTCGAGGAGCGCGGCGGGGAATTCCGGCGTGGCGTTCTCGTCTCCGTGCAGATTGCGCCATTCGGCGTCGAGCCGCGCCTGGCGCGCCACCGCCGCGCGGTACTCGATCTGCTGCTGCTGGAGCGTCGAGCGCGCCTTGGTATCGTCGAGCACGGCAAGGACGTCGCCGGCGGAGACCGCCATGCCGTCCTTGACCTCGATGCTGCGGACGATGCCGCCTTCGAGATGCTGGATCGACTTGCTGTTCGTATCCGGGCTGACGATGCCCTGCGCCACCGCCGCGCCGGCGATCGGCATGGTGGCGGCCCAGGTGCCGAACCCGCCGAAGAAGCCGCCGACGGCCAGCGTGCCGACCCAGATCGGGGTCCGCAGCGCGGCGAGGAGGCTGTCTCGGTCCGACATGACGGTCGTCGCGCCCGGCAGTTTCCTGGCCATGGTCTCGCTTTCCTCCATGTTCACGCTCCTCCCGGGCCGCTCACCGCCTGCAGCGGGATGCGGCGCTGTTGCTGGCCGCTGCGCTCGATGCGCGCCGTGCCGCCGTCGCGCAGGCGCTCCATCACCGCCTTCGGCTCCCCGAAGGCCTCGATCATCCCGTCGCGAAGGAGCAGGAGCTTGTCGCAGATCTCGAGAATGGTGGGCCGCTGGGTGACCAGCACGATCGTGCTGCCCTCACCGCGGAGCTGCTTCAGCGTCTCGATCAGGGCCGTTTCCGACGTCCGGTCCAGGAAGGCCGCCGGCTCGTCGAGCACGACGAGCTTCGGCCGCCCGTAGAAGGCGCGGGCAAGCGCGATGCGCTGCCGCTCGCTCCGCGAGAGGACGAGCGTCTCGTCGTCGACGACCGTCTCGTAGCGCTCCGGCAGGTCCAGGATGACGGTGTCGATCGAGGCCATCTTAGCGGCCTCGACGATCGCCTTGTTCCGGCCGTCCCGGGTCGCGGGCTCGAGCCGCGCGATATTGTCGGCGATCGTCGCGTGGAAGAGCATCGGGTCCTGCGGGAGATAGCCGATGTGCCGCCCGATATCGGCGGGGACGAGCCGGTGGATGTCGGCATTGTCGAGCCGCACGCTGCCGCCGGTCGGCGGCACCACGCCCATCAGCATGCGCAGCAGCGCACTCTTGCCGGCCGAGGAGGGGCCGAGCACGCCCATCATTTCGCCCGGGCGGACCTCGAAGCTCATCGGCCGCAGCACCGGGCGGGCGCGTCCCGGCGGCATGTAGAGGGCCTGCTGCAGGACGAGGTGCCCCTCCGGCCGGGGCGCCCTGTAGCCGAGTTCGGGGCGCGCATCGACCGCCGAGAGCTGCTGGCGGAGCCGGCCGCGCGCCTGCCACGCATTGACCGTGCTGCGCCAGGCGGTGATCGACTGGTCGACAGGGGAGAGCGCGAGCGAGAGCAGGATCGACCCCGCAATCATGATGCCCGAGGTGACCTCGCTCTCCAGGACCAGATAGGCGCCGACGGCATAGGTCAGCACCTGCGCGAACTGGCGGATGAAGCGCGTGCAGCCCGCGATCAGGTTGTTGCGCTCGTTCACCCGGTCCTCGTTGTCGCGGATCGAGGATCTGATCTGCGCCAGCCGCGAGAGGAACGATTCCAGCAGGCCCATCGAGTGGATGATCGCGGCATTGTGGCTGCCGCGCTCGATCTCCTGCATCAGCCGGCCCGATTGCGACTGGCTGGCGTTCTGGCGGGTGCGGATGAGGAGGTCGTTGAGGAAGGCGAGGACGAGCAGGATCACGGCCGCGCTGAGCGAGACGAGCCCGATGAGCGGATGGAGGATGAAGGCCACGATGATGAAGATCGGCGTCCACGGCGCGTCGAGCAGGGTGCCGAGCCCGGGCGAGGAGACGAACTGGCGAAGCTGCACCAGGTCGCGGCTCGCCTGGCTGCCGAAGGAGCGGCCGACCAGCTGTCCGTCGAGGCTCGCGGTGAGGACGGGCTGGAACAGCCGGTCCTCGAACCACTGGCCGAGCCGGTTCTGCACCAGCCGCTGGACGACGATCAGCACGGAGGCGATCATCAGCGCGAAGCCGGCGATGAGCGTCAGGTAGATCAGCGTCTCCTCGCTCCCGCTCGACAGCACGCGATCGATGATCTGCAGCATGTAGAGCGGGATCGTGAGCTTCAGCAGGTTCGCACAGAAGCTGAAGGCCAGCATCAGGGCGAAGGCGGGCCGCATCGCCCGTATCGCCTGGTCGAGTGCGTTCTCGGCTGCGCCCCGCCCCCTTTGCGTCCGACGGTCGCTCATTTGTCGGTTACCCTCGCTGCGGCCCGCGGTGTCGCCGGACCGATTTCCTGGTTCTTCCGAACGCGTCTGCCGCCGCTGCGCCAGACCGGTTCCTGGCCGCTCCGCGGCACCGCCTCGATGCCGGGCGTCCATGCCACGCAGAGCTCGCGCAGGAGGACCGAGACGAGCGGCGAAGGCGTCTGCTTGAGGAGAAGGGTGGTGCCGCCCTGGGAGATTCTGAGCGCGCGTGCCTCCTCCACGGCCTTCGCGAGTTGGTCCCAGCGCAGCGCCTCCCCCATGGCGGCGATGCACGTCTCCAGGATGACGCGGCGCAGGGCATAGCCGAGAATGGCGACCCGTGACCAGCCGTCGAGCACCGCCTGGACGTCGAACTTGCCGTCCGAAATGTCCAGGATCGCGGCCCCGAACTCCGTCAGTTCACGCTCCCAGGTGTCGGCGACCGAGCCGGCCAGATAGAGCGAGGCGATATCGCTCGGCGGGTCGGGCAGATTCGTGGCGAGAAGCGTCACGCCGTCCCAGTCGCCCGCTTCGCTCAGCCTTCGGTGCATGGTGGCGGCCACGGCGCCGGGGACCCGGAACCGATGGACGGAGCGCTCGAACCGCGCAAGCTGAAGCGTCCGCAGCCGCCGGTCCTCCTCGGCGGCGCGTTTGCCGAGGCAGCGTATGTAGCGGAGACCGCGGGCCGTCTGGGTGGCCTGTCCCTGCGGACGGACCTCGTGCGCCTCCCAGCAGGTATCCGCCGAATCCGTCAGGTTCGCGGCGCCCCTCAGGGCGGCCACGTACGGGATCTTGCGTTCATGAAGGGCGGATGCCGCCCGTTCCGTGATGGCGAAGCCGTCGCCGACGACGACGACCCGGCCCGCGCCTGTGCGCTCGCGCAGGCGGGCGGAAAGCGATGCCACGGTCTCCGGAAGCGGAAGCTGGACGGGCCAGTGCTCCTGGGCCAGCACGGCGCCTTCCCGGGTCACGACGAGCGCGAGTGCGAGTCCCCTGACCGGCGAGGCGCGCCGGTGCCCGCGGGCCCCTATCCGAACGGCGAGCAGGTGGTCCCCCGCGGCGCCGTTGGCGAGCCGGGTCTCGCCCCGGTCCGGCGGCGGTGCGCGGTCGTGCGGCTCCTCCGCTTCGGTCGGCGTTTCGCCGAGCCGCGCCAGTGCGGCGATCTCGGCTTCGGTGATCGGCATGCGCTGGCAGCCCGGAAACACGACCCGCTGGAGGAGCGACAGGACGAGGATCGGCGCGCGGCAGGCCTTGGCGAGATCGCGCTGCGCGCCGGTGAGCTGCGCCCTGGCGAGCGCGCCCGAGACGAGCCTGCCGGCGAGCGAATCGTCCTCGCGCAGCGCCACCGGCTCCGAGACGTGCGGCGACAGGAAGACACCGGTCGGCGTATGGCTCGCGCCGTTCTCGAGAAGGCGGTCGAGGTCGCCCACGCCATTGACGTCGTCCAGGCGGCCGAGGCTCGCGCGCACGACCTGGCGCGGCCGGCCGTCGACCCTCAGGCTCTCGACGATCTGCAGATAGTCGATTCCACGAGTCTGCTTTCGCCTGAAGAACATGAACCCCCCAGTTCAGTCCAGCATAGAAGGATTTATTTCCAGAACAAGGGGTTACTGTTCAGCGTGGCACTACGGCGGCTTGGTTCCACTGGTGAACGTTTCCAGGCTTATTGAAGATCATGGCAGGCGCGACGCACTTCCTTGTCCCTGCAACGAGCTGGTGACCGGCGGCGCCGAGCGCCTGAAGCAAGCACGGCTAAGCACTTCGCCGGCCTTGCTGATCGGCGGCCGCATCGGACTTCCGCGCGTGGCACGGATATTCCGGAGCGCCGCGCGGCCGCCCGGCGGATTGGATCTTCGGTCGCATCGAGCGACCTCAGGTCGTTGGACGGCAACGCGGCCCTGCAGCACCCGGATTCCATAGGATTGTCTGGATTTTCAGTCGAGCGGGCCGAGCGGGAAGACCCACGTTTCGAGCTTTGCGCAGGAGACCCGGCGAGGCCAGCGAATCCGATCACCGCTGCGTCACGAGTTCGTGAGTGATGGCGGCGCCGGGCCTGGCTCGACGGATGGAGCCCGTTCCGGGAGCCGGCGACGAGCGTCGGGCGGACGCCCCGCCGCCCTCATGTGCCCTGCTGATCCGCAATCCGCGCAGCCCCGGTTCATCTTACAATTTTCTTGTATTATCAATTAGTTACGGCTTCCTTGTGGCACTACTTTGCTTGAACGGCGCATGGAAAATGTAAGAAAATCAATTGCTTAGGGGATCGGCCCCTCCGAAGGCCGGAACACCGCCGTGGGACGGCGGGCCCGGCCTATAGAGTACGGGTCAAGGTGGCCTTCCACGGCCGCGGCATGCCCGTGCATGCGAAGCGGACCTGGGCGGGACTGCCGGATGAAAGGAGGGCCCTATGGCTTACGTGCCAGGTTACCTGGAAGACGAAGGCTGGGAATACGGCTGGTACACGGATGGCGGCTGGTGGAACTACGGCTGGCATTATGACTACAGCGATGTCGGCTGGGATGTGGGTTGGTCCATTACCAGCTGGGGCTGGACGTACGGCTGGTTCTATCAGACCGGCTGGGAGTACGGCTGGTACAATACTGGCTGGTGGTATTACGGCTGGAACTACGATTACTTCAGCTGGGCCGAAGGTTGGGCATGGATCAGCGGCTGGTGGTGGACCGGCTCCTGGGTGTCCAGCCTGTTCTACGAGTACGGCTGGGAGTACGGCTGGTACGCGACCGGCTGGTGGTGGAGCGGCGGCTGGACGCCCGGTCTGCTGCTTGAAACCGGCTGGAATTACGGCTGGCATCTGACCGGCGGCTGGTCCGGCGGCTGGGAGCCCGGCTGGTTCCTGGACTGGGGCTGGCAGTACGGCTGGTATTCCTGGGGCTGGTCGGCCTTCGGCTGGCACTTCGACTACAGCGACTACGGCTGGCAGTACGGCTGGGCGTGGACGAGCTGGGGCTGGAGCTACGGCTGGTTCTACTCGACCGGTTGGGAATACGGCTGGTACGAGTACGGCTGGTGGTTCTACGGCTGGCACTTCGACGATTACGGCCTTGCCGAGGGCTGGGCGTGGGTCAGCGGCTGGTGGTCCGGCGGCTATGCCTATGGCTGGCACTTCGACTACAACGACTACGGCTGGAACTACGGCTGGGCGTGGACGGGCTGGGGCTGGAGCTACGGCTGGTTCTTCTCCACCGGCTGGGAGTACGGCTGGTACAGCGTCGGCTGGTGGTGGAGCTACGGCTGGTACTACGATTACGGCTGGGCCGAGGGCTGGGCGTGGACGAGCGGCTGGTCCGGTGGCTGGTGGTCCTACGGCTGGCACTTCGACTACAACGACTACGGCAGCTGGAGCTACGGCTGGTCGTGGACGAGCTGGGGCTGGAGCTACGGCTGGTTCGTCTCGAGCGGCTGGGAGTACGGCTGGTACAATGTCGGCGGCTGGGAGTACGGCTGGTACTTCGATGCCGGCTGGCAGCTCGGCTGGGCCTGGGTGGTCTGACCGCGACAGAAAGAGGAGGGCCGGAGCAAGCTCCGGCCCTTCCATTCGAGATGCGAGCCCCGCCGCAAGCCGGCGGGGCTTTTTCGTCGGCGACCGGACCGCGTCATCCGGCGGCAGCCAGGCGCGGCGCCCCGCGCGGATGCCGTCTCCGGGCGCGGCAGTCCCTCAGTGGCGGGCGAGCCAGTCGTCGATCTGCCGGTTCGCCTCGTCCTTCTCGATCCCGTAGCGTTCCTGGATGCGGCCGGCGAGCTGGTCGCGGCGCCCGGCAATGCGGTCGATGTCGTCGTCCGTGAGGTTGCCCCACTGCTCCCGCACATTGCCCTTGAACTGCTTCCAATTGCCTTCGATCCGATCCCAGTTCATCTCTTGATCTCCCTTGCTGGTGCGTTCGGTCTGCCTGCCAACGTGGCCTCAAAGGAGGCGGTTCCGGTCCGCATGCTCGCTTTGCCGGGGAACCAGGCGCCCGACGGCGACTTTCCGACGATCAGGAGGACGCGACATGGTGAGAGACATTGATGGTGGCGGTTCGCCGCTTTCCGCCGAGTACGATGCCGGCGGCGACGACGATCTCCCGGGCGCGGACCAGCCGGTCACGGCCGACGACATCGACGCGATCGTGAGCAGCTCCGGCGAATCGACGGAGGCCAAGCGCGAGCTTCTGCTCCGGATCCGCGACGACCTGACCGCGCGCGCCGGCATGGACATGGAGCACGAATTCGACAGCCTGCTCGCGCGCGTGGACGATGCGCTCGCCTCGCTTTCGGCGCTGGCGGACGGCTACGGCACCGCCGAAGCCTACGGGTTCGACCCCGATCTCCGGGTCACGAACCCGGAGGAGGAGCTCGAGCGTGCCGAGGACGAGGCCGAGGCGGACCGCAGCGGGGACTGACATTCACCCCACCGGGAAGGGAGATCACGGCCGCGGTTCCGCCGCGGCTGGCGTGCGTCCATGCGGGCTGCGGGTAGCGAGGCGATGAAGATCACGATCGTGCTCAATGCCACCGCGGGCACGCTGCGCGGGCTCGACGCCGAAGCCGAGGCGGAGCGGCTCGCGGCGATCTTCCGCCGCCACGGTCACCACGTCGCTGTCGAGGTGCACAGGGGCAAGGATGCCGTCGCCGCGATCGCGCGGATCTGTGCGGCGAAAGGCTGCGACGCGATCGTCGTCGGCGGCGGCGACGGCTCGGTTTCCGCCGCCGCTGCGGCAGCCGCGAAGAGCGGCGTGACGCTCGGCGTACTGCCGCTCGGGACGATGAACCTCTTCGCGCGTTCGCTGCGGGTGCCGCTCGACCTCGAGACCGCCGCCGAGGCGCTCGCCGCCGGCCGGCCGGTCGACGTCGATATCGGCGAGGTGAACGGGCGCCTCTTCGTCCACCATGTCACGCTCGGTCTTCATCCGCGCATGATCAGCATCCGCGAGCGGCTGAAATACGGGTCGCGGCTCGGCAAGATCCTGGCGAACGTCCAGGCGCTCTGGCTGGTGCTGCGCCGCCCGCCTTATTTCCAGGCGGAGATCGAGATCGACGGCCGGCGCATCAAGCGGCGCACGGCGGCGCTCGTGGTCTCGAACAATCCGTTCGGCGAGGGGCATCTGCCCTATGCGGACGACCTTCGGCAGGGCCGCTTCGGGATCTATGTCGGAACCTCGCGCCGCTGGACCGATCTGCTCCAGCTCGCCGCCACGGTCACGCTCGGGGCGATCCGGCAGAACCGGCTGCTGGAGCATTGGACGGGCCGCGCGATCATGGTCGTCCTGCCGCGCCCGACCATGCGCGGCTCGGTCGACGGCGAGATCGTCCGTCTCGCCTCGCCGCTGCGCATCGTCATGCATCCCCGCGCGCTCTCCGTCCTGCGGCCCGCCGATGCCGGGGAGGCGGCCGCCGGGGCCGGGAACCAGCCAATTGCGGGCGCGTTGCCGGAGAAAGCGCAGGAAGGGCGTGCGATGGCACATGAAGAGCTGACGAAGACAGAGGCCCGCCAGGGCGAGAATCGCAATACCAACATCGTCGCGCTGGTGGTCGGCATCGTCCTCGCCTTCGCGATCCTCGCCGTCATCTATCTCGGCTGGCTGGCCTGAGGCCGGTCAGAGCAGGGCGCGCAGCCGCTCCGGGTCGGGCAGGCCGCGCACCACGATCTCCGGGGAATCGCCGGAGGAGTAGATCGCGACGGTCCCGACCCGGAACAGCCGGTCGAGCAGCGTCTGGTCGACCGTCACCGAGCGGATGGACGTCCGCTTCATCTCCCGCCGCTCCTTCGAGAACAGCCCCGCTTCGTACTCCACCTCCTCCTCCGTGACGCGCAGCCGGACGGTGCGCGACTTCACCCACCAGACGAGCAGGATCACGATCCCGATGCCGACCGGCACGAGGAGGAGAGCGAGGAGGAAGATCAGCGGATTGCTCCGCGCCATGCTCGGGTGTTCGTCGTAGAGAACGCTGGCTGCCATTTCGTCCTTCCGGGTCGGTCCAGGCGGGAGCGTCTCGCCCGCGACGGCACCATATCGCGGGCGATCAGAAGAGGTCGACGAGTTCCTTCACGCAGAGCACGAGGAAGATGAGGGCGGCTGCCGAGAGAAGACCGTTGCTGAGCCACCCGTTCCGCCATTCCGATGGCGCGCGCGACGAGTTCAGCAGCCACAGGAGCGTCAAGGCGAGAAACGGCATGAAGAAGGCGCCGAGCGCGCCATAGGCGATCACCAGGGCGAAGGGCCTGCCGATGAGAAGGAGGAGCATCGGCGGGAAGGTCAGCCAGAGCAGATAGAGGCGGAACGGCAGGCTCCGCTCGTCTCTGGTCTCCGGAATGTGCTCCGTCCCGCGGAGGTTCGCCACGAAATCCGCGAAGAGCAGGCTGACCCCGTTCCAGACCCCGAGCAGCGAGGAGAAGGAGGTCGTGAAGAAGCCGACGAGGAACATCGTCGAGACGATCGGCCCGTAGCGCTCGCGCAGGATGTCGTCGAGGTCGAGAAGTCCGCGGTCGCCGCCCATGAGCTCCGTCTGCGTGGCGTGCAGGAGTTCGGCCCCGATGATCAGCATCGCGATGACGAACACGCCGGTGACGATGTAGCCGACCCGGTTGTCGAGCCGCATCACGGGGATCCAGGCCGGTGTCGTCCAGCCCTTCTCATTCACCCAATAGCCGTAGGCGGCCATCGTGATCGTGCCGCCGACGCCGCCGATGAGGCCGAGCGTGTAGACGCCAGCGCCGGAGGGCACGGTCGGGACGAGCCCGGCAAGCGCGGCGGGAACGTTCGGCGCGACCAGGAACGCGAGCGTGACGACCGTCAGGAACATGATCCCGATCAGGACCTTCATGACCGTCTCGAAGATCGCGTATTTGTTGAAGGCGACGAAGAGGAGCCCGGCGATCCCCGAGATCACCGCCCATGTGTTGAGCGAGAGCGCGGGAAACAGGGCGTTGAGCGGCAGCGCGCTCGCGGTCATCGCGGTCGCGCCGTAGAGGAAGCCCCAGATCACGACATAGATGCCGAAATAGACGCTGGTCCAGGCGCCGAGGCTCCGCCAGCCGGAGAACATCGTCTCGCCGGTCGCGAGATGCCAGCGGCCCGTCGCCTCGGCGAGCGCGATCTTCACGACGCAGCCGACGATCGCTGCCCAGAGCAGGGCATAGCCGTACCGGCTGCCGGCGACGAGGGTCGCGACGAGATCGCCGGCGCCGACGCCCGTCGCCGCCACCACGATGCCCGGCCCGATCAGGCGCCAGCGCGCGCCCTTCGGCGGATTCTCGGCATGCGGTTCGGAGACGGAGGTTTCGAGCGTGGCCACGGCGGCTTCCCGGGATTGATTCGCCGGGAAACGTGCAAAGCCGGAAAAGGTGCCCGTCGACTTTCCGGATGCCGCGCCGTCGTCCGCGGTCGGGTCAGGTTCGGAGCGTCGCGTCGAACCAGTCGAGCGTGCGGCGCCAGGCGAGCCTGGCGCTTTCGGGCTCGTAGCTCGCCCGCTCGTCGCAATTGAAGCCGTGCCCAGCCGGATAGACATGGATCGTGCAGTCCGGCCGCCTGGCGCGGATCGTCTCGACATCCGACATGGGAATCGAATGGTCCGTCTCGCCGAAATGCATGAGGACCGGGCAGTTCGGGACCTCGTCCGCGAAGGCGGCGATCCGACCGCCGTAGAACGCGACCGCCGAGCGGAAGACGTCGAGCCGGGTAGCGGCGGCGAAGGCCACCGAGCCGCCGAGACAGAAGCCGACGATGCCGAGCGGAAGGCCTTCCTCCTTCAGGTGGTCGGCCGCCGCCCGGGTGTCCCGCAGCATTGCGTCCCAGTCGATGCCGCCGACGAAACGGCGCGCCGCGGCGATCTCCTCCGGCGAATAGCCGGATTCGAAGTCGCGCTCCTGCCGGTCGAAGATCGCCGGAGCGATAGCCTCGTAGCCCTCCGCAGCGAGCCGGTCGCAGATGCTCCGGATGTGGCTGTTCACCCCGAAGATCTCCTGGATCACCACGATGCCGGCCTTGGCAGGGCCGGCCGGCTCCGCGCAATAGGCTCCGAGCCGGTGTCCGTCGGCGGCCTCGAGCGAAATCGTCTCTCCCATCCTCGGTTCCTCCTGCAAGCCCGCATCGGCCCGGGCGGCACCGGCCGGCCTGTGGCCGATCAGTAGCGGAGCGGCCGCCTGTTGTCTTCCTGCGGCCCCGCCGGCGGCGCCGCGAGCCCGGGCACGGATTGCTCCGCCATTTCGCGTTGCCCGCCCGCGGCAAACTCGATAGGGTCCGCGCCGCCTGCGCCGGTACCGGGTCCGGGTGATATGAAGAAGCTTTCAAGAGCATGGCGCACGACGATCGAAGCTCAGACCAGTTCATCCGCGAGGTCGACGAGGAACTTCGCCGCGATCAGATAAAGGCGATCTGGGACCGCTTCGGAGTTCTCATCATCGGCGTCTGCGTCGCGGTGGTGCTGGTCACGGCGGGCTATCGCGGCTGGCTCTGGTGGCAGCAGCGTCAGGCGACGGCGGCGGGCGACCGGTTCATGGCGGCCCTGCAGGCGGCCGATTCGGGCAAGCGCGACGAAGCCGAGAGGCTTCTTTCCGGGCTCGCGGCGGACGGCTATGGCGGCTACGACTTTCTCGCGCGGCTCGCGCTCGCGGGCGAGAAGGCCAAGGCGGGCGAGACGGCCGACGCTGTCGCCGACTATGACGGCATCGCCGGGGACGGCAACGTGCCGGGCGACCTCAGGGACCTCGCGCGGCTGCGGGCGGCGCTTCTCGAACTTGGGGCCGGCGATCTCGACAAGGCCCGCGCACGCGCCGAGCCGCTTGCGGTCGCTGGCAATCCGTGGCGCCACCTCGCACGCGAAGTGATGGGGATGGTGGCCTACCAGCAGGGCCAGCTGAAGCCGGCGCGCGACCTTTTCGAGACGATTCAGCAGGACGTCGAGGCGCCGCAGGATCTTCAGAACCGGGCGGGCGTCATGATCGGCCTGATCGACGGCCAGCTTCCGCCGTCGGAAACCAATCAGGCGGCGGGCGGCGCGAGCCAGGCCAACGGCGCGGACCAGCCGGCGGCCGATGCGTCGGCCCCGCAGGAAGCGGCGCCAGCGGAATAGGGATGCGGCGGGACCTCATGACAGCGACATCGACTGGAAGCCTGCGGAGCGCGGGCCTTGCTCTGGCGCTCGGCGCCGTCCTTCTCGCCGGGTGCGGAAGCCTCGACTTCCTGGGCAGAAAGGAAACGCCGCTGCCGGGCGAGCGCCGCTCGGCCCTGCCGGCGCTCGGCCTCGAACAGGCTCAGGGAACCGCCAATCCCGGTCCGGCGGTTGCGTCGGGCGATTGGTCCCAGCCGGGCGGCAACGCCGCGAACGCGCCGGGCAATGTCGCGCTTTCCTCCGGCGGTGCGACCGCGGCCTGGCGCGCGCGGGCGACCGAGGCGGTGGTGAAGCGCGGCGCGCGCGTGGCGGCGCCGCCGATCGTCTTCGGCGGCCGCATCTTCATCTACGGCTCGGACGCCACCGTCACGAGCCTCGGCAGCGGCGGCGGCCGCTCCTGGTCCGTCAGCGTCGCGCCGGAAGGCGAGAAGGCCTATGTCTCCGGCGGCGGCGTGGCGGGTGCCGGAAACCTCGTCTTCGCGGCCACCGGCTACGGCGATCTCGTTGCGCTCGACGCCGCGACCGGCGGCAAGGCCTGGAGCTACAAGCTCGACGCGCCGGCCCGCTCGGCGCCGACCGCCGCCGGCGGAAAGGTCTACGTGGTGACGGCGACGAGCACGGTCCATGCCGTCAACGCGGCCGACGGCACGCTCGCCTGGACCCAGACCGGCATTCCCGAGATCGCCGGCGTCGTCGCCCCCGCGAGCCCGGCCGTGGTCGGGAACACGGTGATCGTACCGCTGCCTTCCGGCGAGATCGTCGCGCTCGATGCCGGCACCGGCGCGACGAAGTGGGGCGACACGGTGGTGCGCGCCACGCGTTCGCTCGCCGTTTCCGGCCTGACCGACCTCGCCGCGAGCCCGGTCGTCTATGACGGGACCGTCTATGCCACCGGCGTGGCCGGCCGCACGATCGCGATCAGCGCGGCGAATGGCGAGCGGCTCTGGGAGGAGAATGTCGGCAGCGCCACGACGCCGGCCGTCTCCGGCAATGCCGTCTTCCTCGTCGATCTCGCCGACAACATGGTGGCGCTCGACCGTCGGACCGGAAAGATCTTCTGGCAGACGCCGCTCCCGACCGTGCGCGAGAAGCGCTTCTTCTCGGTCTGGGTCGGCCCGACGCTGGCGGGCGGCGCGCTCTATGCGGTCTCCAACGACGGCAAGCTGGTCTCCGTCGACGCGGCGACCGGGGCGATCCTCGGCACGCGTCCGCTTCCGAGCCCGGCCTTCGTAAGGCCGGTGGCGGCATCCGGACAGCTTCTGGTCCTCGGCTCGGACGGACAGCTGTCCGCCTTCCAATGATCCGGAGCCGGCCGATGCGACTCGGCGTTGCCATCGTCGGTCGGCCGAATGTCGGCAAGTCGACCCTCTTCAACCGGCTCGTCGGGCAGCGCATCGCGCTCGTCGACGACCGGCCCGGCGTCACGCGCGACCGCCGCGAGGGCGAGGCGACGTTCGGAGACGTCACGCTCCGGGTCATCGACACGGCGGGCCTCGAGGAGGCTGCCGAGGCGAGCCTCGCCGGCCGGATGCGGCGCCAGACCGAAGCGGCCATCGCCGATTCGGACGTCGTGCTCTTCATGATCGACGCCCGCGCGGGCGTCACTCCAGCCGACGAGCATTTCGCCGACACCGTGCGCGCCTCGGGCAAGCCCGTCGTGCTGGTGGCCAACAAGGCGGAGGGCAGGGCCGCCGATGCCGGCCTGCTCGAGGCCTATTCCCTCGGCTTCGGCGAGGCGGTCGCGATCTCGGCGGAGCACGGCATCGGCATTCCGGACCTCTACGAGGCGCTGGTCGCCGCTTCGCCCGAAGGCGCGGTCGGGGCCGATGGCGCCGAGGGGGAGGCGGAAGCCGCGCCGGCGCCGCTCAAGATCGCCGTCGTCGGCCAGCCGAACGCCGGAAAATCCACCCTCGTCAACCGGATGATCGGCGAGGAGCGGCTGCTCACCGGGCCCGAGGCCGGCATCACGCGCGATTCGATCTCCGTCGAGTGGAGCTGGCGCGGCCGGCCCCTCGAACTCGTCGACACCGCCGGCCTCCGCCGCAAGGCGAAGGTGGTCGAAAAGCTGGAGAGGCTCTCGGTCGGCGACGCGCTGCGGGCGATCCGCTTCGCCGAGGTCGTGATCCTGGTCATGGATGCGACAGCGCCGCTCGAGAAGCAGGACCTCCAGATCGCGGATCTCGTGGCCCGCGAGGGGCGGGCGCTGGTGCTCGCCCTCGACAAGTGGGACCTCGTGGAGGACCGCCCTGCGCGGCTTCAGGAGATCAGGGCCGATCTCGAGGAGACGCTGGTGCAGGTCCGCGGCGTTCCCCTGGTGCCGATCTCCGGCCTGACCGGCTACGGCCTCGACCGTCTCATGGAGAGCGTGGTCGGCGTCCACGAGACGTGGAACAAGCGCGTCCCGACCGCCCAGCTCAACCGCTGGCTCGACGCGGTGGTGGCGCGCCATCCGCCGCCTGCGGTGTCCGGCCGGCGCATCAAGCTCAAATACCTCTCGCAGACGAAGACGCGGCCGCCGACCTTCTATCTCTCCTGCTCCCGTCCGGAATCGCTGCCGGATTCCTACCGCCGCTATTTGATGAACGGCCTGCGCGAGGATTTCGGCCTCGCGGGCGTTCCCGTCCGCCTGATGATCCGCGGCGAGCGCAATCCCTACGAGGCGAAGCGCCGCGTCAAGCGTTGAGCGTGCCATTGCGGGCTTGAAGCGGGAGGAGAGCCGCTCTACAAGAGCCGCACCAGGCCGGGCCCCTCTGGCAGTTCCCATGGAGCTGCGATGTCGGACTGGATGACCGGAGCGGCCCTGTTCCATCCATGACCGGAGAAGGCGCGTCGGCGATTGCCGATTCCGAGCCGCCTCTTCCGCTCTTGGATTGTCATCCTCGGAACCTGCGGCCGTTCCTCGCCATCGAGGAAAGGGTTCTGCATGTTCGAGATTTCGACGGAAGCTCTGGCGACGTTCTTCCAGGTGATCATGATCGACCTGGTGCTCGCCGGCGACAATGCGATCGTGATCGGCCTCGCCGCGGCCGGGCTGCCGCGCGAGAAGCGGTCCAAGGCGATCCTGATCGGCATCGGTGCGGCCACCGTGCTGCGCATCCTCTTCGCCGCCGTGACGACGCAGCTCCTCGCGATCGTCGGCCTGCTGCTCGCCGGCGGCATTCTGCTGCTCTGGGTGTCGTGGAAGATGTGGCGCGAGCTGCATCACCAGGCCAAAGCGGATCTCGCCGCCGACGAGGCTCTCGCCGACGCCGACCTCAATGCCGACGGCACGATCGCCGAGGGCGCGCCCCGCAAGACGCTGCGGCAGGCCGCCTGGCAGATCATCATCGCCGACGTCTCGATGTCGCTCGACAATGTGCTCGCGGTGGCCGGCGCGGCGCGCGAACATCCCTGGGTGCTCGTCTTCGGTCTCGGCCTCTCGATCGCGCTGATGGGCCTCGCGGCCTCCTTCATCGCGCGGCTCCTCAACCGGTACCGCTGGATCGCCTATGTCGGCCTCGCGATCATCCTCTATGTCGCGCTCGAGATGATCTACCGCGGCTGGCTGGAGGTCTGGCCGGTCGTGGCCGCGCTTTGACGCGCGGTGCTGGAGCCGGGCGGCGATGTGCCGCCTCCGCTCCGGCGCCGGGCGCTCAGGCCTGGCGCGGCTGGAAGAGCCGCCACTCCTCCGTCCAGAGCACGATCACGAGCGCGACCAGGCTGAACGCGAGGAAGCCCTGCGCCAGCGGCACGACCGTCCCGTCGAAGGCCTGGCCGAGCCCGAGACCGAGCACCGCGCCGAGCAGCGTCATGTAGAAGCCGATGAAGGAGGAGGCCGTGCCGGCGATGCTGCCGAGCGGCTCCATGGCCATGGCGTTGAAGTTCGGCACGGTCAGGCTGAACAGGAACAGGTTGCAGGCGAGAATGGAGCAGAAGAGGAGGAGCGGCGGCCTGCCGTCATGGGCGAGCGAGACCGCCACCAGGACGGCCGAGCTCAGCGCGAATCCGCACAGGCCGGCATGCGACATGCGGCGCGTGCCGACGCGGCGCACGAGACGCGAGTTCAGATAGGAGCCGATGCCCATCGTGGCGGCGACGGCGCCGAACGGGATCGGGAAATAGGCGCCGAGCCCGTAGACGTCGGTCGCGAAGATCTGCTGCGCCGAGCCGATATAGCCCATCAGCGAGCCGAACATGAGGCCCATCGCCGTGGTGTAGCCGATCGTCACGCGCGAGGTGACGGCGAAGCGGACGGCATCGACGATCCGCGCGAAGGAGAACGGGAAGCGGTGCTCCGGCCGGAGCGTCTCCGGCATCCGGAGACCGTACCAGGCCATGATGGCGATCACGAAGGCGATCAGGCCGACGAAGATCGCGTGCCAGCCTCCGAGCACCAGGAAGCCGCTGCCGATCGCCGGCGCGAAGACCGGAACCACGATGAAGATCATCATCGTGAAGGACATCACCCGCGCCATTTCGCGGCCGGCATAGCAGTCGCGCACGATCGTCACCGACACGATCCGCCCGCCGGCCGCGCCCATGCCCTGGACGGCGCGGGCGAGAAGCAGGAACTCGAAGCTCGGCGCGAGCAGCGCCAGCACGCAGCCGAGCGCATAGATGCCGAAGCCCCAGAGAAGGGTCGGGCGGCGGCCGATCACGTCCGCGAGCGGCCCGTAGAAGAGCTGCATCGCCGCGAAGCCGATCATGTAGCTGTAGACGATGAACTGCAGGCGGTTCTCGTCGGTCACGCCGAACCATGCCCCGATCGGCCCGAAGGCCGGGAGGACGTTGTCGATGCCGAGCGCCGTCACCGCCATCATCAGGGCGATGAGGACGACGAACTCCGCGAAGGACGGGGTGGTCTGCGTCTTCATTCGGTTCACCGGGTATGTGCCCGCGCGCGCGCACAAGGTTCGGACGAAAAGGACGGGAGCCGGGCCGGAGGCCGCCCGCTCTCGCAGATCTTGGGCTTTCGGCGGGCCGGAGCCGGCTCAGCCCGCCTCGAGGAGGGAAACGAGCGATCCGGAAGGAAAGTCGAACCGGCCGAGCGGAACGTCGTGTCCCGGCGCGGCGAAGCGCACGATCGCCGGGGCGATCGCGGAAGGATGCGGCAGCGTCGCCGGATCCTCGCCCGGCATCGCCTTGCCCCGCATCGCGGTCCGCATCGGCCCCGGATTGACCAGCGTGACGCGGATCCGGGTCTTCCGGCTCTCGGCCGCATAGGTCCGGGCGAGCGCCTCGAGCGCCGCCTTCGTGACCGAATAGGTGCCCCAGAAGGCGCGGCAGTTCCGGGCCGCGCCGGACGTCAGGAAGATCGCCCGGCCGGCGTCGGACTGCCTGAGCAGCGGGTCGAAGGACCGGATGAGCCGCCAGTTCGCGGTGACGTTGATCGCCATCGCCTCGTCCCAGACCTTCGGCGGGATATGGCCGAGCGGCGAGAGCTGGCCGAGCACGCCCGCATTGCCGACGAGCACGTCGAGCCTGCCCCAGCGCTCGAAGATGGCGGCGCCGAGCCGGTCGATCCCGTCATAGTCCCGGAGGTCGAGCGGCACCAGCGTCGACGACCCGCCCGCGGCCTGGATCTCGTCGTCGAGCTCCTCGAGCCCGCCGACGGTGCGTGCGACGGCCACCACATGGGCGCCGGCCTCCGCGAGCGCCTTCGCGGCGAAATAGCCGATGCCGCGGGAGGCGCCGGTGACGACCGCCACCCGGTCCTTCAGCACGCCCTCCGCCATCACGCCGACTCGGCGAGGATGGTGAGATGGCGGACCTCGCCGCGGTTCTCGTGGTCGGTGAGGCGGGCCGGATACTCGCCCGTGAAGCAGGCGTCGCAATATTGCGGCGCGAGCGGATTGCGCCCCGTCTCGCCGACGGCCCGGTAGAGCCCGTCTATGGTGAGGAAGGCGAGGCTGTCGACGCGGATGAACTCGGCCATGTCCGCCACCGACATGCGCGAGGCCAGGAGCTTCGACTTCTCCGGCGTGTCGACCCCGTAGAAGCAGGGATTGGTGGTGGGCGGGCTGGCGATCCGCATGTGCACTTCGGCCGCCCCGGCGTCGCGCACCATCTGCACGATCTTCACCGAGGTCGTGCCGCGGACGATCGAATCGTCGACGAGGACGACGCGCTTGCCCTTCAGCACGGCGCTGTTGGCGTTGTGCTTCAGCTTCACGCCCATGTGCCGGATCGAATCGGTCGGCTCGATGAAGGTCCGGCCGATATAGTGGTTGCGGATGATCCCGAGCTCGAAGGGAATGCCGCTCGCCTCCGCGAAGCCGATCGCCGCCGGCGTGCCGGAATCGGGCACGGGCACGACAAGATCCGCCGCCGCGGGGGATTCGCGCGCGAGTTCGGCGCCGATGCGCTTGCGCACCTCGTAGACGCTCGTGCCCTCCACGATCGAATCGGGCCGGGCGAAGTAGACGTGCTCGAACACGCAGAAGCGGGGCCGCTTGCCGGGGAACGGCTTCAGCGATTCGATCCCGTGCTCGGTGATGACCACCATCTCGCCCGGCTCGATCTCGCGCACGAGCCGCGCGCCGATGATGTCGAGGGCGCAGGTCTCCGAGGCGAGCACGTTCGAGCCGTCGAGATCGCCGAGCACGAGCGGCCGGATGCCGAGCGGATCGCGGCAGCCGACGAGCTTCTTCTCGGTCATCGCCACCAAAGAGAAGGCGCCTTCGACCTGGCCGAGCGCGTCGATCAGCTTGTCGACGACGTGGTTGCGCTGGCTCGTGGCGACGAGGTGCAGGATCGTCTCTGTGTCGGAGGTCGACTGGAAGATCGAGCCGCGCCGCTGAAGCATGCGCTGCAGCGCCCGCGCATTGGTGATGTTGCCGTTATGGGCGACGGTGAAGCCGCCGCCGGCCAGCTCGGCGAAGAGCGGCTGGACGTTGCGGAGCACGGGCGCTCCGGTCGTGGAATAGCGGTTGTGACCGATCGCCCGGTTGCCCTTGAGCCGCTCGATCACCGCCGGCTTGGTGAAGTTGTCGCCGACGAGCCCGATGTGCCGCTCGCTCCAGAACTGGCGCCCGTCGAAGGAGACGATGCCGGCCGCCTCCTGGCCGCGGTGCTGGAGGGCATGCAGGCCGAGCGCGGTGAGGGCGGCCGCCTGCGGATGGCCGAAGATGCCGAAGACGCCGCACTCCTCGTGCAGCTTGTCGTCGTCGAACGGGTGCGAGAGCCGGTGCGTCATGACGTGAGCCCTTACTGGGTCGACCGGATCTGTCGGTCGAGCGCGTTCTGGTCTTCCTCGTCTATGCCCGGCTCTCCGGCCGGTGTGTCGTCAGTCGTCCGCGGCACCTCGCCGGCGTCGCGGTCCTGCGAGCGGAGCCTGTCCATGATCTCGGCTTCCGGGTCCTCCGGCAGTCTGGCCAGGAGATCGTTGCCGATCGAATCGAGCCAGGGCTTCGTGCGCGCCCCGGCGATCCAGCCGGGCTGGCGCTCCGGCGCGATGAAGAAGTTCAGGAACAGCACGGCGATCACGACCAGGACCAGGCCGCGCGCCGCCCCGAAGATGAAGCCGAGCGTCCGGTCGAGCGGGCCCGCCTTGGAATCGAGGATGAAGTCCGAGATCCGCATCGTGATGAGCGAGACCACGAGCAGCGTCACGAAGAAGATCACGACCACGGTGACGCCGAGGGCCACGTTCTTGTCGTCGATATAGCGCTGCGCGTAGGGAAGGGCATCCTTCCACAGGAAATAGGTCGCCGCCGCCGCGGCCACCCACGAAGCGATCGAGAAGACTTCGCGCGTGAAGCCGCGGATCATCGCCAGCATCGCCGAGACCAGCATGACCGCCAGCAGGATGCCGTCGAGCACGGAGAAGGGCATTCAGCAAGTCTCCCGCAAGCGGTCGCCGGGGACGGCGAGCCTCATTGAATCGCCGCCGCCGGCCGTGTGCGCACCGTCTCGGCCGCGAGCGCGGCAACGACGTCGCCGAGCGTGGTAACGGGACGGAGCGCCAGAGTCGAGCATTCGAGGTCACCCCCTCCGGCCGGCAGAATGGCGCGGTTGAAACCCAGCTTCTCCGCCTCCTTGAGGCGCATCGCCGTCTGCGCGACCGGTCTCACGGAACCCGACAGGCTGACCTCGCCGAAATAGACCGTCTCGCGCGGCGCCGCCACGCCGGCGCGCGAGGAGACGAGGGCCGCCGCGACGGCGAGATCGGCTGCGGGTTCGGAGAGGCGAAGACCGCCGGCGACGTTCAGATAGACATCGTAGGCCCCGAATTGAAGCCCGCAGCGGGCATCGAGCACGGCGAGGATCATCGCGAGCCGGCTCGGATCCCACCCGACCACTGCGCGCCGCGGCGTTCCGAGCGCGCTCTCGGCGACGAGGGCCTGCACTTCCACGAGCAGCGGCCGGGTGCCCTCCATGCCCGCGAAGACCGCCGTTCCGGGGCTCGTCGAATCGCGCTCGCCGATGAAGAGCATGGAGGGGTTCGCGACCTCGGCGAGGCCGCTCCCCGTCATCTCGAACACGCCGATCTCGGAGGCGGGCCCGAACCGGTTCTTCACGGCGCGGAGCACCCGGAACTGGTGGCCCTGGTCGCCCTCGAAATAGAGCACCGCGTCGACCATGTGCTCCACGACGCGCGGCCCGGCGATCTGCCCGTCCTTGGTGACATGGCCGACGAGAACGACGCAGGCGCCCGACTTCTTGGCATAGCGGATCATCGACTGCGCCGAGGTCCGCACCTGCGTCACCGTGCCGGGCGCGCTTTCCACCAGCTCGGTCCAGAGCGTCTGCACCGAATCGACGACGACGAAATCGACCGCCGCTCCGCCTTCGAGCGTGGCGACGATGTCCTCGACCCGGGTCTCCGACGCGAGCTCGACAGGGGCGTCGCGCAGGCCGAGGCGGGCGGCGCGGAGGCGCACCTGATCGATCGCCTCTTCGCCGGAGACGTAGATCACGCGCCGACCCTGGCGGGCGAGCGCGGCGGCCGTCTGGATGAGAAGCGTCGACTTGCCGATGCCGGGATCGCCGCCGACGAGCAGCACCGAGCCCGGCACGAAGCCGCCGCCGGTCACCCGGTCGAGCTCGCCTATCCCCGAGACCGTCCGGGGCAGTTCCGCGGATTCGCCGGAAAGCGGGACGAGCGGCACCGAACGGCCGCGGCCGGTCCGGAGCGCGACCGGTGCCGCCACCGGCGCCTCCTCCTGGAGCGTGTTCCACTCGCCGCAGGCATCGCATCTGCCCTGCCAGCGCGGGGAGAGCGCGCCGCAGGCGGCACAGACGAATTGGGCGCGGGCGCGCGCCATCAGCCGCCTTCCCCGCCGAGATGGCGACGGGCGGCGCGACGGCTGAGGCCGGTCAGCAGCTCGTAGGCGATGGTGCCCGACGCGGCCGCTGCCTCGTCGATCGGGATGGTCGGGCCGAACAGCTCGGCCCAGTCGCCCGGACGTATTGCTCCCGACGGGAGTCCGGTAATGTCGGCCGCGATCAGGTCCATGGAAATCCGCCCGAGAATCGGTACCGCGCGGCCGCCGATCGCGACCGCCGCGGGCGGGAGCGCGCCCCTGCCGGCGCTGCGCGGATATCCGTCGGCATAGCCAGCCGACAAGATGGCGATTCGCGTGTCCCGCGCCAACTTTTCCGTTGCGCCGTAGCCGACCGTCTCGCCGGCCGGCGCCGCGCGGACCTGAAGGATGCGCGCCTCCGCTGTCACGACCGTCTCGCTCCGTCCCCCGGGCCGGCAGCCGCCGCCATAGAGCGCGATGCCCGGCCGCACCAGGTCGAAATGGTAAGCGCGGCCGAGATCGATGGCCGCGGAATTCGCAAGCGATCGGCGGACGCCCGAAAGCTGCGCGGGCAGGGCGCGGAAGCGGGCGAGCTGCGCCGCGTTCAGCGGGTGATCCGGCTCGTCGGCGCAGGCCATGTGCGTGATGACGAGATCGATCCCGGCGCGCGCGACGAGATCGGCCGGAAGCGCCTCGGCCTCCTCGGGGCGGAAGCCCAGCCGGTTCATGCCGGTGTCGACGTGGAGGGCGGCCGGCCCGCCGCCCCTGGCCGCCCATGCCTCGAGCTCCGTCCGGTGACCGAGCACGGGGCGGAGGGCGGCGCCGCCGAAGAGCGCCGCCGCGTCCGGGAAGAAGCCGTTGAGAACGTAGATCGCCGCCTCCGGAGCGAATGCCCGCAGCCGGGCGCCCTCCTCCGGCAGCGCGACGAAGAAGGTGCGGCAGCCTGCCGAAACGAGCGGCGGGACGGCATGCGACACGCCGATGCCGTAGGCGTCCGCCTTCACGACGGCGGCGCATTCGGCCGGCGCGGTGCGTCCGGCGAGCCGGCGCCAGTTCCGCACCAGCGCGTCGAGGTCGATGGTGAGGCGCATGCCGGCTGCATGCGCGGATGCCAAGGCCTCGGGAGGGGCCGGCCGGGGCCATTCTTGCGGCGCAGTGGTCATGCGCGTCGGTACGGTCCCATCGTGGCCGGGCAGTGGCGGGGGGCCCGCCGCGGCCGGCTCAATCGTAGCGGGCCGGCATCCGGTCCTCCTGCGCGAGCGAGGAGAAGCGCGTGACGTCGGCATCGAACTGCAGGGGAACGGTTCCGGTCGGGCCGTGGCGCTGCTTGCCGACGATCACCTCGGCGCGTCCGACGAGCTGCTCCATCTCGGCCTGCCACTTGAAGAACTCCTCCGTGCCTTCCTTCGGCTTCCGGTTCTTCACGTAATATTCCTCGCGGAACACGAACATGACGACGTCCGCGTCCTGCTCGATCGAGCCCGATTCGCGGAGATCGGAGAGCTGCGGCCGCTTGTCGTCGCGCGATTCGACCTGGCGCGAGAGCTGGGAGAGCGCCATGACCGGAACGTTGAGCTCCTTGGCGAGCGCCTTCAGGTTCGTGGTGATCTCGGTGATCTCCTGGACCCGGTTCTCGGAGGAGCGCCGGCTCGAGCCCTGCACGAGCTGGAGGTAGTCGATCACCAGGAAGTCGAGCCCGCGCTGGCGCTTCAGCCTGCGCGCCCGGGCCGCGAGCTGGCCGATCGAGATGCCGCCGGTCTGGTCGATATAGAGCGGGATCCGGCTCATCTCCTGCGCCACCTCGACGATGCGGTCGAACTGGTCCTCGTGGATCGCGCCGCGGCGGATCTCGGAGGAGGGCACGCCGGCCTGCTCGGCGAGGATGCGGGTGGCGAGCTGCTCGGAGGACATTTCGAGCGAGAAGAAGCCGACGATCCCGCCGTCGACCGTCTTTATCGCGCCGTCGGGCTGCTGCTCGCCGCGCCAGGCGCGCGCGATGTTGTAGGCGATGTTGGTCGCGAGGGAGGTCTTGCCCATGCCCGGTCGGCCGGCGAGCACGATCAGGTCGGACGATTGCAGACCGCCCATCAGGCGGTCGAGGTCCTCGAGCCCCGTGGCCAGACCCGACAGGTGGCCGGTCCGCTTGAAGGCCGCGCCGGCCATGTCGATCGCGGCCTTGAGCGCCTCGGTGAAGCTCTGGAACCCGCCATTGTAGCGGCCCGTCTCCGCGAGCTGGAAGAGCCGCCGCTCCGCTTCCTCGATCTGCTCGCGCGGGGCCATCTCCACCGGCGCGTCATAGGCGAGGTTCACCATCTCCTCGCCGATCGTGACGAGCGAGCGGCGGATCGCGAGGTCGTAGATGGTGCGCCCGTAATCCTGGGCGTTGATGATCGTCGTCGCCTCGAAGGCGAGCCGGCCGAGATATTCCGCCACCGTGATGTCGCCGACCGCCTCGCGCTCCTTGAGGAACGACTTGATGGTCCGCGGGTCGGCGACCTTGCCCATCCGGATCAGCTGGGAGGTGCGTTCGTAGATCTGCCGGTGCAGCGGATCGTAGAAATGCGCCGGCTCAAGGAAGTCCGAGACGCGATAGAACGCCTCGTTGTTGATCAGGATCGCACCGAGAAGCGCCTGCTCCACCTCGATGTTGTGCGGGCTCTGCCGCGGTAGAGGCTCGGCGGCGGTAAGGGCATGGGCTGCGAGGGTCATCGCTCTTCTTCGAGGCGGCTGTCGGAGTTACCCTCCGGGTCATACCGGGATCGGCGCGCCGCGCCGAGGCCGTAACGCAATCCCGGAAGGAGAGCGCCCGCTATTCAGCGCGACGCGGAAATCTCCGACAGGAAGGCTTGATTCGTCATTCGCCGGCAAGGCGAATCGATTCGCCCTCGTTGCCCGCTTCCTCGATCGCCCGCTCCGCGGCCTCGATATAGTTGCGCGTCAGCGGCACGGCGTCCTGCTTCGGCGACATCTGGATCTGGAAGACCACCAGGTCGCCGCTCCGGAAGGCCGCCTCGGAGCCGGCGAGATAGAATTCCCACATCCGGCAGAAGCGCTCGTCATAGATCGCGGCGGCCTCGTCGCGCCGGGCCATGAAGCGCTGGCGCCAGGCCTTCAGCGTCTCGGCATAATGCAGCCGGAGGATCTCGATGTCGGTGACGATCAGGCCGGACCGCTCGATGATCGGGAGCACTTCGGAAAGCGCCGGCGTATAGCCGCCGGGGAAGATGTACTTCTCGATCCAGGGATTCGTGGAGCCCGGCCCGTCGGTCCGCCCGATCGAATGGAGAAGCATCACGCCTTCGGGCTTCAGGAGCTTGGCGCTGGTCTGGAAGAACTCCTGGTAGTGCCCGACGCCCACATGCTCGAACATGCCGACCGAGACGATCCGGTCGAACTGCCGGTCGAGGAGGCGGTAGTCCTTCAGCTCGAAGACCGCGCGTTCGGCAAGCCCGAGCGCGCGCGCCCGCTCGTTGGAGACGCGGTGCTGTTCCGTGGAGAGCGTCACGCCGGTGACCGACGCTCCCGTCCGCTCCGCCATGAAGAGGCCGAGCCCGCCCCAGCCGGAGCCGATGTCGAGCACCTCGAGCCCGGGCTCCAACAGGAGCTTCGCCGCAATGTGCCGCTTCTTCGCCCATTGCGCCTCTTCGAGGTCGCTCTCCGGCGTCTCGAAATAGGCGCAGGAATATTGCAGGTCGCTGTCGAGGAAGAGACGGTAGAGGCGTTCGTCCAGATCGTAATGGTGCGCGACGTTGCGCCTCGCGCGGAACCTGTTGTTGTTCTGGACGATACGGCGCTTGAGATAGCGCAGCCTCGCCAGCACCTCCATCCACTCGGTCGGCCGCTTGCCGCGCCAGTTGTCGTTGACGAAGAGCAGGAAGTCGATCGGCCGGCCCGGCAGGAAGTCGAGCTCGCCGCCCATGAACTCCTCGCCGACCGCGAGCTCGGGGTTGAGGAGGAACGCCCATTCGGCGGCCTTCGTATGGAAATTCAGATTGGCCTCGTGGCCGTCTCCGTTGCCGATCGTCGTCTTCGTGCCGTCCGCCCAGGTGACGTGGAGGGTCCCACGCTTGAGGGCCCCCTGCATGAGCGTCTTCAGCAACGGGTTCATTCCGGCACTCCGCTCATCTCGCTACGCCTCGTCGAGTTTTCGGAAAGGCTATTCGCCGCGTCCGCGCCTCGCAAGCCGTTCCGGTGCATGTCACCTCTGAACAAAAAAGGGCGCCCGACGGACGCCCTTTTCCTCTGTTCGCTTGGCCGGGAGGTCAGGCCCCGGTTTCGGAAGCAGCCTCGTCGCCGGCTTCCTCCTCAGGTTCCGGCTCTTCCGGCTCCTGGAAGGCCTCGCGGGTGGTGAGGTCCTCGCCGCGCACCTGGCGCTCGGCCTCGTCGGCCGAACGCGCGACGTTGACGACGACCTGGACCTCCACCTCCGGATGGAGGGCGATCTCGATCTCGTGCAGGCCGATCGTCTTGATCGGGCGATCGAGCCGCACCTGCTGGCGCTCGACGGTGAAGCCGCCCCCGGTCGCCGCATCGGCGATGTCGCGCGTGGAGACGGAGCCGTAGAGCTGGCCGGTCTCGCCCGCCTGGCGGATGATCACGAAGGTCTGGCCGCCGAGCTTCTCCGCGACGCTCTCGGCCTCCTTGCGGGCCTCCAGGTTGTGGGCCTCGAGCTGCGCCTTGTCCCGCTCGAACCGCTTGCGGTTCTCGTCGGTCGCCCGCAGCGCCTTCTTGCTCGGCAGCAGGAAATTCCGTGCGTAGCCGTCGCGCACGCGCACCACTTCGCCCATCTGGCCGAGCTTGGCGACGCGCTCCAGTAGAATCACTTCCATCGTCTTCTCCTCGCTGTCCCGCTAGCGCGGTTAGAGCCGGTTCCGGTCCGGCCCAGCAGATGCGCTCCCGGCGGGAGCGCTCACTTGATCACGTAGGGCAGCAGGCCCAGGAAGCGGGCGCGCTTGATCGCCTTGGCGAGCTCGCGCTGCTTCTTGGCGGACACCGCCGTGATGCGCGACGGCACGATCTTGCCGCGCTCGGAGATGAAGCGCTCGAGCAGCTTCACGTCCTTGTAGTCGATCTTCGGCGCGCCTTCGCCGGAGAAGGGGCAGGTCTTGCGGCGACGGTGGAACGGGCGCCGGGTCGGAAGCTGTGCGATATCGACCATCGTTCTTACTCCTCGTCCTCGCGGCGCCGCTCGCGGTCGCGGCGGCGGCGGTCGTCGCGCTCCTTCTTCTGCATCTGCACGGAGGGCTCGTCCTCGAGCTCCTCCACCCGCACCGTCAGGAAGCGGATCACGTCCTCGTTGATGCCCATCTGGCGCTCCATCTCGGCGACCGCCGTGTGCGGCGCGTCGATGTTCATGAGCGTGTAGTGCGCCTTGCGGTTCTTCGCGATCCGGAAGGTGAGGCTCTTCAGGCCCCAGTACTCGGTCTTGCCGACCGAGCCGCCGCCCGTCTCGATGACGCCCTTGAACTGCTCGACGAGCTCGTCGACGCGCTGGTTCGAGACGTCCTGGCGGGCCAGGAACACGTGTTCGTACAATGCCATTCTGGTCTTGCCTTTCCAGTTCGCCGGCCCAGCGCGGAGCCTCGTCGAAGCCTCATGGCGGCGGAACGCCGCGGGAAAGGCCCTGACGTCTTCGAGAGCGGAGACACGGGAAACGGGTCCTTGTGGACCCCGCGGGCGACGCCCGCTTTCCGTTCAGCCCCCGGCCGAAGCCGGTCGTGGCGCCTTTATAGGGACGTTGGCGGCGAACACAAGGCCCGCTCCTTCGCGCCGCGGCTCAATCGCCCTGGCCGGGGGCGGGGGAGAAGTACTTGTCAAGCTTGCCGGCCTCGCCGTCATGGGCCTTGGCGTCCTCGGGCGGGTCGCGCTTGACCGTGATGTTCGGCCATTTGTCGGCATAGTCGGCATTGAGCGTGAGCCAGGCGTCGAGGCCCGGCTCGGTGTCGGGCCGGATCGCGTCGGCCGGGCATTCCGGCTCGCAAACGCCGCAGTCGATGCATTCGTCCGGATGGATGACGAGCATGTTCTCGCCCTCGTAGAAGCAGTCCACCGGACACACCTCGACACAGTCCATGTACTTGCACTTGATGCAGTTCTCGGTGACCACATAGGTCATGGCTGTCTCCGCGTCGGCCGCCTTCGCGCATGCGCAGAAAAGTGGTATCTGGAATATGACTTTCTGCTAGACCAAGCGGATGCCGGACGCAAGGTGCGGCCAGCTCCGGGAGGCGCGGTGCGACTGACGCTCTATACGGATTATTCGCTGCGGCTCCTCCTTTACCTGGCGGTGAAGCCGGACGGCCTGGCGACCATAGAGGAGGTCGCGAAGGCCTACGGCGTTTCGCGCAACCATCTGATGAAGGTCGCCCACGAGCTCGGCCGGGCCGGTTTCGTCGCCACCGTGCGCGGGCGGGGCGGCGGGCTGCGCCTGGCGCGCCCGCCCGAGGCGGTGTCGGTCGGCGAGGTGGTCCGCTTCGCCGAGGACGACTTCAGGCTGGCGCTCTGCTTCGAGCCGGGCGCCGCCGCCTGCGCGATCTCGCCGGCCTGCCGCCTGCGCGGCGCGCTCGCCGAGGCGCGGAATGCGTTCCTCGCCGTTCTCGACGGCTACACGCTCGCGGCGATCGCGGAGCCGGGCGATCCGGTCCGGGCCCTGCTGGGGATAGCCGCAGGTCCGCGTCCCGCAATGGGAACCCACGCTTGACATATCTTTTTTGACGGTGTGGATCGCCTCGCAAATTCGCAGGGACGGAGACGACATGGCCAGCGCATTCATCTTTCCCGGTCAGGGCAGCCAGGCCGTGGGGATGGGCAAGGCGCTCGCGGAGCAGGTGCCGGCGTCGCGCGCTGTCTTCGAGGAGGTCGACGATGCGCTCGGCGAGCCGCTCTCCAGGCTGATCTTCGAGGGACCCGAAGCGGAGCTGACCCTGACGCGGAACGCCCAGCCGGCACTGCTCGCGGTGAGCATGGCGGCGCTTGCGGCTCTTCGGGAGCGGGGCGTCACGGTCGAGCGGCACGCGGCCTATGTGGCCGGCCATTCGCTCGGCGAATATACGGCGCTGGCGGCCGCTGGGAGCATCGCGCTCGCCGATGCCGCCGTCCTGCTGCGAACGCGCGGCGAGGCCATGCAGAGCGCGGTGCCGGAAGGGCAGGGCGCGATGGCGGCGCTTCTCGGCCTCGATTTCGAGGCGGCGCGCGAGGTCGCGCGCGAGGCCGAGCAGGGCGAGGTCTGCGCGGCGGCGAACGACAATGCGCCCGGCCAGGTCGTGGTGTCCGGGAGCAGGGAGGCGGTCGCCCGCGCCGTCGGCATCGCCAAGGCCCACGGCGCCCGCCGCGCCATGATGCTGTCCGTCAGCGCCCCGTTCCATTGCGCGCTGATGAGCCCGGCCGCCGAGGTGATGGCCGAGGCGCTCGCGCGCGTCGCCATCCACCCGCCGGTCGTCCCGCTCGTCTCGAACGTGCTCGCCTCCGCGCTCACCGATCCGACCCAGATCCGGCAGCGCCTGGTCGAGCAGGTCACGGGCACGGTGCGCTGGCGCGAATCGGTCGCCTGGCTCGCAGGCGAGGGGGTCGGCCTCTTCGTGGAGATCGGTGCGGGCAAGGTCCTGACGGGACTGGTGCGCCGGATCGCCCCGGATGCCGACGCGATCGCGGTCGGCACGCCGGAAGAGGCCGACGCGGCCGCAGCCCGGCTCGCCACCTGAGGGAGAGGAACGCTCATGTTCAGCCTGGAAGGTCGCCGCGCCCTCGTCACGGGGGCGAGCGGCGGGATAGGCGGTGCGATCGCCGCAGCGCTCCATGCGCAGGGCGCGGTCGTCACCCTGTCCGGAACCCGGACGGAGGCGCTCCGCGCGCTTGCCGAAAGGCTCGGCGAGCGCGTTCACCTGGCGGCAGCCGATCTCGGCGATGCCGCGGCGGTGGACGCCCTCGTGCCGCGGGCCGAAGAGGCGATGGGCGGGCTCGACATCCTCGTCAACAATGCCGGCCTCACCCGCGACGGCCTCGCCATGCGGATGAAGGACGAGGACTGGCAGATCGTGCTGCGCGTCAATCTCGAGGCGGCGTTCCGGCTTTCCCGGGCCGCGCTTCGCGGAATGATGAAGCAGCGCTTCGGCCGGATCGTGGGGATCACCTCGGTCGTCGGCGTCACCGGCAATCCCGGGCAGTCGAACTACGCCGCCTCCAAGGCGGGCCTCATCGGCATGTCTAAGGCGCTCGCACAGGAGGTCGCGAGCCGCGGGATCACGGTGAACTGCGTCGCGCCCGGGTTCATTGCGAGCGCGATGACGGACGCGCTCAACGAGAAGCAGCGCGAGGCGATTCTCGGCAGGATACCGGCGGGACGGCTTGGCGACGGGACGGATGTCGCCGCCGCGGTCGTGTACCTGGCGAGCGACGAGGCCGGCTACCTCACGGGACAGACGCTCCACGTCAATGGCGGGATGGCCATGATCTGAGCGCGGGTCCGGAACGCCGCGACGCGCGGCGGGAGTCCCGCAGGACCGGTGTTCCGGCTTCTGGTCAAGGCGCAGGAAACATGTTAACGACCGCGCAACTGGCCTTGAAGGCGCCCGGCAGCAACGTTTCTAATCGTCTGCCGGGTTTTGTAATGACGGGCCGCAAGGGCCATTCTTTCGAAGGAAGATGCGGATGAGCGACAACAACATCGAAGCGCGCGTGAAGAAGATCGTGATCGAGCACCTCGGCGTCGAAGAGGAGAAGGTCACCAAGGACGCGAGCTTCATCGATGATCTCGGCGCCGACAGCCTTGATACCGTTGAGCTCGTCATGGCCTTCGAAGAGGAGTTCGGCGTCGAGATCCCGGACGATGCGGCCGAGACGATCCTGACCGTGGGCGACGCCGTTCGCTTCCTCGAGAAGAGCACGGCCTGAGGGCCGGGCGGTACCGATCGCATCCTTTCTGATGAGACGCGTCGTCGTCACAGGCCTGGGCATGGTGACGCCGCTCGGCAGCGGCGTCGAAGTGACCTGGTCCCGTCTGCTTGAGGGGCGCAGCGGAGCCTGCCGCGTCTCGGAGTTCGAGGTCGACGATCTGCCCTGCCAGATCGCCTGCCGGATTCCCCGCGGGGACGGCTCCGCCGGCACCTTCAATCCCGACCTCTCGATGGAGCCGAAGGAGCAGCGCAAGGTCGACGATTTCATCGTCTACGCGATGGCTGCTGCCGACGAGGCGATCGCCGATTCCGGCTGGCAGCCGGACACGGAGGACGACCAGGACGCCACCGGCGTGCTGATCGGCTCGGGGATCGGCGGCATCGGCGGCATCGTCGAGGCCGGCATCACGCTCCACGAGAAGGGGCCCCGGCGGATATCGCCCTTCTTCATCCCCGGCCGGCTGATCAATCTCGCCTCCGGCTACGTCTCCATCAAGCACGGGCTCAAGGGGCCGAACCACTCGGTCGTGACGGCGTGCTCGACCGGGACGCACGCGATCGGCGATGCCGCGCGCCTCATCGCGCTCGGCGATGCCGACGTCATGCTCGCCGGCGGCACGGAATCGCCCGTGAGCCGCATCTCGCTCGCCGGCTTCGCCGCCTGCCGCGCGCTCTCCACGCATTTCAACCAGGATCCGCAGCGGGCCTCGCGCCCCTATGACAGGGAGCGCGACGGCTTCGTCATGGGCGAAGGCGCGGGCGTGGTGGTGCTCGAGGAATACGAGCACGCCAAGGCGCGCGGCGCGAAGATCTATGCCGAGGTCATCGGCTACGGGCTGTCCGGCGACGCCTATCACATCACGGCGCCTGCGCCGGACGGCAGCGGCGCCTATCGCTGCATGAAGGCGGCCCTCAAGCGGGCGGAGGTCGATCCCTCCGAGATCGACTACATCAACGCCCACGGCACATCGACGCCGCTCGGCGACGAGCTCGAGCTCGGCGCGGTGGAGCGCGTCATGGGCAACGCCGCATCGGAGCTCTGCATGTCGTCGACGAAGTCGGCGATCGGCCATCTTCTCGGCGCGGCAGGTGCCGTCGAGGCGATCTTCTCCATCCTCGCCATCCGCGACAATGTCGCGCCGCCGACCATCAATCTCGACAACCCATCGATGGAAACGCCGATCGATCTCGTCCCCAACGCGGCGAAGCAGAGGCAAATCGACGTCGTGCTGTCCAATTCGTTCGGCTTCGGCGGCACAAACGCGTCCCTCGTGCTCCGTCGGGTCTGAGCGCTCCCGGTTTCGCCATATTCGAAGCTAGGGTCGCCGGATGGGGCCGAACCAAGAGGGATGATGAGCGAGGACTCCGATCGAGAGGACGGTGCCGGAATCCCTGGCGGGGGCGAGCAGCCGAGCGCGCCCGCGCCGGAGGCGCCGCGCCGCCGCATCAGCCCGAAAAGCCCCCGCCAGGCCATTCAGCCGGAGCGCGCCCCGCCCATGCCTGCGCGCTCGAAGCGGGCGCGGCACCCGCTCGTGGTGGTCCTGAACTTCTTCTTGATGGCGTTCGTCGTGGTTGTCCTCGGCGTCGGGGCGGCCCTCTATTTCGGCAAGTCGCGCTTCGTCGCCCCGGGCCCGCTCGCCGAGACGACCAACGTCCTCGTTGCGCGGGGCGCCGATCTCCCCTCGATCGCGCAGCTTCTCAAGCGGCAGAACGTCATCGACAGCGAGCTGCTCTTCTCCGCCGCGGTCCGCGCCTACAAGCAGGAGGGCAGGCTGAAGGCGGGCGAATACGAGTTCAAGCCGGGCGTCAGCATGCGCGAGGTGATGGATACGCTCGTCTCGGGGCGGTCGATCCTGCACTCGTTTACGGTCGCCGAGGGGCTGACGAGCCTGCAGGTCGTGGACCGCCTCCGGGCGAACGATATCCTTGTCGGCGACATAGACGAGGTCCCGCCCGAGGGCTCCCTGCTGCCGGAGACCTACAAGTTCACGCGCGGCACGACGCGCCAGGAACTTCTGAACCGCATGAAGCGGGACCACGAGAAGGCGGCGAAGGAGATCTGGGCGCGCCGCTCGCCGGATCTTCCGATCGACAATTTCCGGGATTTCATCACGCTCGCCTCGATCGTGGAGAAGGAGACCGGCCGCGCCGACGAACGTCCGCGCGTCGCCGCCGTGTTCATAAACCGCCTCAAGAAGAACATGCGGCTGCAGTCGGACCCGACCATCATCTACGGCCTGTTCGGCGGCAAGGGAAAGCCGGCCGACCGGCCGATCCTGAAGTCGGACCTGACCCGGGAGACGCCTTACAACACCTATACGGTCGCCGGCCTGCCGCCGACGCCGATCGCCAATCCGGGCCGCGAGGCGATGGAGGCGGTCGCCAATCCGTCCCGCACCGACGAGCTCTATTTCGTCGCCGACGGGACCGGCGGGCACGTCTTCGCGAGCTCCCTCGACGAGCACAACCGCAACGTCGCGCGCTGGCGCAAGATCGAGGAGGCGCGCCAGGCTGCGATCGAGGCGGCGGGCGGCAAGGCCGCGCCGGTCGACCAGATCGCGGTCGACGGCGTCGGCGACCAGCCCGGCGTTCCCGCTGCAAAACCGGATTGAGGCCGTCCGGGCGGGTTGTTGCCGGGCGGCTGCGCCGCTAGGGTCCGCCGCGATTTCGGCGGGTGCGGATTGCGATGGACCTCAACAGCATGACCGGCTTCGCCCGCACGGCCTTCGAGGCCGGCGGCGAGCGCTATGCCTGGGAGCTGAAGAGCGTCAACGGGCGCGGTCTGGAGCTGCGCTTCCGGCTGCCGCCCGGGCTCGATGTTCTGGAGCCTGACCTGCGGCAGCTCGCCCGCGAGCGCCTGGCGCGCGGCAGCTGCCAGTTCGGCCTGGTGCGGGAGGGGGCTGCCGAATCGGCCCCGGTCCGCATCAACGAGGCGGTGCTCGTCCTCGTCCTCGCACGCGCCCGCCGGCTGGCCGACGAGGAAGGGGTCTCGCCGCCGAGCGCCGACGGCCTTCTGTCGCTGCCAGGCGTCGTCGAACAGGCGCAGGCGCCCCTTTCGGAAGGGGAGGCCGAGGCGCGCGACGCCGCGATCCGGCGTGCCTTCGAGGAGGCGGTGGCGGATCTCGCGGCTGCGCGGCGGGAGGAAGGTGCCAGGCTCGGGCGGATCCTGCGCGAACTCGTCGGCGGCATTGCCGGCCTCGTCGACCGGGCGGCGGCGCTCGGCGCGGACGCGCCGGAGCGGCTGCGCGCGCGCATCGCGGAGCAGGTGGAGATGCTGACGGGAGCGGGAGCCGCCCTCGATCCCGAACGGCTTCACCAGGAGGCGGTCCTCGCCGCCACCCGCGCCGACATTCGCGAGGAGATCGACCGCCTGCGGAGCCACCTGGAGAGCGCGGGAGCGCGCCTGCGGGAGGGCGGCGCCATCGGCCGGCGCCTCGACTTCCTGGCCCAGGAATTCAACCGCGAGGCGAACACGCTCTGCGCCAAGGCGTTCGACAGCCGGCTCTCCGCGCTCGGGCTCGAGCTGAAGACCCTCGTCGACCAGTTCCGGGAGCAGGTGCAGAACCTCGAATGAATTCCGAACCGCCGCCTTTGCCCCGCCGCGGGCTCATGTTCGTGCTGTCCTCGCCTTCGGGCGCGGGCAAGTCCACGCTGACCCGCCTCCTTCTCCAGGAGGACCGCGACCTCCAGCTCTCGATTTCGGTGACGACGCGGGCGCGCCGGCCGAGCGAAGTGGAGGGCCGGCACTACCATTTCATCGACCGGGAGGAGTTCGCGCGCATGCGGGCGCACGGCGACCTCCTCGAATGGGCGGAGGTCCACGGCAATTTCTACGGCACGCCGCGCGCGCCGGTGGAAAGGGCGCTCGCCCAGGGCCGCGACGTCCTCTTCGACATAGACTGGCAGGGAACCGAGCAGCTCTGCCGGGACGAGGCGCTGGCGCAGGACATCGTGCGCCTCTTCGTCCTGCCGCCGAGCTTCCGCGAGCTGAAGGCGCGCCTCGAGCGCCGGGCCGAGGATTCCGCGGACGTGATCGAGCGGCGGCTCCGCAACGCGATCGTCGAGATCGGCAAGTGGTTCGAGTACGACTACGTGATCGTCAACCACGATCTCGAGCGATCCTTCCAGGCGGCCCGCTCGATCCTGATCGCCGAGCGCTTCCGCCGCACGCGCTTCACCGAACTGTCCGATTTCGTGAGCGGGCTCCTCGCCGAAGGCGAGGCGCTCCTCGGCGCCCCGGAGCCCGAGGACTCCGCCGCGAAGCCCTAGAGCGGAATCCGATCAGGTTGCATCATACCCTGCCGCTTTGAAGTAGTTGGCGCATTCGGCTGGTGGGAAGAGATCGATGAGGCG
>NZ_SPKJ01000036.1 GCF_009866965.1 Propylenella binzhouense | reverse complement strand
GCCTGCCGCGAGGCCGCCGTCGCGCGCGACGATCGCGCCGGCATCGCGCCCGGCGAAGGGGCCGCCCGGCACGCGCGCCGCCTCCCCGAGCTTTGCCTTGAGCGCCTCGCAGGCGGCGTGGACGGCATTGCCGATGCTCGCCGCCGTGATCGACCCGCCATGGACCGGCGCCGGCGGCATGTCGGTGTCGCCGAGCTCGAAGCGGACGCGCTCGAGCGGCAGGCCGAGCGCGTCGGCGGCGATCTGGGTCATCGCGGTGTAGGTGCCCGGACCCATGTCGGACGCGGCGCTGCGGATCGTCGCCGTGCCGTTGGCGAAGAGCGCGGCGGAGGCGGAGGCCGGCGCCCGGTCGGCGTGGTAGATCGCGGTCGCCATGCCCCATCCGATCAGATCGTGCCCCTCCCGCATGGAACGGGGCGCCGGCGACCGGCGGGCCCAGCCGAAGCGCTCGGCCGCGCGCGCATAGCAGGTCCGGAGCTCCTTGCTCGACCAGGGCAGGTCCTTCGCCTCGTCGCGCTCGGCATAGTTCCGGAGCCTCAGCTCCAGGGGGTCGAGCCCGAGCGCTTTGGCAAGCTCGTCCATGGCGGCCTCGAGGGCGAAATTGCCCGTGACGATGCCGGGCGCGCGCATCGGCGTCGGCGTGTTGGTGTTCATCGCGGCGAGCCGGTACTTGGTCGCGACGTTCGGGCAGGAATAGGTGTTGCGCGCCGGCGAGGCCGCGGTCTCGGCATATTCCTCATAGGCCGAGGTCTGCCCGACCCCCTCATAGGCGATGGCGCGGAGCCGGCCGTCGCGCTCGGCGCCGAGGCGGAGGCGCTGAACAGTATGCGGGCGGAAGCCGACCATGCTGTAGAGCTCGCGCCGCGTGAGCTCCAGCCGGACGGGCCGGCCGACATGCCTCGCCGCGAGCGCGGCCAGCGCGACATGCGGCCAGGTGCGCAGCGCCGAGCCGAAGGCGCCGCCCACGAAGGGCGAGATCACCCGGATGTCCTCCTTCGGGATGCCGAAGACATGGGCGATCTCGTTGCGGTCGTTGTCGACCCATTGCGTCTTGTCGAAGAGCGTCAGCCGCTCGCCTTCCCAGGACGCGATCGTGGCGTGAAGCTCCATCGCATTGTGGTGCTCGCGCGGCAGCGTGTAGGTCGCGTCGATCGTGACGGGCGCGGCCCGGAAGGCCGCCTCGGCGTCGCCGCGGCGCGTCTCGCCGGCCCGGCCGGCTTTGGCGCTCGCCTCGCTCGGGCTGTACGCCCCGTCCGTGTCGAAGGCGGTGGCCGCCGGCTCGGGCTGCTCGCGGACCGCCACGAGCCCCGCGGCGTGCACGGCCTGCTCCGGGCTTTCCGCCACGACGAGCGCGACCGGCTGGCCGCAGAAGAGGATCTCCGGCCCCTGCAGCACCTTCAGCTGCTCGCCCGCCTTGGGGTCGACCGCCGGACGCCGCTCCATCGGGCGATAGGGGAGCCGCATCGCGTTCTCGTGGGTGAGGACGGCGAGCACGCCCGGCGCGGCGGCCGCCGCCGCAATGTCGATCGCTGCGACCAGGCCCTTCGCGACCGTGCTCGCCACAAGCGCGGCATGGACCAGGCCCGGAACGGCGAACTCGGCGGCGTAGCGGGCGCCGCCGGTGACCTTGGCCGCGCCGTCGACCCGGCTGACCGGCTGTCCGACGATCCCGTTCATCCGGCGCCCCTCAGTTCCATCAGCGTCCGTTCGACCGTCGCCACCAGCAGCGGGACCTTGTAGGCATTGCGGCCGCGCGGCTCGGCGCCCTCGGCGGCAAGGGCAGCAGCCTCCCGGATCGCGCCCGGCCCGAACGGACGGCCGACCAAGGCCGCTTCCGACCGCGCGAGCCGCCACGGCTTCGTCGCGACGCCGCCGACCGCGAGGCGGGCCTCGAGCACCTCGCCGCCGTCGGTGGCGATCGCGGCGGCACAGGAGGCGAGCGCCCATTCGAAGGAGGCCCGGTCCCGCACCTTCACGTAGCGTGAGCGGCGCGCCGCCGCGGCGATCGGCAGCCAGACGCCGACAATGAGCTCGCCGGGCTCCAGGACCGTCTCGATGTCGGGCCGGTCCTCCGGCAGGCGGTAAAAGGATTCGAGGAGCACCGTGCGCTCGCCGGCGGGCCCGCGCAGGATCACCTCGGCATCCGCGGCGACGAGCGCCACCGCGAGATCCGAAGGATGCGTGGCGATGCAATGCGCGCTGGCGCCGAGGACGGCGTTGATCCGGTTCTGGCCTTCGAAAGCGGAGCATCCGGTGCCCGGCGCACGCTTGTTGCAGGGCGCCGCCCGGTCGCGGAAATAGAGGCAGCGCGTCTTCTGCAGGAGATTGCCGCCGACCGTCGCCATGTTGCGGACCTGGCCCGACGCCGTCGATTCGATCGCTTCGCGGACGAGGGGGAAGCGCGCCCGGACGGTCGGGTCGTCGGCGACCTCGGCAAGGCGCGTCAGCGCCCCGATCCGGATGCCGTCGAGGTCGCTCGCGACGCCGGAATATCCGATCCCGTTGATATCCATCAGCAGATCGGGCGCCGCTATGCCCTCCTGCATGAGCTGGATGAGATCGGTGCCGCCGGCGATGAAGGTCGCCCCGCCGAGCGCCGCGCCGATCGCCGCGTCGGGGTCGGCCGCCGTCCGATAGCGGAACGGGTTCACCGCCCGCTCTCCCGCGGCAGCACGTCGCGGATCGCGGCGAGGATGTTCGTATAGGCCCCGCACCGGCAGATGTTTCCGCTCATCAGGTCGCGGATCTCGTCGTCGGTGCCGTTGCGCCCCTCCGAGAGGAGGCCGGCCGCCGACATGATCTGCCCGGGCGTGCAATAGCCGCACTGGAACGCATCGTGCTCGACGAAGGCGGCCTGGAGCGGGTGCAGGCTGCCGTCCTGCGCGAGGCCCTCGATGGTGGTCACGGCCTTTCCCTCGGCCATCACGGCGAAGGTCAGGCAGGAGACGATCCTGCGGCCGTCGAGGAGCACGGTGCAGGCGCCGCACTGGCCGAGCCCGCAGCCCTTCTTGGTGCCGGAAAGGTGCAGCCGGTCGCGGAGCGCGTCGAGGAGCGTCGTGCGGGTATCGACGACGACCGTGCGGGCTTCTCCGTTGACCGTGATCGTGATGTCCAGGGATTGTCCGTCGGGCAAGGGAGGCTCCCGGATGCGAAAGGGAAGGCGGGCGCAGCGACGGCGGCCGCAGATGCCGTCTCAACCGTTGCCGAGCCGCCTCGTTCCGCCGCGGTCATCATTCGACGCGGCTTCGGCGCCGGCCTAGCGCCTCTCGAAGGTGCCGACGAGATCCGCCTCGGCGAGGATATGCGGCCCGGCCTCGCGCCACACCTCCTCGACCTTCGCCCTCGGCGGCACGCCGAGGCTCTCCACGTCGAGCGCGGCGAGGCGGAAACGGTAGCGATGGACGCCGTGGCCCCGCGGCGGCTGCGGGCCGTCATAATGCGGATTGCCGAAATCGTTCACGCCGTGAGGGAACTGCTCCGCCCGCGCGCCGGCGGGCGCCCCTTCCGGCAGCCGGGTCCGGCCGCCGTCGATGTCGTAGACCGCCCAGTGCCGGAACGTGCCTGTCGGCGCGTCCGGGTCCTCCACGATGACGACGAAGCTCTTCGTCTCCGCCGGCGCGCCGTGCCAGGCGAGGGCCGGCGAGACGTTCTCGCCGTCGCGGGCGTAGCGCTCCGGAATCGGTTCGCCGTTCCGGAAGGCGGGGCTTTCGAGCATGAAGGCCATGGCTTACCCTTCTCCGTCCGCTTCCGGGCGTAACCGGCCGCCGGATGCCGGGTTCCGCCGCCGGCGAGGTGGCGACCGTACTCAGGCGGCGCCGCGCGCCTCGATCCCGGCCGGGGGTTCCGCGGCCTTCGTCGAAAGCGGCGGGAAATCCTGAGCGGTGATGACCTCCTTCTGAAGGAGCAGGCGGGCGCCGGCCTCGAGGTCCGGCCGGCGCGCCTTCAGGACCTCGGAGGCGCGGGCGAAGCCCTCGTCGACCAGGCCGCGCACGGCGACGTCGATTTCGCGGCCGGTCGCCTCCGCGACGTCGAACCGCTCGACCTGCGGGCCGCCGATGAAGGCCTGCCGCTGCGGGGCATAGGTGCGGTTGCCGAGCGTCGCATCCATGCCGTAGCGCGTCACCATCTCGGTCGCGATCTCGGTCGCGCGCTGCAGGTCGTCGGCCGCGCCGGTCGAGATCTCGCCGAAGATCATGGCTTCCGCGGCGCGGCCGCCGAGAAGCACGGCGATCCGATTCTTGAGCTCCGTCGTGCCGAGCAGGAAGCGGTCCTCCGTCGGGCGCTGGATGGTGTAGCCGAGCGCGCCGACGCCGCGCGGGATGATGGATACCTTCAGCACCGGGTCGACGCCCGGGAGCGTCGCGGCGACGAGGGCGTGGCCCATCTCGTGATGGGCGACGCGGCGGCGCTCGGCGGCGTTCAGGACCCGGCTCTTCTTCTCGAGGCCGGCGACGATCCGCTCGATCGCGTTGGTGAAGTCGGCGAGCGTCACCTCGTCCGCGTTGCGGCGCGTGGCGAGGAGCGCCGCCTCGTTGACGAGATTGGCGAGATCGGCGCCGGTGAAGCCGGTCGTGAGGCCGGCGACGGTATCGAGGTCGACGTCATTCGCAAGCTTCACCTTGCCGATATGGACCTGCAGGATCTTGATGCGCCCGCCGCGGTCCGGCCGGTCGACGAGCACCTGGCGGTCGAAGCGCCCGGCGCGCAGCAGCGCCGGATCGAGGATCTCGGGACGGTTGGTGGCGGCGAGCAGGATGACGCCAGAACTCGGATCGAAGCCGTCGAGCTCGGCGAGGAGCTGGTTGAGCGTCTGCTCCTTCTCGTCATAGCCGCCGACCATGCCGCCGGCGGCGCGGCTGCGCCCGAGGGCGTCGAGCTCGTCGATGAAGATGATGCAGGGCGCCGCCTTGCGCGCCTGCTCGAAGAGGTCGCGCACGCGCGCCGCGCCGACGCCGACGAACATCTCGACGAACTCGGAGCCGGAGATCGAGAAGAACGGCACGCCGGCTTCGCCCGCCACCGCGCGGGCGAGCAGGGTCTTGCCGGTTCCGGGCGGGCCGACGAGCAGGATGCCCTTCGGCGCCCGCGCACCGAGCCGGCCGTAGGCCTTCGGGTCCTTCAGGAAGGCGACGACCTCCTCGAGCTCGGCCTCCGCCTCGTCGACGCCGGCGACGTCCTTAAACGTCGTCTTCGTGTCGCTCTCGACATAGACCTTGGCGCGCGACTTGCCGATCGTCATGAGGCCGCCGAAGCCCTGGCGGTCGGCGAGGCGGCGGATCGCGAACATCCAGATGAGATAGAAGATCCCGATCGGCAGCAGCCAGGAGAGCAGGACGCCGAGGAAGCCGGCGGAGGCGGCGCCGGTCACCTTGACGTCCTTGCCGGCGAGCTTGTCGGCGATGGCGGGATCGACCCGGTTGGTGACGAAGCGGCTCCGGCCCTCCGCCGTCGGCTCCTTGAGCGTACCCTCGATCGTGCTCTCGCCGACGACGACCTCGCTGACCTTGTCGGCTGCGACAAGCTGCTCGAACTCGCTGTAGGGGATCGGCTCGACCTGCTGCCAGGTCGTCCACCAGCCCTCGAACGCGAAGAGGATCAGCAGCGCCGCGACGACGTACCAGATGTGGATCTGGCGCTTCTTGGCTTCAGGTTCCATGTGCATGCCCGTCCGTTGCGCCGGCAGGATCGCGCACGTCCCGCCGGCGCGCTTTGATGTCGGTCATCAGATCGTGCGGGGACGGCGGCGTTTCCAGGTCTTGACCGGGGCGCCCGAACGGTCACCTGTCGGTCGCGACGGCCTTTGACGAAAGGATGACGGCGGCATGGACCAGCAAGTCGACGGGGCGCGGTTCGATCTCGTCTCCGTGGAGGACTTCGAGGAGATCATCGGCGGGGAGGCGGTCGAGCGCATCCTCGCCAAGGCGGAGGCGCTGCGCGATCTCCACGTGGTCAACGTGAACTCGACCTATTACGGCGGCGGCGTCGCGGAGCTCCTGTCCTCGCTCACGCTGCTGATGAATGCGAGCGGCATCCGCGTCGGCTGGCGCGTGATCCAGGGCAGGCCCGATTTCTTCAGCATCACCAAGAAGATGCACAATGCGCTCCAGGGCGGCGACATCCAGCTGACCGACATCAAGCGGCGGATCTACCAGGAGGTGGTGTTCGAGAACGCCGTGCGCATGCATCTCGACCACGACCTCGTCGTCGTGCACGACCCGCAGCCGCTTCCGCTCATCGGGCATTTCCGCAAGAAATCGCCCTGGGTCTGGCGCTGCCACGTCGACCTGTCGAACCCGAACCCGGAGCTCTGGGCCTATCTCCAGCAGTACATCGACCGCTACGACGCCGTCGTCCTGTCGCTCCCGGAATACGCCCAGCAGGTCGCCCCGCCGCAGCGCTTCATCATGCCGGCCATCGACCCGTTCTCGACCACCAACAAGGCGCTCTCCGACGCCGAGATCGCGGAGCGACTGTCGCATTACGACATCCCGACCGACCTGCCGCTGGTGGTCCAGGTGTCGCGGTTCGACCGCTGGAAGGACCCCCAGGGAGTGATCGAGGCCTTCAAGATCGCGCGGCGGGAGGCCGACGCCACGCTCGTCCTCGTCGGCAACATCGCGACCGACGATCCGGAAGGGCAGGCGATCTTCGAGGAGGTCTGCAAGCAGCGCGAGGAGCGCATCGTGATCCTCTCCGTCCAGGATTCCGCGCTCGTGAACGCGCTCCAGCGCCGCGCGGCCGTCGTGCTCCAGAAGTCGATCCGGGAGGGCTTCGGTCTCACCGTGGCCGAGGCGATGTGGAAGGGCACGCCCGTGATCGGCGGCAATGTCGGCGGCATCCGTCACCAGATCGAGGACGGCGTGAACGGCTTCCTCGTCGACAATGTCGAGGAGGCGGCCGCACGGATCGTGCAGGTCCTGAAGGACCCGGACCTGCGGTTGCGGCTCGGCGCGAAGGCGCGCCAGACCGTGCGCGACCGCTTCCTGATGACGCGGCTGATGGAGAACTGGCTCGACCTCTTCGCCGCGTTCGAGCCGAGCTTCCGCCTGCGGGCGTGAGCCGCCGGACGGAGCGGGACGCGAGCGGGCGAACGCTTGACGCGGCCGGGCTTGGCCGGCACGAGAGCTGCGGACGGAGCTGAGGAATCGATGGCGGGACCCTCCATTCTGGTCGTGGGCGGCGCGGGCTATATCGGCAGCCGGACCTGCCGCGCGCTGAGCGAGGCGGGCTATCTGCCCGTGACCTTCGACAATTTCTCGCGCGGGCATCGCGCGTTCGTCCGCTGGGGTCCGCTCGAGGAGGGCGACGTGCTCGACCGCGGGCGGCTCGCCGCGGCGGTGGCGCGGCACCGGCCGGCGGCCTGCGTCCATTTCGCGGCCTTCTCCTTCGTGGGCGAATCCGTCGCCGACCCGGCGATGTACTACCGCAACAACGTGGTGGGCTCGCTCAACGTGGCGGAGGCGCTGCTTGCCGGCGGCTGCGACAAGATCGTGTTCTCGAGCACCTGCGCCACCTATGGCGAGCCGGCGCGCGTGCCGATCGACGAGGACACGCCGCAGATCCCGGTGAACCCCTACGGCCGCAGCAAGCTGATGGTGGAGCAGATCCTGCGCGACCTCAGGCCCGCCGCCGGCCTGCGCTCGATCTTCCTGCGCTATTTCAACGCCTGCGGGGCGCACGAGGACGGCGCCGTCGGCGAGGCGCACGAGCCCGAGCCGCATCTCATCCCGCGGGCGATCATGGCCGCGCTCGGCCAGATCGACCATCTCGACATCCTCGGAACGGACTATCCGAGCCGCGACGGCACCGCGATCCGCGACTACATCCACATCACCGACCTCGCGGCGGCGCACGTGCTTGCGATCCGCCGGCTCCTCGACGGCGGCGACACGGACGCCTTCAATCTCGGCATCGGCACCGGCTACACGGTGCGCGAGGTCGTCCGCTCGGTGGAGCGGGTGGGCGGCAAGCCGGTTCCGGTGCGCGAGGCGCCGCGGCGGGCGGGCGATCCGCCGGAGCTCGTCGCAGATCCGGCGAAGGCGCGCCGCGTGCTCGGCTTCGAGCCGATCTACACCGATCTCGACCGCATCGTCGCCACCGCCTGGCGCTGGCACGCCCAGCGGCAGGCCGCCTGACGGGGCTCCCTATTCGGCCGCCGCCTTCGGGGCGTGCCCGAGCCGTCTGTTGAGCGTTGCGAGGAGGTCCGCGGCGGCTTCGGCGATCACGGTGCCGGGCGGGAAGATGGCGGCCGCCCCGGCTTCCCGGAGCGCCGCATGGTCCTGCGGCGGGACGACGCCGCCGACGACGATCAGGATGTCGCTCCGCCCCTCCGCGTCGAGCGCCTGGCGGAGCGCCGGGACGAGCGTCAGGTGGCCGGCCGCGAGCGAGGAGACGCCGACCATGTGCACGTCGTTCTCGACGGCCTGGCGGGCGACCTCCTCGGGCGTGGCGAAGAGCGGGCCGACATCGACGTCGAATCCGAGATCGGCGAAGGCGGAGGCCACCACCTTCTGCCCGCGGTCGTGGCCGTCCTGGCCGATCTTGGCAACGAGGATCCGCGGGCGGCGGCCCTCGTCCTCCTCGAACTGCGCCGTCATCGCGAGCACGTGCTCGACCGCGCGATCCATCGTCCCGACCTCCCGCCTGTAGACGCCGGAGAGCGTCCTGATCTCGGCCGTGTGGCGGCCGAAGACCGATTCGAGCGCCGCGGAGATCTCGCCGACCGTGGCGTTCGCACGCGCGGCCTCGACCCCGAGCGCCAGGAGGTTGCCGCGCCCGGACCGGGCCGCCTCCGCGAGCCTCTCGAGGGCGCGCGCGACGGCCGCCGGGTCGCGCTCCGCGCGGAGCCTTTCGAGCTTCGCGACCTGCTCCGCCCGCACCGCCGCGTTGTCGACCTTCAGGACCTCGAACTCGGCCTCGTCCGGCCCCGGATAGCGGTTGACGCCGACCACCGTCTGCTGCCCGGAATCGATGCGGGCCTGCGTGCGCGCCGCGGCCTCCTCGATCCGCATCTTGGGGACGCCCGCCTCGATCGCCTTCGCCATGCCGCCGAGGCGGTCAATCTCGGCGATGTGAGCGAGCGCGCGGACGGCGAGATCGTGCGTCAGCCGCTCGACATAGAACGAGCCTCCCCAGGGGTCGACCACCCGGGTGGTGCCGGATTCGAGCTGGAGCACGAGCTGCGTGTTCCGGGCGATCCGCGCCGAGGCGTCGGTCGGAAGGGCGAGCGCCTCGTCGAAGGAATTGGTGTGGAGCGACTGCGTGCCGCCCTGCGTCGCGGCCATGGCCTCGATCATGGTGCGCATCACGTTGCCGAAGACGTCCTGCGCCGTCAGCGACCAGCCGGAGGTCTGGCAATGCGTGCGGAGCGCGAGCGAGCGCTCGTCCGCCGGCGCGAAGCGTTCGCGCACCAGCTTCGCCCAGAGCAGCCGCGCCGCCCTGAGCTTCGCCACCTCCATGAAGAAGTTCATGCCGATGCAGAAGAAGAAGGAGAGCCGGGGCGCGAACTGGTCGATGCCGAGGCCGGCCGCCGTCCCGGCGCGCATGTATTCGAGGCCGTCGGCGAGCGTATAGGCAAGCTCGAGATCGGCCGTCGCACCGGCCTCCTGCATGTGATAGCCGGAGATCGAGATCGAGTTGAACTTCGGCATATGCTCGGACGTGTAGGCGAAGATGTCCGAGACGATGCGCATCGAGGGCTGCGGGGGATAGATATAGGTGTTCCGGACCATGAACTCCTTCAGGATGTCGTTCTGGATGGTCCCGGAGAGCCGGTCCGGCGCCACGCCCTGCCGCTCGGCCGCGACGATGTAGAGCGCGAGGACCGGCAGCACCGCGCCGTTCATCGTCATCGACACGCTCATCTCGCCGAGCGGGATCCCCGCGAAGAGCTCGTCCATGTCGAGGATCGAATCGATGGCCACGCCCGCCATCCCGACATCGCCCGCGACGCGCGGATGGTCGGAATCGTAGCCGCGATGGGTGGCGAGATCGAAGGCGACGGAGAGCCCCTTCTGTCCGGCGGCGAGGTTGCGGCGGTAGAAGGCGTTCGACTCCCGTGCGGTCGAGAAGCCGGCATATTGCCGGATCGTCCAGGGCTTCTGGACGTACATGGTCGGATAGGGCCCGCGCAGGAAGGGCGGCCGGCCGGGAATCGTATCGACGAAATCGAGCGGCGCGCGGTCGGCCTCGCCGTAGACGGGCGCGATCGGGATGCCTTCGGGCGACATCCAAGGCCGGCCGGACAAGGCGGCGGCGAGGACGGGCCGCTGCCACGGGCAGTTCGCGAAATCGGGAAGGTTCATGCGCGCTCCTCCGCCCGCGCGGCCGGCGCAAAGGTCTCAAGCCGGACGAAAGCGAGCGGCTCGGCCGTCCGGTGCGGGGCCGGCTCCGGCGCGGAGGCCTCGAACGGCTCCACGGGTGCCTGGACCGGCTGCGGGTTCGGAAAGGCGGTGACGCCGACGATCGCGCGCGCCCCGGACCCGACGGCGAGGCGCAGCCGCTCGGCGCTCTTCGCGATACGGGCCTGGAGCAGGCCGCGGCGGAGGCTCTCGTCGATGCCGCCTTCCGCCTCGATGGCGCGGAACGCGTCCCAGGCCCGCTCCGCGAGCGCGTCGGTCAAGGCTTCCAGGGCGCCCGAGCCGGCCGCCGGATCGGCCACGGCGCCGACATGCGCCTCCTCGAGCAGGAGGTGCTGCGTGTTCCGCGCGACCCGGCGGGCGAACCGCTCGGGGAGGCCGACCGCCGCCGTGAAGGGGAGGACGGTCACGCTGTCCGCGCCGCCGGCCGCCGCGGCGAACGCGGCAATCGTGCCGCGGAGCAGGTTGCCGTGCGGATCGGCCGCGGTCGTCGCCCGCCGGCTTGTCTCGGCGTGGATCCGGCAGGGCGAAGGCGGGACGCCGCAGAGCGCCTGGAGCCGCGCCCAGAGAAGGCGCATGGCGCGGAGCTTGGCAAGCCCGAGGAACTGGTCGCAATCGACGGCGAGGCTGACGCCGATCATGGCAAAGGCCGACGCCGGATCGACGCCTTCGCCGAGAAGCCGCAGATCGTGGACGATCGCGGCGACGACGGCGCCGAGCTCCTCGGCCTCGGTTGCGCCGGCCTCGTGCCAGACGCGGCCGTCGGCCTCGAAGAACGGCCCCGCGAAGCCCGCCGATCGGAGCTCCGCCGCGATCCGGGCGAGCTCGGCGGGCGGGCAGGTGTCGGCGCCGGCGACGGCAAGGGTCCCGACGGGATCGAGGCAGAAGGAGACGGCCCGGCCGGGCGCGCGACCGGCGCGGCCGAGCATCCAGGCCGCGACCTGATCGGAGCGCGGATGCGGCTCGAGGCGGATCTGCGGACTTCTCTCCCCGATCCTGTCGAGAATGCGCGCCAGGGCATTGCGGGAGAACGGCAGGCCGAAGCCCCAGGCCGCGAGCGCGCCGGCGAACCGGAGCGACAGGCCCGTCGCCCCGCCTTCGAGGTCGCGCTCCACCTGCGCCGCCGCCGCCTCGGCATCGGGATGATCGACCGGCTGCACGATCGCCCATGCCCCTCCCGGCCGCCGATTAAGGGCGGCGCGGCCGGTCGCGGCGGGATAGAGCGGCTCGACGGGGATGCCGTCGGCGGTCTCGGAGCAGAGCGAGCCGAAATCGGCACCGCGGAGGGCCTTACCGGCCAGCCGGCGCCAGTCCGCAAGGGATTGCGGAGCGAAATCCGCGCAGAGCGCGAGCGTCTCAGACATCGGGCACCTCGCTCCGGTTCTACCGGGGGCGCCCACCCCCCCGCAAGTCGGCCCTTCGGCGGAGAGCACTCAGTAGGTCATCATGGGATCGAGACTCTTCGCCTCCTCGATCCAGCGCGCGATGCGCTTCTCGGACGGGAGCATCTCGACCAGCGCGCGCGCCTTGTTCACTTCCTGCATGCGGGCGGCGAGCTTGGAGGGATTGCGGTGGCGCAGCGCCTTCACCGTGCCCACGCCGGAGGCTTCCAGAAGTTCGGCATAGTCCCGCGCGACGCCGCGCACGCGCATCAGGTCCGCCATGTTCGCCCACCGCAGGATCTCGCATTCCGGGATGGCGGTCTGCTCCGCCAGCAGCTTGCGGCCCTTCGGCGTGCGCGCGCGCTCGAGCAGGGTCGCCGTCGAACGGATGCCCGCCGCCTTGAGCTTGGCGCCATAGAAAGCCCCGACCGCCCGCATCCGGGCGATCGAATAGGAAGCCATGAAATTCCTCCCGCCGCAGGAGACTTGGTCAGATCTGGTTCCGGTTAGGGGAAAGGGCGGCGACGGTTCGGAACGCGCCGCCGATGATCGATACTCCCTGCTCAGATGAATCGGGCTCACACGAACTGGCTGAGGCCGGGAATTCCGGCGATGACCTCGTCGACCGCGTCGCGCCCCGCCTTCTCGCGCGCGAAGGCGAGCGTCTCCTGCGTGACCTCCTGGATCTCGCCGATGCCGAGCCCGAGCCCCTGCAGCTTCGAAAGCACGGCCATCACGCCGCCACCCATCAGGCCGCCGAACCCGCCGAGCGTCGGCGCATCCCCCGCCTCTTCGGGAACCGCCATGCCGGCTGCGCCCGGAATGCGCGCGAGGAGCGCCTGCACCTTGTCGGCCGGACCCTCCTCGACGAGGAACGCGAAAATGGCCGCTACCGCCGACCGCGCCGTCGCCTCGTCGATGCCGGTCCTCTCCACGAGGCGCCGCACCAGCTCGTCCATGTCACCGCTCCTGTCTGGTGGGCGCGAAGATTGGGCAATGAAGGACGAAAAGACAAGGACTTGCTCCCTCGATTGCCGCGTCCACGGCGCATGCCTATAACGGGCCGCCATTTGGTTTCGGAGACAGACGCGTGACGCAGGCGGACGGAATCCTCATCGGCGCGCGCCGCGGCGCCGAACCGGCGGATCGTCCTCCGATCGTCCTTTCGCTCCGATACGCCAACCGCCACGGGCTCGTCACCGGCGCCACCGGAACGGGCAAGACCGTCACGCTCCAGATCCTGGCGGAGGCCTTCTCGCGCGCCGGCGTGCCGGTCTTCGCCGCCGACGTGAAGGGCGATCTGTCGGGCATCGCGGAGGCCGGCGAGATCAACGACCGGCTCGGCCTGCGGGCCGCCGAAGTGGGGCTCGAGGCCTATGCCGGCGAGCCGACGCCCACCATCTTCTGGGACGTCTTCGGCGCGCAGGGCCATCCGGTCCGCACCACGATCTCGGAGATGGGGCCGCTGCTCCTCGCGCGCCTCCTCGATCTCAACGACACCCAGGAGGGCGTCCTCAACATCGTGTTCCGCCTGGCGGACGAGGAGGGGATGCTCCTCCTCGACCTCAAGGACCTGCAGGCGCTGCTCGCGCATGCGGCCGACCGCGCGAGCGAGCTCGGCCGCCGCTACGGCAATGTCAGCAAGGCGTCGGTCGGCGCGATCCAGCGCCAGCTCCTGGTGCTGGAGGCGCAGGGCGGGACGAACTTCTTCGGCGAGCCCGCGCTCGCCATCCAGGACCTGATGCGGACGACGCGGGACGGGCGCGGCTACGTGAGCGTGCTCGCCGCCGACCGGCTGATGCAGTCGCCGCGGCTCTACGCGACCTTCCTGCTCTGGCTGCTCTCGGAACTCTTCGAGGAACTGCCGGAGGTCGGCGACCCGGACAAGCCCCGCCTCGTCTTCTTCTTCGACGAGGCCCATCTCCTCTTCGACGAGGCGCCGAAGGCGCTTCTGGAAAAGGTCGAGCAAGTGGTGAAGCTCGTCCGGTCGAAGGGCGTCGGCGTCTATTTCGTGACGCAGAACCCGCTCGACATTCCCGAAAGCGTGCTCGCCCAGCTCGGCAACCGGATCCAGCACGCGCTCCGCGCCTATACGCCGCGCGAAGTGAAGGCGGTGAGGACCGCCGCCGAGACGTTCCGCCCGAACCCGGCCTTCGACACGTTCGATGCCATCACCAGGCTCGGGGTCGGCGAGGCGCTCGTCTCCACGCTCGGCGAGAAGGGCGTCCCCTCGGTCGTGGAGGACACGCTCGTCCGGCCGCCGGCCTCGCGCATCGGCCCGATCACCGAGGGCGAGCGGAGGGCGGCCATGCAGGCGAGCCCGCTGCTCGGCCAGTACGACAGGACCATCGACCGGGAATCGGCCTATGAGATGCTGGAGCGGGCGGCCGCGCGCGCGGCGGCAGAGACGCAGCGCGAGGGGACGCCGGCGGGGCGGCGGACCTCGACCGGGTTCGAGCTGCCGGATTTCGGGCGGGAGCGCGGAGAACGGACCGAGCGGGCGCCGCGCCGCAGCTATCGCCGCGAGTCGGTCGCGGAGGCGGCCATGAAATCGGCCGCGCGCTCGGTCGCCTCGTCCCTCGGCCGCGCCATCGTGCGCGGCATACTCGGATCATTGAAACGGTAGGAAGATGTCGGATCTCACCCAAGTCCTCGCCCGCATCGATGACGGGCTCTACGACAGCCTCGAGCGGCTCTTCGAGCTCCTGCGCATCAGGTCGATCTCGGCCGACCCGGCCTTTCGGGCGGATTGCCGCAGCGCGGCCGAATGGTGCGCCGGCGCGCTGAAGGGGGCCGGCTTCGAGGCCTCGGTCCGCGACACGATCGGCCACCCGATGGTGGTCGGGCACTACCGGGGCGCCGGCGACGGCGCGCCCCACGTGCTCTTCTACGGGCATTACGACGTCCAGCCGGTCGACCCGATCGCGCTCTGGAACCGCGATCCGTTCGACCCCGCCGTCGTCGAGGTCGACGGCGAGAAGCGGATCCTCGCGCGCGGCGCGTCCGACGACAAAGGCCAGCTGATGACCTTCGTCGAGGCGGCGCGCGCCTGGATGGAGGTCTCGGGCAGGCTGCCGGTGAATGTGAGCGTGCTCCTCGAAGGCGAGGAGGAATCCGCGAGCCCGAGCCTGCTTCCCTTCATCACGGCGAACGCCGAGGAGCTGAAGGCCGACGCCGCGCTCGTCTGCGACACCAACATGTGGGACCGGCAGACGCCGGCGATCGCGACCCAACTCCGCGGCCTGCTCTACGAGGAGGTGTTCCTGGAGGCGGCGAGCCACGATCTCCATTCGGGCTATTACGGCAATGCCGCGCGCAACCCGATCCATGTCCTCGTCGACCTGCTCGCGCGGCTGCGCGACCCGCAGGGCAAGGTGACGCTGCCCGGCTTCTACGACGGCGTGCCCGAGGTGACGGCCGAGCAGAAGCGGCAATGGGGCACGCTCGGCTTCGACGAGAAGGCGTTTCTCGGCGATATCGGGCTCAGCATCCCGGCGGGCGAGACGGACCATACCGTGCTCGAGCAGGTCTGGGCGCGTCCGAGCCTCGAGGTGAACGGGATCGTCGGCGGCTATACCGGCGAAGGCGCGAAGACCGTGATCCCCGCCAAGGCCTCCGCCAAGGTCTCCTTCCGGCTCGTCGGCGAGCAGGATCCCGACCGGATCAGGGACGCCTTCCGCAGCTTCGTGCGCGCGCAGGTGCCGGCGGACTGCAAGGTCTCGTTCGCCTCGCATGGCGGCGACGGGGCGGTGACGCTGCCGGTCGACAGCCCGTTCGTGGAGAAGGCCAAGAGGGCGCTCTCGGAGGAATGGGGGAAGGAGGCGGTCCTGATCGCCATGGGCGGCTCGATCCCGATCGTCTCGCAGTTCAAGCGCCAGCTCGGGATGGACTCGGTTCTGGTCGGGTTCAGCCTGGAGGACGACCGCATCCATTCGCCAAACGAGAAGTACAATCTGAAGAGCTTCCACGGCGGCATGCGGTCCTGGGCCCGCATCCTCGACGCGCTGGGCCGCTGACGGGATGCGCTCCGTCTGCGTGTTCTGCGGCTCCAACTTCGGAGCCGGCGAGGCCTATTCGGAGGCGGCCCGCGGCATGGGGCGGGTGCTTGCGGCGCGCGGCCTGCGGCTCGTCTACGGCGGCGCCAAGGCCGGGCTGATGGGCGTGCTCGCCGATTCCGCGCTCGCCGCCGGCGGCGAGGTGGTCGGCATCATCCCGGCGGCGCTGGTGGAGCGCGAGATCGCGCATCCGGGGCTGACGGAGCTCCGGACCGTCGCCTCGATGCACGAACGCAAGGCCGCGATGTCGGACCTCGCGGACGCCTTCGTGGCGCTGCCGGGCGGCGCCGGCACGCTCGAGGAGCTCTTCGAGGTCTGGACCTGGGGCCAGCTCGGCTATCATCAGAAGCCGGTCGGGCTCCTCAATGCCGCCGGCTTCTTCGACCGGCTGCTCGCCTTCTTCGACCATCAGGCGGCGGAGCGCTTCATGCGACCCGCGCACCGGGACATGCTGGTCGTGGAAAGCGATCCGGACGCCCTGCTCGACCGGTTCGCCCGATACCAGGCGCCGAACGTTCCGAAATGGATCGAGCGCGACGAGCGCTGACCCTCAGAACGAGGAGCGACGGCCGAAGCTGTAGGTCGCGCGCGGATCGGAACCGTGCGCCGGCCGGCCGTAGCCATAATGGCCGCGAGCGTCGCGGTCGGGCTCCTCCTGGAGCGGCTGCGGCGCGGACATGTCTTCGCGGACCGGACCCGCATTCACCTTGCGAGAGAACATCGACTGGTAAGGCATCTGGCATCCCCTCCCGGGCCCTCCCGGGCATTGACAGCAGCCAATTCCTTTCTGACCCCTCCGTTCCCTTTCGGCCCCTCCCTTCTGCGGCAAGAGTGACCGTTCGCTAACCGGTGCGCTTAAGGTTTTTGAAAACTCGACCTCTTTCGTCCGACAATATGCGCGTCAGACCGCCTCCAGCCCGCTGAGCGATGCGAGGGTCGCCGACGGCGGGAGGTCGGGATATTCGTCCGGGGCGCCGGAGCGGTTGATCCAGATCGTGCGGAACCCGAAGGCGGTTGCGCCCGCAACGTCCCAGCGGTTCGAGGACTGGAACGAGATCGCCTCCGGATAGAGCCGGAAGCGGGTGGTGGCGAGCTCGTAGACGGCCGCGCCGGTCTTGTAGCACTGCGCCTCGTCGGCGGAGAGGACGGCATCGAAGAGGTCCGCGAGGCCGCTCGCCCGCAGCGCCGCCTGCAGCATGTCCGGCGAGCCGTTCGAAAGGATCGCCAGGCGGGCGCCGCGCCGGCGGAGCGTATCGAGCACCGCCGGGACCTCCGGATAGCAGTCGAGCGAGCGATAGGCGTCGAGCAGCCCGGGGCGGAAGGACGCGTCGACGCCGCAGGAGGCGAGGGCGTAGTCGAGCGCCTCCTCCGTCAGCGCCCAGAAGTCGCGGTAGCGCCCCATCAGGGAGCGCACCCAGGAATATTCGAGCTGCTTGGCCCGCCACAGCGCCGACAGCCGTTCTGCTTCGGCGCCGATCCCGCCGGCATGGCGGCGGACCGCGGAATGAACGTCGAAGAGCGTGCCGTAGGCGTCGAAGAGATAAACGGCTTCGGCCATCGCCCGACCCCTTCCTGGAGCGCGGGCGTGAACCCGGACACCGCGCCCGTCCTTCGCGCGGCGCTCCCCGGAGCGCCGCCGCCCGCCTGCCGGCCGGACGGCGCTAGCACTCTTCGCCGCGAGGGTCGACTCCCGCGCGCGCCGCGACGGGCGACGACCAACCGCAGCGGCCGCTTCTGCGCTCTTGACCTTTGCGCCGGCGCGGCTCTAACCGACCCGACGAGGGAGAGAGCGATGGTGACCTGGTCCGAGACGTGGACCTTCTTCGAGGGCGACTGGCACGCCGGCAACGTGCCGATCGCGGGGCCGCGGACGCAGGCCTTCTGGCTCGGCTCGAGCGTCTTCGACGGCGCGCGCGCCTTCGAGGGCGTAACCCCGGATCTCGACCGCCATTTCGCGCGGGTGAACGCCTCTGCGGTGGCGCTCGGGCTCAGGCCGACCGTGCCGGTCGAGACGATGATCGGGCTCGCGCGCGACGGGCTCAGACGCTTTTCGCCGGACGCGGCCATCTATATCCGCCCGATGTACTGGGCGGAGCAGGGCGGCTACATGTCGGTGCCGCCCGATCCGGATTCGACGCGCTTCTGCCTCTGCCTCTACGAGACGGCGATGCCGGAGCCGCACGGCTTCTCCGTCACGCTCTCGCCGTTCCGCCGGCCGAGCTACGAATGCATGCCGACCAACGCCAAGGCGGGCTGCCTCTATCCGAACAACGGCCGCGCCATCATGGAGGCGAAGGGACGCGGCTTCGACAACGCGCTCGTGCGCGACCTCCTCGGCAACATCGCCGAGACCGGGACCTCGAACGTCTTCATGGCGAAGGACGGGGTGGTGTTCACGCCGGTCCCGAACGGCTCGTTCCTGAACGGCATCACGCGCCAGCGCGCCATCGCGCTGCTCCGGGAAGCGGGCATCGAGGTGCGCGAGGCGAGCCTCTCGCTCGCCGACTTCATGGCGGCGGACGAGGCGTTCTCGACCGGAAACTATTCCAAGATCGTGCCGATCACCCAGATCGAGGACCGCATGATGCAGGCGGGGCCGATCGGCGCGCGGGCCCGCGCGCTCTACTGGGAATGGGCGCACAGCTGAGCCGCGTCCGCCGCAACCGGACGGCGGCTCAGCGGGTTGAGGGAGCGATCCGGAGGTGCCGATGAACCGAGTTGCGACGGCCGCTTTGGCGGCGGCGATCCTCGCGCTCCCCGCCGCGGCGGAGGCGAGCTTCCTGAGCGACCTCCTCCGCTATGAGCCGCGCGTGAAGCCGCCGACGGCGGATTGCACGGCCCTTGCCGCCGAGATCGGCCCGCAGGCGGTCTGGCGCGGGCACTACGCAGGCAAGTTCCACGATTTCACCGGCGACAAGAACCGGGCCTACGCGGCGGAGGGCTGCTTTCCGAGCGAGGCCGCCTGCCGCGTCTGGCAGCAGCGGAGCATCACCTACGCGGTCGGTCCGATCATCGCGACGAGCTGCCGGCGCGGGCTCTGAGGCGGCAGCGGATCGTCAGCCGCCGCCCTCGCTCTCGGCGCCGCTCGCCCGCTCCGGCGCGACCGCATCCGGATGCGGCGGAATGGCCTTCAGATAGGCAGCGATGGCGTCGCGGTCCTCCGCCGGCAGCTTCGCCATGTTCTCCTGCACCTCGACCATCGAGCCGCCGAAGGAATCGAAATCCGGCTTGAAGCCCGATTCGAGCGCGTAGGCGATGTCCTTGGCGGACCAGTCCGCGATGCCCTCCTCGTGCGGGGTGATGTTCGGGATCGTGCCGCGGCCCTCCGGGTTCGGCGCGCCGGCAAGCCAGGCGTCGAGCTTCGAGCCGCCCATGACGTCGCGCGCGGTGTGGCATTCGCCGCAATGGCCCGGCCCTTCCACGAGGTAGCGGCCGCGCAGCACCTCTCCGTCGGCGCCGGCGAGCTCGATCACCGGTCCGGGATGGAGGTAGAGACGCTTCCAGAGCCCGATGCCGCGGCGAACATTGTACGGGAAGGCGAGGTCGTGCGGCGGCGTGCGGTGGGCGACCGGCGGCAGCGTGCCGAGATAGGCCCTGAGGTCGAGCACGTCCTCGATCCGCATGCGGGCATAGGAGGGGTAGGGGAAGGCCGGGTAGAGATGGACGCCGCCGGGGGCGACGCCGCGCATCATGGCGCTGGCGAAATCGAGATCGCTCCAGCGGCCGATTCCCGTCTCCGGATCGGGCGAGATGTTCGGCACGTTGAACGTGCCGAAGGGAGTCGCGAGCGCGAGCCCGCCGCCGAGCTTCAGGCGCTCGTCGCCCTTCGCACCCTTCGCCGCATGGCAGGACGCGCAGCCGCCCGCCCAGAACATGCGCTCGCCATTGGCGAGGTCGGCCTGGTGCGGCGGCAGCGCGCCGGCCGCGAGCGGCTGCGGCGCGGTGAGCCACCAGGCCGCGGCCCCGAGAACGGCGGAGACAACGAGGAGGGCGGCCAGCGCGCGCTTCACGACGGGCTAGTTGCTGATGCGGAAGTTCTGGTGGCAGTTGCGGCAATTCTGCGCGACCTGGCCGAACGCGCCCTTGAACTGGTCGAGCGTGTAGGAGCCGACCTCCTTCGGCAAAGTGGCGAGGGCGGCCTCGGTGTCCTGCTGGAACTTGGCGAGCGCCGCCTGCCAGTTCGCACTGTCCGTCCAGATCTTGGGATCGGCCTTGGTGTCGCCCATCTCCGAGCCTTCAGGAAAATAATCCCCGAAAGAGACGGCGACCGCGCGCATGGTCTGGAGGACGGAGGCGGCCGCGACCGGATTGAAGGGGATCTCGCCCTTCATGATGCCGCCGCCGAGGCCGGCCGCTGCGCCGTTGGCGTCCATCAGGGTCTGGCGGGTCTTGATCGGATCCTCGAGCGCGACCGCCGAGGCCGACATCGCGACGAGGGAGAAAGCGGCGGCGAGCAGCACGGGACGTTTCATGCGGGTCCTCCATTCGGGTGGCGCGACAGGCAGGTTGCGCAACGCAGTTGATGCCCTCGCGCGATCACGTTGAAATGACATGTCGTTGAGGGGCGCTGAACGCTGTGTTCTCGTTGGTTTGACGACGGGCATTTGACGACGGGCAGGGCGCGGGCGGGAAGGCCCCGGACCGGGCCGGCGCCTTCCCCGGATATGCGCGAAGGCGGATCAGCGGGCCTTCTCGTAGAGCTCGGCGACATAGTCCCAGTTGACCAGGTTGTCGAACCAGGTCTCCAGGTATTTCGGCCGCAGGTTGCGGTAGTCGATGTAGTAGGAATGCTCCCAGACGTCGACGCCGAGGAGTGGCGTGCCGCCATGGACGAGCGGGTTCTCGCCGTTCGGCGTGTTCATCACCACGAGCTTGCCGCCCTTCATGGCGAGCCAGGCCCAGCCCGAGCCGAACTGGGTCTTGCCGGCATCGATGAACTTGGTGCGGAACTCGTCGAACGAGCCGAGATCGGAATTGATCTGGCTCTCCAGCGCGCCGGGCAGGCTGCGGCCGCCGCCGTTCGGCTTCATCCACTTCCAGAAATGAACGTGGTTGTAATACTGGCCTGCCTGGTTGAAGAGCTTGGGATTTTCGGAATAGCTCTTCTTGACGATGCTTTCGATGTCCATCGAATCGTACTCGGAGCCCTGGATCATCGGCGTCATGGCGTCGAGATAGGCCTTGTGATGCTTGTCGTGGTGGAACTCCAGGGTCTCAGCCGACATGTGCGGCGCGAGGGCATCGTAGGCGTAGGGAAGCTCGGGGAGCGTGAAGGCCATGTTCGTCTCCTCTGGTGGAACCGTCCGGGGAACGTGAGCGCGCGGGCGCCGTTCCTGCGCCTATTTAGCCGAGTTGCTTCGCCGGGCAACCGAAGAAGCTGGTACGCCCTTGCCCGGCCGCCTGCGAATGGCCTATGGCGGGCGCGGACCGCCCGCAGGCCGGGCGCAGGAGAAGGGGGGAGAGAATGCCCGAAGTCGTCGTCTACGCCATCGCCGGCCGGAACGCCGAGCAGAAGAAGGCGCTCATGAAGGACATCACCGACGCGGTGGTGAAGAACTTCAATGCCGCGCCCGACTCCGTGACGGTCTCCATCATCGAGACGCCGAAGACGGACAAGGCGAAGGGCGGCATCCCGTTCAGCGAACGCTGAGCGGGCTCAGGCCTTCCCGGTCACCTTCAGCGCGAAGGCCATCTCGATCGCCGTTTCCTTGAGCGCGTCGAAGCGGCCGGCGGCGCCGGCATGGCCGGCATCCATGTTGGTCCTGAGCAGGAGCAGGTTGCCGTCGGTCTTGGTGGCGCGGAGCTTCGCCACCCATTTCGCCGGCTCCCAATAGGTGACGCGCGGATCCGTGAGCCCGGCCATCACCAGGATCGGCGGATAGGGCTTCGCCGCGACATTGTCGTAGGGCGAATAGGCGAGGATCGCATGATAATCCTCCGCCCGCTCGACCGGATTGCCCCATTCGGGCCATTCCGGCGGGGTGAGCGGCAGCGTGTCGTCGAGCATCGTGTTCAGCACGTCGACGAAGGGGACGACCGTGATCACGCCGGCGAAGAGATCGCCCGCTTTGTTGGCGACCGCGCCCATCAGCATGCCGCCGGCCGAGCCGCCCTGGGCGACGATCCGGCCGCGGCCGGTGATCCTCTGCGCGACGAGGAATTCCGCCGCCGCGACGTAATCCGTGAAGGTGTTCGCCTTCCGCTCGCGCTTGCCGGCCTCGTACCAGGCATAGCCCTTGTCCTTGCCGCCGCGGACATGGGCGATCGCGTAGACGAAGCCGCGATCGACGAGCGAGAGCCGGGAGGTCGAGAAGCCGGCGGGGATCGCGATGCCGTAGGCGCCGTAGCCATAGAGCAGGCAGGGCGCCGTGCCGTCGAGCGGCGTCTCCTTGCGGTAGAGGAGCGAGACGGGCACGAGCTCGCCGTCCGGCGCCGGCGCAAGCACCCGGCGCGTGACGTAGAGCGAGGGGTCGTGGCCGGAGGGGACCTCCTGCTCCTTGCGCAGCACCCGCTCGCGCGTCTCCATCTGGTAGTCGAAGACGCGCGCCGGGGTCGCCGGCGATGAATAGGTGAAGCGCAGCCAGTCGGTGTCGAACTCGAAGCCGCCGGAGAGGCCGAGCGAATAGGCCTCCTCGGCGAAGGCGACGGCATGCTCGGCGCCATCGGCGCGGCGGCGGATCACGATGCGCGGCAGGCCGTCGACGCGCTCGAGCCGGACGAGATGGCGGGCGAGCACGTCGTGCCCGAGGATGAGGCGGCCCGGCTGGTGCGGGACGAGGTCGGTCCAGGCCGCGCGGCCGGGATCCGCCACCGGCGCGGTGACGATCTTGAAATCCTTGGCGCCGAGATTGGTCAGGATGAAGAGCGTGCCGCCGCCTTCGTCGACGCTGTATTCGACGCCCGGCTCGCGCGCCGCGACGAGGACCGGCGCGGCCTCCGGATCCTCCGCCGGGACGAGGCGCACCTCGGCCGTCTCGTGGTCGTGCGCGTGGATGACGATGAAGCGCCGCGACCGGGTCTTGCCGAGGCCGACGAAGAAGCCCGGATCCGGCTCCTCATAGACGAGGACGTCCTCGCTCGCCGCGGTCCCGAGCCGGTGGCGGAAGACGCGCGACGGCCGGTGATTGGCGTCGAGCCGGACGTAGAAGAGGTGGCGTCCGTCGGCCGACCAGACGGCGCCGCCGCTCGTATCGGCGATCTGGTCGGCGAGGTCGTGGCCGGAGGCGAGATCGCGGACCGACAGGAGGTAGAATTCCGAGCCGGCATCGTCATGCGCCCAGGCGAGCTTGGAATGATCGGGCGCATGCGCGACCCCGCCGATCCTGAAATAGGCGCGGCCCTCGGCGAGCGCGTTGCCGTCGAGGAGGATCTCCTCCGGACCGCCGTCGCGCGGCGTGCGCACGAAGAGCGGATGCTGTCCGCCCTCGACATAGCGGGTGGCGTAGGCATAGCGGCCGTCGGCGGCGGGGACGGTCGAATCGTCCTCCTTGATGCGCCCGCGCATCTCCCGGAAGAGCGTGTCCTGCAGCGCTTCGGTATCCGCCATCGCGGCGGCGAAATAGGCGTTCTCGGCCTCCAGATAGGCGCGGATGTCCGGCGCGAGCGCGGCCGGGTTGCGCATCACCTCCTGCCAGTTGTCGGCCCGCAGCCAGGCATAGTCGTCGGTGCGGACATGGCCGTGGCGGGCGAGCGTGACGGGGCGCCTTTCGGCGACGGGCGGGGCGGGGATGTTCGGCATGGCGCGCCGGACGTAGGAGGAAACGGCGGCGCCGGCAAGCGGGCGCCAGCATCTCCAGGCACGCAAATTGAAGTTGTATTTTATTGACACTCGTAGTGGTTGCAATAATGATGGGTCGCACGGACCGAGACGCTCCGGATTGCCGAGCTGAACCCGAGCGGCATTCCGAAGGCGCATCCGGCCGGCGGCGGAGAGGGGATTCGCCGCATAGGGAGGGGGGCTCACATGCCACTAGAACTGGACAACGCCGATCCGGTCGACCCGTTGACGCCGGAATCGCTACCCTGGAGCGAGAAGCTTCAGGGCAACATCATCAACGGCCACGGCCGCGATCACACCGCAAACATCTTCATCACCTTGCCGGGGAACGTGGACGGCGCGAAGGCGCTGGTCTCGCGGCTCGCGGCGGGCGTGACCTCGGCGGCCAAGCAGGAGACGGAGCGGCGCCGCTTCAAGACGCTGAAGGTGCCGGGCGAGACGTTCCGGATGCTGCTGATTTCGGCGACCGGTTACCGGAAGCTCGGGTTCGACGAGGACCGTCTGAGCGCCGCATTCGATGACGCCGCCCAGCCGCAGGTCCAAGCGAGCTTTCTCGGCGGCGCCAGGGGCGCGGTCGACGCATTGCAGGACCCGCCCCCCGCCGAGTGGGAGGAGCCGTTCCGAGAAAGCGATCTCGACCTTCTCCTGATCGTCGCCGACGACGACGAGCAATTTCTGCTGCGCCGGTGCGGGGAAGTCCTGACCAGCCTGCCGGACGGAACGCTCGCGCATGTCGAGCGCGGCGAGGCGCTGAGGACCGCCGGGGGCGAGGGAATCGAGCATTTCGGCTATGTCGACGGGCGGAGCCAGCCGCTCTACACGACCTGGGATTTCGAGCGCGATGCCTCCGGCAACCCGATCCGAAGAGACGGCAATCTCGTCGAAGCCGGTGGAGGCGGCACCAAGGAGTTCCCCCCGTTCGCTTCGCTGGGCCTTGTGCTGGTGCCGGACGTTCTGGCGGACGACGCGGAGGCGTTCGGCAGCTATTTCGTCTTCCGCAAGCTCGAGCAGAACGTCCGCGGCTTCAAGCTGGCCGAGCAGGCGCTGGCCGACGCGCTGAAGCTGCCTCAGGGCGAGCGGGAGCGCGCGGGGGCGATGGCCGTCGGGCGGTTCGAGGACGGCACGCCCGTCGTGGTGTCCCGGGCAGACGGCTTCATCCCCGCGAAGGAGAACAACTTCAACTATGGCGGCGACGGCGCCGGGCTGAAATGCCCGTTCCAGGCCCATATCCGCAAGACCAATCCGCGCGGCGAGGCGCCGAAGATAGATGGTATTCCACCCGAGCGTGACCGCCGCATCACGCGGCGCGGCATCACCTACGGGGATCGGCCGGAGCACCCGCAGGCGGCGCAGGACATCTCGGCGCTTCCGTCGGAAGGCGTCGGCCTTCTCTTCATGTGCTTCCAGTCGAGCATCCCGAAACAGTTCGGCTTCATGCAGAGATTCTGGGCGAATAGCGAAAACTTCCTGAAGGACGGGGTCGGGCTCGACCCGCTGATCGGGCAATTCAAGCCCGACAACCAAGCGAATCCGCCCCGGAAAGCGCCAATTAAGCAGCGCTGGCGTGCCGAATGGGGCGGAGAAGTCAAAGACAAAGCTCCATTGCGCGACACTCACGAGACGGAATTCCTGATGAACGGCTTCGTGACGATGAAGGGCGGCGAGTTCTTCTTCGCGCCGAGCATCCCCTTCCTCCAGAGTCTTCAGGCGGCATCGCGCTCTTCCGCCCGAGAGCCTGTCGCGCAATCCGAAGAAACCTGACCGCAGGCCGGCCCGCCGCCCGGCGGGCCGGCCCGTTTCCCGGTCCGGCGCCGATTGACGGGCGGTCCACGTGTCGATAATAGTAGACATATGGACAAAGAAGACGTGGTGCTCGCTTTCGCGGCGCTGGCGCAGCCGACCAGGCTCGACGCCTTCCGGCTGATCGTCGAGAACGAGCCGGAGGGCCTGCCGGCCGGCGAGGTCGCGCGCCGGCTCGCGGTGCCGCACAACACGATGTCGAGCCATCTCGCGGTGCTTGCGCGCGCCGGCCTCGTGGCGGGCGAGCGGCGCAGCCAGTCGATCATCTACCGCGCCCGGCTCGAGCGCGTGCGCGAGCTCGCCACCTATCTCGTGAAGGATTGCTGCGGCGGTCGGCCGGAAGTGTGCGGTCCACTCGTGACCGCACTCGCGCCGTGCTGCGAGACGCGGGAGGATGTCGATGGCTGATCCTGTTTACAACGTTCTCTTCCTCTGCACCGGGAACTCCGCCCGCTCGATCATCGCGGAGGTGGTCCTGAACCGCTACGGGCAGGGCAGGTTCCGGGCGTTCTCGGCCGGCTCGCACCCGAAGGGCGCCGTCCACCCCTATGCGCTCGACCTTCTCCGGAGCCTCAACTATCCGACCGAGGGCCTGCGCTCGAAGAGCTGGGACGAGTTCGCCGAGCCGGGCGCGCCGGTGATGGATTTCGTCTTCACGGTCTGCGACGACGCGGCGAACGAGGTCTGCCCGATCTGGCCGGGCCAGCCGATCACCGCGCATTGGGGCATGCCGGATCCGGCGGCCGTGGAAGGCACCGAAGCCGTCAAACGCGCCGCCTTCGCCGACACCTGCCGGATGATGACCAACCGGATCGCTGCCTTCACGAGCCTGCCGCTGCGAAGCCTCGACCGGCTTTCGCTGCAGACCCGGCTCGACGAGATCGGCGAACGGCGGGAGGCGCCGGCCTCGCAACGGGAATCGGCGGCCTGAAGCCGGATGGAGGCGTTCGACCCCATCCGTCGCCTCGTCGCCGAGGCGCTCGGAACCGCGCTTCTCGTGGCGACGGTGGTCGGCTCCGGGATCATGGCGGACCGGCTGACGGGCGACGACGCCGTCGCGCTCCTCGGCAACACGATCCCGACCGGCGCCGTCCTGGTGGTGCTCATCACCGTGCTCGGCCCGGTCTCCGGCGCCCATTTCAACCCGGCCGTGACGATCGCCTTCGCGCTGCGGCGGTCGATCGCGCGGGGAATGGCGGCCGCCTACGCGATCGCGCAGATCGCCGGCGCGCTGGCGGGGACGGCCGCGGCGCACCTGATGTTCGACCTGCCCGTCCTCCAGATCGCGCAGACGGTGCGCACCGGCCCCGCCCAGTGGTGGTCCGAGATCGTCGCGACCTTCGGGCTCGTGGGCGTCATCCTGGGGGGGCTCCGCTTCAACGCCGCGGCGATCCCGACGCTGGTCGGGCTCTACATCACCGCGGCCTACTGGTTCACCGCGTCGACCTCCTTCGCCAATCCGGCGGTTGCGATCGGCCGGGCCTTCACGGATACGTTCAGCGGGATCAGGCCGGTCGACCTGCCGGGCTTCGCGGTGGCGGAGGTCGCCGGCGCAATCCTCGCGGTCGGGGTGTTCGGATGGCTCCTCCATCCCAGCCACAAGCCACTGCGGCGCGCGCTCGCCGAGGCGGCCGGCCCTGCGCAGGGGACATGAGATGACGATCACGATCTATCACAATCCGGCCTGCGGCACCTCGCGGAACGTGCTCGCCATGATCCGGCAGAGCGGGGAAGAGCCGGAGGTGATCGAGTATCTGCAGACGCCGCCGAGCCGGGAGCGGCTCGTCGCGCTGATCGCCGCGATGGGGATCGCGCCGCGCGCGCTGCTCCGCCGCAAGGGCACGCCCTACGACGCGCTCGGGCTCGACGATCCCGGCCTCGGCGACGACCAGATCATCGACGCGATGCTGGCGCATCCGATCCTGATCAACCGCCCGATCGTGGTCACGGAGAAGGGCGTGCGGCTCTGCCGGCCCTCGGAGGCCGTGCTCGACCTCCTGCCCGATCCGGAGATCGGCCCGTTCGCGAAGGAGGACGGCGAGATCGTCATCGACGCGGCGGGGCGGCGGGCCGTCTGAGCCGTCCTGCCGGCGGCCGGGCCGGGCGGAGCGCCCCCCTTCGGGCGGGCTGTGCCGGGAGCAGAGCTCCTCCCGGATTGTTTCAATTGCTGACGGGTTGCCGGCTGCGGAACGGCCCTTTATGTCGGTCCGGCAACATCGACCTTCCCGAACCGGATGCCGGGCCAACCCTCCGACTGGACCTTCCTCGCCATGGCCGCGCCGTTCGTCGCAGCCGCGCTCGCGCCGGCGGCGAAGCGGGCGTTCGGCGGGGCTGCGGGCTGGGTGCTGGCGATCGTGCCGGCGGCGATCTTCCTGCATTTCCTGCGGCTCGTGCCGGCCGTGGCGGCGGGGGAGGTGCTGAGCGGGGCGGTGCGCTGGTCGGAGCGCTACGGCATCGACCTCTCGTTCCGGATCGACGGCCTGAGCCTGCTCTTCGCGCTCCTCATCAGCGGCATCGGCACCTTCATCGTCATCTATTCCGGGCCGTATCTGAAGGGCCACCCGCAGCAGGGACGGTTCTTCGGCTTCATGCTCCTCTTCATGGGCTCGATGCTCGGGCTCGTGCTCGCGGACGACTTCCTGGCGCTCTTCGTGTTCTGGGAGATGACCTCGATCAGCTCGTTCCTGCTGATCGGCTTCGACCACAACAGGATGGCGGCCCGGCGCGCGGCCTACCAGGCCCTCGTCGTCACCAGCGGCGGCGGGCTCGCTCTCCTCGCCGGGCTCCTGCTGGTGATGGCGACGACCGGGATGGGCTCGCTTTCCGAGGTGCTCGCCGCGGGCGGGGCGCTCCGCGCCAGCCCCTATTATCCCGCGATCCTCGTCCTCGTGCTCGGCGGCGCCTTCACCAAGTCGGCGCAGTTCCCGTTCCACTTCTGGCTGCCGAACGCGATGGAGGCGCCGACCCCGGTCTCCGCCTATCTCCATTCGGCGACCATGGTGAAGGCCGGCGTCTATCTCCTGATGCGGCTCAACCCGGTGCTGGGCGACACCGTTGCCTGGATGACGGTGCTGCCGATCTTCGGCGGCGTCACGCTCGTCGCCGGCGCGCTTCTGGCGGTCCGGCAGACCGACCTGAAGATGCTGCTCGCCTATACGACCATGGCCTCGCTCGGCCTGCTCGTGATGCTGACCGGGGCGGGGGCGGAAGGCGCCATTCTCGGCGCCGCCACCTATCTCCTCGCCCATTCGCTCTTCAAGGGCGGGCTCTTCATGGTGGTCGGCGGGATCGACCACGAGGCCGGCACGCGCCAGGTCGCGGCGCTCGGCGGGCTCGCCCGCGAGATGCCGATCACGCTCGCGGCCGCGCTCGGCGCCGCGGCCTCCATGGGCGGCCTGCCGCTCACGATCGGCTTCTTCGGCAAGGAGACCATGTACGAGGCGCTCGCCCACGGCTCGGGGCTCGCCTTCGCCGCCCTGTTCGCGGCCGTGATCGGAAACGCGCTCATGTTCGCGGCCGGCTTCGCGGTCGCCATCCTGCCCTTCTTCGGCCGGCGCCGGGCGCCGAACCCGCATGTCCACCAGGGCCCGGCCGGGCTCTGGCTCGGTCCGGCCGTACTCGCGCTCTGCGGGATCGCCGCGATCCTCTTCGGCGCCTGGACCGGCCGCAGCCTGCTGCTGCCGGCGACGCTTGCGATCGCCGGCGCGGCGAGCGGCGCGACGGTCTCGGCCGCGATCCACCTCAATCTCGCCTTCGCGCTGTCGCTCGCGACGATGGCGCTCGGCATTCTCGTGCTGTGGCGGCTCGCAGCGATCCGCGGCGCCGTGGCGCGTGTCCTCGCCGCCATCGGCTGGGGCCCCGACCGCGGCTTCGACCAGGCGATCGCGGGCCTCAGCCGGTTCGCGGCGCTCGTCACGCGCACCATCCAGACCGGCAATCTGGAGATGTACATCTTCGTCACGATGGCGATGACGGCGATCGCCCTCCTCGTGCCGATGGGCCTCTTCGACGAGTGGCCGAGCTGGCCGGCCTTCGCGATGCCGTCGATCGCGGAGACGGCGATGATCCTCCTCGCGGTGGGCGGGGTCGCGGTCGTGCTCGGAACCAAGCAGCGGCTGACCGCGATCGTCTCGCTCGGCGCGCAGGGCTTCGCGGTCGCGATGCTCTTCATGCTCTACGGCGCGCCGGACCTCTCCTTCACGCAGTTCATGGTCGAGACGCTCTCGGTGGTGATCCTGACGCTCGCCATGACGCGGCTCTCGCTGTCGCCCTCCGACCACCGCTCGGTGCCTGAATTCGTGAAGGACGGCATCGTCGCAATCGGCTGCGGCGTCGGCTTCGGCTTCCTGCTCCTCGCGGCGACGGAGGCGCCGTTCGATTCGCGCCTCTCCGATTTCTTCGCGCAGAACTCGCGGGCGATCGCCCACGGCCACAACATCGTCAACGTGATCATCGTCGACTTCCGCGGCCTCGACACGCTCGGCGAGATCAGCGTCGTGATGGTGGCGGGGCTCGCCATCCTCGCGCTCCTCCGGGTCCGCACCCGCGGCAAGGCGGACGAGGCGGGAGAGGGCGCGTGAGGACGATCATCTTCCGCACGATCGCGCCCTACCTGACGGCGCTGATGGTGCTCTTCTCCATCTTCGTGCTGCTGCGCGGACACAATGCCCCGGGCGGCGGCTTCATCGGCGGCCTGATCGCCGCCTCCGCCATCGCGATCTACGGCATCGCCTGCGGGGTCACCGCCGTCCGCCACGCGCTCGTCTTCACCCCGACCGCGATCTCCGGCTTCGGGCTCTTCCTGTCGGCCGCCTCCGGACTGCCGTCGCTCCTCCTCGGCGTGCCCTTCCTCACCGGGCTGTGGTGGACCCCGCACGTCTTCGGCGCCGAGATCCCGGTCGCCACCCCGGTCGTCTTCGACATCGGCGTCTATTTCGTCGTGGTCGGCGCGATCAGCGCCATCGCGCTCACGCTGGAGGAGAAGGAACGCTGATGGAGGCGCCGATCGCCATCCTCGTCGGGTTCTTCTTCGGCGGCGGCATCTACCTGATGCTCTCCAACTCGCTGATCCGGATCCTGATCGGCCTCGTGATCCTCAGCAACGGGGTGAACCTCCTCATCTTCGTGAGCGGCCGGATCTTCCGGGAGGTGCCGCCGATCATCCCGGAAGGCGCGCTCGTTCCCGACGGCGTGACCGCGAACCCGCTGCCGCAGGCGCTGATCCTGACCGCGATCGTGATCTCCTTCTCGCTCTTCGCCTTCATCCTGGTGCTCGTCTTCCGGGCCTACCAGGCGATCGGTTCCGACAAGACGCCGGAGCTGAAGGTCGCCGAGCCGCTCGGCGGTCCCGTGCCGCCGGAGGGCTACTGACATGGCGATGCCGGGAACGGTCGACCTCGCGCGGGCGCTGGTGCTCGCCCCGACGCCGCTCGCCGACTACCTGGTGATCGCGCCGGTCATGGTGACGGTGCTCGCCGGCGCCGTGCTCGTGATGCTGCGGAACTTTCCGCGGCTGCAGCCGCTGATCGCGATCGCCGCCATGGCCGCGCTCGTCGCCAACAACGCGCTGCTCCTCGCGCGGGTGGCCGTGTCGGGGCCGATCACGATGACGATGGGGCGGTGGCTGCCGCCCTTCGGGATCTCGTTCAGCGCCGACGTGCTCGGCGCGACCTTCGCGCTCGCGGCCTCGGTCGTCGCGCTCGCGGTCGCCGTCTACGCCATGCGCGACGTGCCGGAAGGCCTGCGGCGCTACGGTTTCTATCCGTGCCTGACGCTGATGATGACCGGGGTATGCGGCGCGTTCCTGACCGGCGACATCTTCAATCTCTACGTCTGGTTCGAGGTGCTCCTCATCGCCTCGTTCGGCCTGATCGTTCTCGGCAACAGCCGGGAGCAGCTCGACGGCGCGATCCGCTACGCCATCCTCAACCTGCTCGCGACGACGCTCTTCCTGGTCGCCATCGGCTATCTCTACGGCGTCGCCGGCACCCTCAACATGGCCGACCTCGTCGACCGGATCCGCGGCCTCGGCGAGGCGGCCCCGATCAACACGATCGCCGCGCTCTTCATCCTCGCTTTCGCGATGAAGGCGGCCGCCTTCCCGCTCCATTTCTGGCTGCCGGCCTCCTACCACACGCCGGCCATCTCCGCGGCGGCGCTGTTCGCGGGCCTTCTCACGAAGGTGGGCGTCTACGCGCTGCTCCGCGTGCTCGTCATGCTCATGCCGGCGCAGCGGGCGGTCTTCGGCGACGTCATCCTCTGGGTCGCGATCGTCACCATGATCGGGGCCGGCCTCGGCGCGATCGCGCAGTCCGACCTCCGCCGCATGCTCGGCTATTTCGTGATCAGCGGGATCGGCGCGATGCTGGCCGGTATCGCGCTCGGTTCCCAGCTCGGCCTCGCCGGCGCGGCGTTCTACGCCGTCCATTCCATGATCGTCAGCGCGGCGCTCTATCTCGGCGCGGGCGTGGCGGGGCGCATCGGCGGCTCCTTCGATCTGCGCGAGACCGGCGGGCTCTACGCGGTCGCGCCCGCGCTCGCGGCGATCGTGCTGGTGCTCGTGCTCGCCGTTGGAGGGCTCCCGCCCTTCTCGGGCTTCTGGCCGAAGGTGCTGATCACCGAGGCCGCCCTCCAGGCGGGCCGCTGGTGGCTCGCCGCCGCCGTCCTCCTTTCCGGCTTCCTCACCACGATCGCGGGCGGGCGCGCCTTCGGCATGGCGTTCTGGCGCGGCGGGGCGGCCGGCACGCCGGACGGCGCGGAGGCGCTTCCCCGGCCGCTTCCGGCCGCCGAGATGCTGGGCCTCACGCTTCCGGTCGCATTCCTCGCCGCCCTCGCGATCCTGATCGGCCTCTTCCCAGACCCGCTGATGTCGCTCACCGACGGGGCGGCCCTCGGCCTGCTCGACCCGGCGGCCTACATCCGGTCCGTCTTCGGGGGCGGGCCGTGAGCGGCCTCTTCCCCGTCAACATCCTGTTCGCGCTCGCCTGGGCGGCGGTCACCACCAATTTCGCCCTGCCGAACATCGTGTTCGGCTTCGCCCTCGGCAGCTTCGCGCTCTGGTTCATCCGGGACCAGGTCGGGACGAGGCGCTATTTCGACCGCAGCAGGCGGATCATCGCCCTCGTGCTCGTCTTTCTCTACGAGCTGCTGAAATCGGGGCTGAAGGTGGCGTGGATCGTCGTCCAGCCGAAGATGCCGCTCCATCCGGGCATCGTCGCCTATCCGCTCCGGGTCGACCGCGACTACGAGATCACGCTGCTCGCCAATCTCATCACGCTGACGCCGGGCACGCTCTCGGTCGACGTCTCGTCCGACCGCCGCTACATCTTCGTCCACGCCATCGACGTGCCGGATCCGGAAGCGATGAAGCGCGACATCGCCCAGAGCTTCGAGCGCCGGATCATGGAGGCGTTCCGGTGAGCGCCCTCGGCTTCCTCGACGTCTGCATCGACATCGCGCTGGTGCTCCTGTCGGTCGCCTACGCGCTCCTGGTGATAAGGCTCGTGCTCGGCCCGAGCCTCGCCGACCGCATTCTCTCGCTCGACCTCATCACCACGCTCGGCATCGGCCTGATCGCCATGATCGGCGTGAAGACCGGCTATTATCTCTATGTCGACATCGCCATCGCGGTCGGGCTGGTCGGCTTTCTGGCCACGGTGGCGCTCGCCCGCTTCTACGCCGTCCGCGCCGAGGGGGACGGCGGAAAGACACCCGAGGAAGGGCCATGATCGCGGATATTCTCGCCGTCCTCTCGGGGCTCCTGGTCGTGATCGGGGCCCTCTTCGCGCTCGTCGGGGCGATCGGCGTGCTTCGGCTGCCGGACCTCTACACGCGCATGCACGCGGCGAGCAAGGCGGGCACGATCGGCTCCGGCATCATCCTGCTCGCGCTCGCCGTGGAGGCGATGCAGGTCGGCGTGATCACGCGTGCGCTCGCCGGCATCGTGTTCCTGCTCCTGACCGCGCCCGTCTCCGCGCATCTCCTCGCCCGCGCGGCCGTGACCGCGGGCCTGCGGCCCTGGCCGGGCACGACGCTCGACGAGGTCACGCGCCGGCAGGCGTCCCGAATAACGGATTGATCGACGGGCGCTGCTCAACTTTCGCCACACTCCCGGCTAAGGAAGAAGATGATGGCATCGGCCGCTTGGTCGCTGCAGGCCACGCATGCACCTCCGGCCCGCCGACTGCGTCTCTTCATCTCACGTAGTTTCTGCACTCGGACGGTAGATATCGCCGGCAACCGCTGCTAGACGACAGTCAGCGGGCAGAATGCCCTTCCCATACGCTTGCACCATTCTGGAACGGAACGGAGATCGACATGATCGAATCTGTGGATCAGGACAGTCTGATCGAATTGACGGCGGAGATCGTCTCCGCCTATGTGAGCAACAACAGCATCTCCTCGGCGGAGCTGACCGGCCTGATCAACCAGGTGCATTCGGCGCTGGTGCGCAGCTCCGGCGGGAAGGCGGAGCCCGAGGCCGAGCCGCCGAAGCCGGCGGTGCCGCCGAAGAAGTCGGTCATGCCGGATTACATCATCTGCCTCGAGGACGGTAAGAAGTTCAAGTCCCTCAAGCGGCACCTGCGCACGCACTACAATCTCACGCCCGAGCAATATCGCGAGAAGTGGGGCCTGCCGGCGGACTATCCGATGGTGGCGCCGAACTATGCGCAGGCGCGCTCGCAGCTCGCCAAGGAGATGGGCCTCGGCCAGAAGCGCGGCCAGGACGGCTAAGGCCGTTCGGGCCGGGCCGCGCACGGCTCCCGCGCCGCGGCGGGCCCGCCGGCGCGGAGGGCGGAAAGCCGCTCGGCCTCGGCGCGCTGCGCCTGGTGCAGCGCTATGTGCCGGTTGAGATCGTAGGTCCAGTGGCCCGCCCGCGCCCGATTGCGCTCCGCGCGGAGCGCGCGGGCGAGGAGTGCCAAGATGCGCTCCGTCTCCGCCACGGGATCCTTGTCCTCGGGAACGAAGCGGATGAGCCCGGGCAGGTGCCGCATGCGGTCGTAGCGTGCGGCGCCGGCGCGCGCCGCAATGGCGACGACCCTCCTCGCCGCGGGTTCCAGGCGTCCTGTTCCATGCGGGCCGGCCGGCATGATCGTCTCCGTCATCGGTGGTCTTCGGCCGATGATCGCCCGCCGCCGGGAGGCGGGGACCGCCGCCCCGCCTGTCCCCGCCGGGCAAAACTTATCCCCGTTCCCCGGTTGCAGGTGTAATAGGATCATATTCCTATTACGGAGACGGGCATGACGGATCTCGATATCGCCGGACGGCCGGGAAGGGGCGGGCGGGACGATTCGGCAGGGGAGGTGGCAAGCGGCTGCCGGGCGGCGGAGACGCTCGTCGTGGCGGCGCTGAGGGTCAGGCGCGACGCCGTCCGCGCGCGCCGGCGCGGCACGGCGAAGGAATCGGCCGCGCGGCAGATCGCGATGTATCTCGCCCACACCTCGCTCGGCTTCAGCCTTTCGGCGATCGGCCGCCAGTTCGGGCGGGACCGGACGACGGTGGCGCATGCGATCGCGCGGATCGAGGACCGGCGCGACGACCCGGCCTTCGACCGGCTGCTCGACTATCTCTCTGCCGCCCTGGAGCTCTGGGTCTCCGCCTTCCAGTCCGGGGGCGGCGCGTGAAGGGGAGCGCCAAGGCCGAAGCGAAGCTGAGAGAGGCGCTCGCACTGTTCGCCGCGCGCCCGGACCGGCTCATCGAGCGGACGGCGGACGGCGGGATCGAACTCGCGCGTGCGGATCGGCCGGGCGTGCTCCGCCTCTCCGGCGCGCTCGTTCGTTCGCTCCTCGCGCGCGGCGTCCTGGCGGCGGAAAGGGACGGCCGCCTTCGCCCGCAGCCGGAGGCGGCGAGCCTGCTCGCGCGCATGACGCCCGGCCCGGACCCCTATCGCGCGCAGCACGCGACGCTCGTCGCGGCAGGCGGCGAGAATGGCGGGGACCGGCCGCCGATCCTCCGGAACGCCGACGAGAGCCCGGTCGCGACGCTCGCGCAGAAGAGGGCCGGCAGGCCGCCTTATCTCGGCAGTGCGGCGGTCGCCGCGGCCGAGCGCCTGCGGGCCGACTTCGAGCGGGCGCAGCTGCAGCCGCGGATGACGGCGAGCTGGTCCGCAACCGTGACCTCGGGCCGGCGGACGGGCGGACGCGGCGGCACCGCCGACCTGACGGATGCCTCGCTCGCGGCCCGGATCCGGGTGGACGAGGCGGTCGCCGCCGTCGGTCCCGAATTCGCCGGCGTGCTCCTCGACATTTGCTGCTTCCTGAAGGGGCTGGAGACGGTCGAGCGGGAGCGGGAGTGGCCGGCGCGCTCCGCCAAGCTGGTGCTGAAGCTCGCGCTCTCGGCGCTCTCGCGGCATTACGGGCTCTGCGAAGCCGCCGAAGGTCCGCAGCGATCGAAGGGCGTCCGCCATTGGGGCGCGGCGGACTACCGCCCGACGATCGCGTGACTCAGGCGAGCGCGGCGGCGGCGTCGCGGCGGATGCGCGCGACCATCGAGGAGAGGCCGTTCGAGCGCTGCGACGTCAGATGCTCGCGCAGGCCGAGCTTCGCGAACACCGCCTCGGCGTCGACGGCGAGGATCTCGGAGGCCGGTCTGCCGGAATAGATGGCGAGCAGGACGGCGATCAGGCCGCGGACGATGAGGGCGTCGCTGTCGCCGCGGAAGCGGAGCACGGGATCGCCTTCGCCGGCAATTTCGGTGACGAGCCAGACCTGGCTCGCGCAGCCGAGCACCTTGTTCGCGGGGGTCCGCTCGTCCGCGCCGAGCGGCTCGAGCGTGCGGCCGAGCTCGATGACGTAGCGATAGCGGTCCTCCCAGTCGTCCAGGAACTGGAAGTCGTCGATGAGGGTCTCTATGGCCATCGGCTGCCCATGGTTTCAGCCGTCTAGCTAGGACGTGCCGGACGCCGCAGCAAGCCTGCGCCGCGCTGCGGCGGTCTCAGCCGCGCGGCGGGCGGGGCTCGCCGAGCGACCAGGCGGGCGCGAGGTCCGCCGGCCGGAGCGTGCCGTGGTCGGTCCCGCGCTCGCGCGCGACCCCCGCCTCGACGATATTGGCGCCGGTCTCGATCTTGCGCCCGACAAGGGCGAGCGCGTCGCGGCTGACCGAACAGGCGCCGGGATTCCGCTCGCAGATGGCGCCGACATCCTGCACGAGCGCCTGTGCCGCGATCACGGCGTTGAAGAGGCTGACGCGGGGCGGCGCATCCGCGCCCTCCGCAGGCGGAAGCACCATGACGAGCATGGTGAGCCAGAACAGCGACCTGAGAACGAACATGCCTGACCTGCGCTCGGATCTCTATTCGTCCGAATTGCCGCGCATTTGAGCATATCCGTCTGAAGTCCAGGTTTGCCGCCCGCATGCGATTGATATAAAATCGCACTATCAAGCTTAAGTCAGCGGTTACCCTACCGTTCTCCACCTCGGAAGGATGGAAACGAACGCTTAACCCTGATGAAAAGTATCCCGGCCTGGACCTGTTGCAGCGCCCGCCGGACCGGGCCGGTTCAAGTTTCCTTAAAGCTCGATCGCGATGGTCGGGCGGCGATTAACCAAAACCAGGCGTAACCTGATGACCCTCGCGATCGAGGACGGCGTCAACGGACATGTCAGCCGCTCCGGCTCCGCCAGACGGCGGAGCGGCGGCGCCCTTCGGCGCGCGGCGCCCGCGCTCGCCGAGGCCGAGATCGCGGCGCTCGTCACGACGGGCCTTGCCGGCCTCTTCGCGCTGCCCTTCCTGCTGCTGCTTTCGATCGGATCGGAGGCGCCGGTTGCGGTGCCGGCCGCCATCGCGGTGGCCAATCTCGGCGTCGCGCATGCCGCCCGGACCGGGCATGCGAGGCTCGCCAACCGGATCGGCCTGGCGATGCTGGCCGGATATGTCGCGGCGAGCGCGATGCTCCTGCCGGGCGTCTTCGCCGGCGCGAACCTCACCGCATTTGCCGGTCTCTTCGCCGCTCTCCTCTTCGCGGGCCTTCCCTCGATCCTCGTCCTCGCCCGGGCGAGCGGCGCGCCTGCGGCGGCCGAAGCCGCGCGGCCTGCCGACAGGGCGGGCGGCGACGCGCGCGGGGCCG
>NZ_SPKJ01000035.1 GCF_009866965.1 Propylenella binzhouense | reverse complement strand
AGCCGGGGCGGCCCGCGCGCTCGCGCGCGAGGCGGCGCGGCGCGCGATCGTCCTCCTCAGCCTGAAGCGGCCGGTCCTTCCGATCGGGCCGGACGCGGCGCGGATCGCGATGGTCGGGCCGCTCGCCGATGCCGCCCCCGAGATGCTCGGGCCGTGGTACGGGGCGGGCGACGGCCGCGAGGCGGTGAGCCTCGTGGCGGGACTGCGGGCGGCGCTGCCAGACGCCTCCATCACCCACGAGCCCGGCGTCGCCATCGACGATCCGGATCTCGGCGGCCTGCAGGCGGCGCTCGCGGCCGCGCGCGGGGCCGATCTCGTCCTTCTCTGCCTCGGCGAGGCGGCAGGCATGAGCGGGGAGGCGGCAAGCCGTGCCGAGCCGGTCCTGCCAGCCTGCCAGCGGATGCTCGCCGAAGCGGTGCTGGCGCTCGGCCGCCCGGTGGTCGTGCTCCTCGCCTCGGGCCGCCCGCTCGTCGTGCCCTGGCTCGTCGAGAAGGCCGACGCGGTGCTCGCCATCTGGTTCCCGGGCAGCGAAGCGGGGAACGCCGTCGCCGACATCCTCACCGGACGGTGGAACCCGTCCGGCCGGCTCGCGGTGAGCTGGCCCGCCTCGGTCGGCCAGATCCCGATCTTCTATGCGGAGCGCCCGACCGGCCGGCCCGCAGGCCCGCAGCATTACACGAGCAAATATCTGGACGCGCCGGTCGGACCGCTCTTTCCGTTCGGACACGGCCTCTCCTACACGCGCTTCGCGCTCGCGAACCTGCGCGCCGCCCCTCATCCCTGCGCGCCGGGCGTGCCGGTCTCGCTCGCCGTGGAGGTCGCCAACGAGGGCGGCGCCGACGGCTGGGCGACGGTGTTCTTCTTCGTGCGCCCCTTGCGCGGTGCGGTCGCCCGTCCGGTGCTGGCGCTGAAGGCGATGACGCAGCTCTGGATCCGCGCCGGCGCCACCGTCACCGCGACCGCCACGATCGGACCGGACGATTTCAGGGTGCTCGGGTCCGACCTCACGCCCGAATGGCCCTCCGGGCCCGTCGAGATCCGCGCCGGCACCAGCGCCGATGCGGCAGACCAGCTCGTGACGGTGGTGGAGTGCGCGGGGGGCTGACCCGCTCAGTCCCGGATCTGCGGAATGTCGCGCCAGGCGATCGGGACCGTGATCCCGAGCCGCGCCAGGTCCGCCTCGGACGGGCGGCGATGGCCGTCGAAGGCCTGGGCGATGCGGATCGCTGCCCGGATGGCGCCGAGCGCGGCCCGCCATGCGGGCTCCGACCTCTGCCTGACTATGGAGCTTACCCGTGCGCCGGTAACAGAAGAAGCGTGCGCGGACATGATAGTCTCCCGTCGCGCGCCGGATCATTCCGGCGCACGGTTCATAAAAAGCTGTCGTTCCTCTCCCAGAGGATCACGGATACTCCCGAAAGCCCCCTCAAGAAGAAAGGCACGCGCGGAATTCGCCGACCGCGCGGCCGAGATGACTGGGAGAACCGATTTAAGACGAGGCGTACGATCACCTCTTGCCGTCAGGAATACTCTTCCTCGGCGGCCGGGTCCAATATATAGAAGGCGCGGAATGCATACCCTGAAGGTATGGACATGATCGATCTGCGCCATCTGGCCTACCTGGTCGCCGTCGCCGACGAAGGCACCATCACGCGGGCCGCCGAACGCCTGGGCATCCAGCAGCCGCCGCTCACCCGCCAGCTCCGGGCGCTCGAGGAGCGCGTCGGGGTTCCGCTGATCCACCGCCTGCCGCGGGGCGTCGAGCTCACCGAGGCCGGCAAGGTGCTGGCGGAGGAGGGCCGCGTCCTGACCGGCCGGCTCGACCGGGCGATCGAGGCGGCGCGGCGGACGGCGCGCGGCGAGCTCGGCCGTCTCGCGGCAGGCTTCACGAGCTCCTCCGGGTTCCATCCCTTCGTGCCTGCGGTGATCCGGGCCTTTCGGGAAGAGTGGCCGGAGGTCGCGCTCGGACTGGAGGAATGGGGCACGGTGGAGCTCGCGGACCTCGTCCGTCACGAGCATCTCGACATCGCCTTCGTACGGACGCCGTCGAGCGTCGCGCCGGAACTCGCGCTCGAATCCGTTCTCGACGAACCGATGGTGCTCGCGGTCCCGGCCGGCCACCGGCTGGCGGCCGATCCGCCGGAGGCCGGCATCCGGCTCGCCGACCTCGCCGAGGAGACGTTCGTGATGTATCGCAGGTCCGCCGGTCCCGGCCTCTACGACACCGTCATCGCCGCCTGCGTGGCGGCCGGCTTCAGCCCGCATGTCGGCCAGGAGACGCCGCGCACGCTTTCGACGCTGAGCCTGGTCGCGGCCGGCTTCGGCATTTCGGTCGTGCCGGCCTCGATGCGGCGCATGGATGCCGGCAATGTCGTCTACGTGCCGATCGCGGCGCCCGGCATCAATGCGCCGCTCCAGATCGTCTACCGCCGCGGCGACCGCTCCCGCGCGGTCCAGCACTTCAGGGGCGTCGTCCGGCGCATGGCCCGCACCGCCGCGCTCTGAATCGCCACGAGCCGCCTCCGCAAGGCCGTCGCCCCGCCCGTCCAGCGTTCCGGGCGGTCCTTTCCAATCATCCCCCCGCCTCGACGCAAGTCCGGCTTGCGCCGGCGTTCCGCGACCGCTTCTATTGCGGGAGGAAGCGATGGAGGGAGACGTGACGTTCAAATCAGTGATCCAAGCCCTGTCCGGCGCCGCGGCGGGCGCCGCGCTCCTGACCGGCGTCGCGGCCGCCGAAACCTGGGACATGCCGCTCGCCTATCCCGCCTCGAACTTCCATTCGGAGAATGCCGCCGCGTTCGGCAAGTGCGTGACCGACGCCACCAAGGGCGCCGTCACCATCGTCACGCACCCGAACGGCGCGCTCTTCAAGGGCAACGACATCAAGCGGGCGGTGCAGACGGGGCAGGCGCCGATCGGCGAGCGGCTGCTCTCCGCGCATGCCAACGAGAACGTCCTCTTCGGCGTCGATTCGATCCCGTTCCTGGCGACTTCGTTCGACGATGCGGAGAAGCTCTGGACCGCGGCCGAACCGAAGGTCGCGGCGCTGCTCGACAGCCAGAACCTCGTCTACCTCTACTCGGTCGCCTGGCCGCCGCAGGGCCTCTACACCAAGAAGCCGATCGCCTCGGCGGCGGACCTCAAGGGGGTGAAGTTCCGCGCCTACAACGCCGCCACCGCGCGGATCGCCGAGCTCGCCGGCATGCAGCCGGTCCAGATCGAAGCGGCGGAGCTCAGCCAGGCGCTCGCCACCGGCGTCGTCGACAGCTTCATCTCGTCGGGCGCCACCGGCTACGATTCCAAGGTGTGGGAGCAGCTCGGCTATTTCTACGAGGTCGACGCCTGGCTGCCGCGCAACACGGTCTTCGCCAACAAGGATGCGTTCGAGGGCCTCTCCGAGACGGACCGGAAGGCGGTCGAGGACTGCGCCGCCGAGGCCGCCACGCGCGGGCTCCAGATGGCCAAGGACTATACCGGCCGGACCCTGAAGGGGCTCAGCGACAACGGCATGAAGGTCGAGAAGCCGGCCGATGCGCTCGCGAGCGACCTCAAGGGATATGGCGAGGTGATGACCGGGGAATGGCTGAAGCAGGCGGGGGACGACGGCAAGGCGATCATCGACGCTTACCGGGGCAAGTGAGCCGGCCACGATGGCGGCTCCGCCGGCCGCGCCGGTGAACAAGGAGGGCGGGCTCCCCCGGTTCGCCCGCAGGCTGCGCGGGGCGCTCGACGCACTCTATCTCGCCGGCGGGGTGGCCGGTGCCGTCGCGCTGGTCGGCATCCTCGTCGTCGTCTTCCTCCAGATGGCGGCCCGCTGGACCGGCATCCGCTTTCCAGGCTCCGGGGAATATGCCGGCTACGCGATGGCGGCGGCCTCCTTCCTCGCCTTCGCGCACGCGTTCGACCGCGGCGTCCATATCCGGGTCAGCCTCGTCCTGGCGCGGCTCGGCCGCTTCCGCTTCTTCGCCGAGCTCTGGTGCTTCGCGGTCGGGACCGGTCTCTCCTTCTACTTCGCGTGGTACGCGGTCAAAGCGGTCCGCTGGTCCTACCGCTTCGGCGACGTCAGCCAGGGTCAGGACGCGACGCCGCTCTGGATCCCGCAGCTCGCCATGGCGGCGGGCGCGGTGCTCCTCGGCATCTGCTTCCTGGACCATCTGGTCCGGCTGGCCGCGACCGGGGAGTCCGGCATCCGCGCCGATACGCTCGACGAGGCGCAGGGGGAGTAGCCGGAATGCACGAGTTCGAGCTCACGCTCCTTTTCGTCGCGATCCTCTTCTTCCTGCTCGCCTCCGGAGTCTGGGTCGGTCTCGCGCTCCTCGGCGTCGCTTATGCCGGCATGATCCTCTTCACCAGCCGGCCGGCCGGCGACGCCATGATCACCACGATCTGGACGGCCTCCTCCTCGTGGTCGCTGACCGCGCTGCCGCTCTTCATCTGGATGGGCGAGATCCTCTACCGCACCCGTCTCTCCGAGGACATGTTCCGCGGGCTCGCCCCCTGGGTGGCGCCGCTGCCGGGCCGGCTGCTGCACACCAACATCGCCGGATGCACGCTCTTCGCCGCCGTTTCCGGCTCCTCGGCCGCAACGCTTGCGACGGTCGGGCGCATGACCATCCCGGAACTCCGCCGGCGCGCCTATCCGGAGCGGATGACGATCGGGACGCTCGCCGGCGCCGCCACGCTCGGCCTGATGATCCCGCCCTCGCTCACCCTCATCGTCTACGGGGTGACGATCAACGAATCGATCTCGAAGCTCTTCATCGCCGGCATCGTGCCGGGGCTCGTCCTCGCGCTCCTCTTCGCCGCCTACGTGATCGCCTGGTCGCTGATGCGGCCGGCGGAGCTGCCGCCGCCGGAGCCGCGCACGGGCTTCCGCGAGAAGCTGGCGGCGAGCCGCTTCCTCCTTCCCGTGCTCGGCCTCATTTTAGTGGTGATCGGCTCGATCTATCTCGGCATCGCGACGGCAACGGAGGCGGCGGCCTTCGGCGTTCTCGGCGCACTCGCGCTCGCGGCGGCGCAGCGCTCGCTCGACTGGGAGCGCTTCGCCGCCAGCCTGATGGGGGCGACGCGCACCTCCGCCATGATCGCGCTCATCCTCGCCGGCTCGGCCTTCCTGTCGCTCGCCATGGGCTTCACGGGGCTGCCGCGCGCGGCGGCCGCCGCGATCGCCGCGCTCGAGCTCTCGCGCTTCGAGCTCCTGATGGCGCTCCTCGTCTTCTACATCGTGGTCGGCTGCTTTCTCGACGGCATCTCCTCCGTCGTGCTCACCATGGCGATCGTCGAGCCGATGATCCGGCAGGCCGGGATCGACGTGATCTGGTTCGGCATCTTCGTCGTCGTCGTGGTCGAGATGGCGCAGATCACGCCGCCCGTGGGCTTCAACCTCTTCGTGCTCCAGGGCATGACGCGGCACGACATGGGCTACATCGCCGCCGCGGCGCTGCCGATGTTCCTCGTCATGGTCGCGATGGTCTTCATCCTGATCGCCTTTCCGGGCCTCGTCACCTGGCTGCCGGACTACATGCGCGCCGCCCCGGCCTGAGCTTGACGGGACCGGCGCGGCAGCGGATCGTCCGGCGGGCAGCGGCGGAGATTGCGGCCGGGAGGAAGCCATGAACGTCCAGCCACAGGAACCCGGCTTCGCGCCGGACGAGGACCCCTTCAAGGTCCAGCACGGCGGCTTCTACCGCCGCTGGCTTTCGATGTTCGACGATCTCGGCGAGCTGAGGGCGCTGGTCGGCCGGCTGGAGGCGACGACCGAGGAGGACTGGGTCCCGCTCTGGCGCGCGGCGGGCGGCCAGCACGAGGAGGCGGGCGACCGGCTCGAGGCGGCCGGCGACCACGCCGGCGCGCGCAAGGAATATCTCGAGGCGAAGACCTATTACGCCATCGCCCGCTTCCCCGGCGAGATCTCGCCGCTGAAGGCCGAGGCGAGCGCCGATTGCGCGCGCGCCTACCGCAAGGCCTCGCGCCACCTCGACCCGCCGCTCGAAATCGTCGAGGTCGCCTGCGACGGCCGGTCGATCCGCGCCCATTTCCGCGCGCCGCGCTCCGACCGGCCGGTCCCGGCTGTCCTCATCATGTGCGGCTCGGACGTCTTCAAGGAGGATCGCGGCTGGGCCGCCGAGATGGCGCTTTCGGAAGGCCTCGCCTCGCTCGTGATGGATGCGCCCGGCACCGGCGAGAACCCGTTTCCCTGGGAGCCGGATTCTGTGCGGGCCTGGGTCGCCGCGATCGACTGGCTCGCCGCGCGGCCGGAGATCGACGCCGGGCGGATCGGCGCCTTCGGCATCAGCCGCGGCGGCTATTCCGTCATGCAGCTCGCCGGCACCTACCCGGAGATGGTGCGCGCCGTCGTCGCCGTCGCCGGCCATCCGTTCGGCTACCGGCTCTCGGAGGCGGAGACGGCGGCCGTCGTGGAGGCGCGCAACCGGCGTCGTGCCTTCGTCTTCGGCCCGGCCGGCGGCGGGCCCTCGTTCCCCGAATGGTCGGCGGAGACCGAGGCGGCGCTGTTCCGGAAATGGGCGCTCTCCGAACTCGGCATTCTCGACCGCATCACCCAGCCGATCCTGATGATCAACGGCAAGCACGACCATCTCGCGCCGATCGGCAACATCTATTTCATGCTGGAGCACGGGCCCGTCACCGGGCGCGAGGCGCGCGTCTACGCCGATGCCGGCCATTGCGCGTTCAAGTATTACCGGGAATGGGCGCCCGCCTCGTTCCGCTGGCTGAAGGAGAAGCTTTCGCGGCTTCCGGGCTGAAGCGCGGAATTGCTGAGCCGTACCCCTGATTTCGATCAAGGTGGGGCGCTGGTCCGCGTGCGAGATGTCGGGACGTTCGAAACGGGATGTCCCGGATGCTTCCGTTCAGCCACGACGCGTTCGTCGCCGTCTTCGCGGCCTACAACCGGATCTTCTGGCCGGCCGAAATGGCCGCCTTCATGCTCGCGCCGCTCCTCGTCGCGCTCGTGCTGTGGCCGAGCCGCGCCCGCAGCCGCGCGCTCCTCGCCCTTCTCGCTCTGCAATGGCTCTTCACCGGGATCGTCTATCTCGGCCTGTTCCTCGCCAAGCTGAGCCCGGCCGGCTACGTCTTCGCGGGCCTCTTCGCGGCGGAGGGGCTGCTCCTCCTCGGCGAGGCAGTCCGCGGCGGCGGCCCGCTCTTCGCCCCACGCGGCGGCCTCTCCGGCATCCTCGGCGCTGGGCTCCTCGTCTATGCCGGCTTCCTCTATCCGCTGATCGGGCGCCTCCTCGGCCCGGGCTATCCGGCCGTCCCCGCCTTCGGGATCACGCCCTGCCCGCTCGTCCTCTTCACGCTCGGCCTCTTCCTGCTGACGGCCGGGCGCGTCGGCGCGCATCTCCTCGCCGTCCCGCTGCTCTGGACGCTTGTCGGCGGCTCGGCCGCCTTCCTCCTCGCCATCCCGCAGGACTGGGTGCTGCTTGCGAGCGGCCCCGCAATGATCGCGGCGCTTGCGAGCCGCCGCGGCGCGTCCGGCGTGACGTCCGGCCGAGGCGTCCGGCCCGGCCGCCGTCGTTCCGCCTTCGGTAGATTGCACGCCTCGGAACCCTAGGCCGCCGGCGGCGACTCGGTTAGCCTGCAAAGTGACGCCCCCGGGCGGCGTCGGCTGGAGGCAGCGGATGAATACGAGAGCATATGTGGCGGAGGGAATCGGAACGTTCTGGCTCACCTTCGGCGGATGCGGCAGCGCCGTTCTCGCGGCGGGGTTCCCCGAGGTGGGCATCGGGCTCGTCGGCGTCTCGCTCGCCTTCGGCCTCACCGTGGTCACCATGGCCTATGCGATCGGCCACGTCTCCGGCTGCCATCTCAACCCCGCCGTGACGGTCGGCCTCGCCGCCGCGGGGCGCTTTCCGGCCGGCCAGATCCTGCCCTATGTCGTCGCGCAGGTCGCAGGCGCGATCGTCGCCGCCGGCCTCCTCGCCTACATTGCCGGCGGGGCGCCCGGCTTCGATCTCTCGGTCAACGGGCTGGCGGCGAACGGCTATGGCGAGCACTCGCCCGGAAAATACGGCCTGCCCAATGCGCTCGTGGCCGAACTGGTGCTGACGGCCATGTTCCTGTTCGTCATCATGGGCGCGACGCACGGCAAGGCTCCGACCGGCTTCGCGCCGCTCGCGATCGGCCTCGCCTTGACCCTCATCCACCTGATCGGAATCCCGGTCACCAACGTCTCGGTCAATCCCGCGCGGTCGACCGGCCCCGCCTTGTTCGTCGGCGGCTGGGCTCTTGCCCAGCTCTGGCTGTTCTGGCTCGCCCCGATCGCGGGCGGGATCCTCGGCGCGCTCGCCTATCGCTGGCTCTCGGAGGAGCCTTCGGCGGAGGTCACCGGCACGGACGCGCTGAAGAGCGCGTGACCGCGCCGCTGCGGTCGACACCGGGCCCGGCCGGCCGCCGGGTCCCATCGTCCCCGGCGGGCGGCCCCGTCTCTCCTTCTCCCGGCGCCCAAGTCCTTCCTGCGCAAGGCGATCCGCGCTAGGAGCGCGGCGATGCGCATGATCGTTCGCCTGTTCGCGCTGGTCGGCGCCCGGGGCCAGTGGATGCTGATCGCCGGCCTCGCCGCCGGCCTGCTCTGGCCGCAGGCGGCGGGCGGCCCGCGCGCGCATTTCACCGAGCTGGTCTTCGGCCTGCTCTTCTTCGCCGCGCTGCGGGTCGATCCGGTCCGCGCGGCACCGACGCGGGCCACGATCATCCACGATGCGCTCCTCGTCGTGGCGCTGCAGTTCGTCCTTCCGGTCGCGGTGGCAGCGCTCGTCGCGCTCGCCGGCTGGAGCGGGCCGCGGGCGACCTATCTCGTCATGATCGCCGCCGCCTGCGCGACCACCGGCACGCCACCCGTCTCCCAGCTCCTCGGATTCTCCGGCGCGCTCGCGCTCCGGCTGCTCGTCGCCGGCACGCTTCTCCTGCCGCTCACCTCGCCGCTGCCGCTCCGGCTCGCGCTCGGCAGCGGCGATCTCGAGCTTCTCGGCCCGACGCTCCGTCTCGCCGCCATCATCCTCGTCTCGGTCGGCGGCGCGGTCCTCGTGCGCCGGAAATGGCTGAAGACGCTCGACCCTGAGGCCGACCAGGCGATCGGCGGGATCTCCGCCATTCTTCTCGCCTTCTTCATCCTCGGCCTGATGGACGCCGTCCAGCCGGCCCTTTTCGCCGCGCCCGTCGCCCTTCTCGGCGACCTCCTCTACACCTTCGCGCTCTGCTTCGGGCTGCAGGCCGCGGGCGCGCTGGTCTACGGCCTCGTGCGGCCGCAGGCCGACTTCCGCGAGGTCGGCGCCGTCGGCGTCTGCGCCGGCAGCCGCAACATGGCGCTCTTCCTCGCCGCCCTTCCCGCCGACCAGATGGAACCGCTGATGGTGCTCGTCGGCTGCTTTCAGATCCCGATGTTCCTCAGTCCGCTCCTGATGCGGCCCGTCTACCGTGCCGTCGCGCTCCGCCTGCCCGGCCGCGCGCAAATGCGCGTCACGGGGCGGTGACGCGGTTCCCGGGGCCCATCAATTCGGCTTGAGGCCGGTTACGCCGGGCGCGAAAGCCTATACATCGTCCCCGCCGGCAGAACCGGGGGAGACGATGGCTACCCGCGAGCAAGGGAAGACCGGAGCGGGCGCGCCGCGCCGCGGGCTCCTGCGCTTCCTGCCGATCCTCGCGCTCGCCGCAGCCCTTGCGCTCGCTTATGCGCTCGGCCTCGAGCGCTGGCTGCAGCTCGACGTGCTGGCGGAGGAGGCGCGCGCCTTCGGCGCCTTCGTCGATCGCCATCCCGTGCTCGCCCCGCTCGCCTATGTCGGCGCCTATGCCGCGGCCGTCGCGATCTCGATTCCGGGCGCCTCGCTGATGACCGTGCTCGGCGGCTTCGCCTTCGGCTGGCTCTATGGCGGGCTCCTCACGGTCGCGGCGGCGACGCTCGGCGCGACCACCCTCTTCCTGGCCGCACGCACCTCGCTCGGCGCCTGGCTCGCGGCGAGCGGCGGACCGCGCCTCCAGCGCCTGCGCGAAGGCTTCGCCGCCAACGCCTTCTCCTACCTCCTGTTCCTGCGGCTCGCGCCGGTCTTCCCGTTCTGGCTCGTCAATCTCGCCCCCGCGCTCTTCGGCATGCGGCTCCTGCCCTTCGTCGCCGCCACCGCGCTCGGCATCGTGCCCGGCACCTTCGCCTATGCCTATGTCGGGGAGGGACTGGAGGCCCTGGTCGATGCCGGGGGTCCGCTGCTTCCGCCGAAGCTCGTCGCCGCCTTCGCCCTCCTCGCCCTCCTCGCCCTCGTCCCGGCGCTCCTGCGGCGCGTCCGGAACCGCCGCGCGGAAGAGCACCGCGCGGCCTCGGCCGATGTCTGAGACGCTCGCCCCCGATCTCTGCGTGATCGGCGCCGGCTCGGCCGGGCTCAGCGTCGCGGCCGGGGCGGCCGCCTTCGGCGAGAGCGTCGTCCTCGTCGAGAAGGGGCGGATGGGGGGCGACTGCCTCAATACCGGCTGCGTACCCTCCAAGGCCCTGATCGCCGCGGCGAGGCACGCCCAGGCGGTCCGCGAGGCGGCGGAATTCGGCATCGGCGCCCGGCTCGAGGCTCCCGCGCCCGGAACGGCCGGGGCGCTTGCGCCCGTCGCTGCCCATGTCCGCTCGGTGATCGAGGCCATCGCGCCGAACGATTCCGTCGCGCGCTTCACCGGCCTCGGCGTCCGGGTCGTCGCCGGCGAGGCCCGCTTCGCCGATCCGGAGACGCTCCGCGTCGGCGATCTTTCGATCCGCGGCCGCCGCTTCGTGGTGGCGACCGGCTCGAGACCCTTGGTGCCGCCGATCCCCGGCCTTTCCGACGTCTCCTACCTCACCAACGAATCGCTCTTCGATCTCGAGGACCTGCCGGCGCGGCTCGTCGTCCTCGGCGGCGGTCCGATCGGCATCGAGATGGCCCAGGCCTTCCGCCGGCTCGGCTCGGAGGTCGTCGTGCTCGAGGCGGAGCGGGCGCTCTCCCGCGACGACCCGGAGCTCGCCGCGATCGTGACCGCCAGGCTGCGCGCCGAGGGCGTCGTCATCCGCGAGGGCGCGCGCGCGACGGCGGTGTCGCGGCGGGCCGGCGGCGGCGTCGTCGTCACGGTGGAAGGCGGCGGCGAGACGCGTGCGGAAGCGGGCAGCCATCTCCTGGTCGCGGTCGGCCGCCGGCCCGACATCGCGGCGCTCGACCTCGACGCGGCCGGCATCGCCCACGGGCCGCGCGGGATCGCCGTCGATGCGCGGCTCCGCACCTCCAACCGGCGCGTCTTCGCGATCGGGGACGTGAATGGCGGGCCGCAATTCACGCACTGGGCGGCCTATCAGGCGGACCGGGTCCTGCGCACCATCCTCTTCCGGTTCGGCGGCAGGCTCGATCCGGACGTCCTCCCCTGGGCGACCTATACCGATCCCGAGCTCGTGCAGGTCGGGCTTACGGAGCACCAGGCCCGGACGAGATTTCCGAACGTCTCGACCCTCTCCTGGCCCTTCTCCGAGAACGACCGGGCCTGGACCGAGCGCGACACGACGGGGCTCGTGAAACTGGTGGTCGGGCCGCGCGGCCGGATCCTCGGCGCCGGCATCGTCGGCCGCAGCGCGAGCGAGCTCGCCGGGATCTACGCGCTCGCAATTGCCGGGCGGCTCGGCGTGCGGGCGCTCTCCGGGCTCGTCCTGCCCTATCCGACGCGCGGCGAGACGGCGCGCCGGGCCGCCGTCTCCTACTACGCCCCGTTCGCCGGCAGCCCGGTGCTCCGTCGCCTCATCCGCTTGCTCAAGCGGCTCGGCTGATGTTGAATCGGGCGGCTACGGGCAGGGACGAACCCATGAATGCCGCCGGGCCGGAGGAGAGCGGCCGTCACGCGACGGAGGGCGCGTCGGCGCGGCCTGGGTCCGGCCCGCCGCCGGCGCGCGCGACCGCGCTCCTCAGCCTCAGCAACAAGCTGCTCCTCCTCACCATCCTCTTCGTGATGGTGGCGGAGGTGCTGATCTACATTCCCTCGATCGCCAACTTCCGCAACAGCTGGCTGAAGGAGAAGCTCGACACCGCGGCGCTGATCGCCATGGTGGTGACGGCGCCGGCCGATCCCGGGCTGAAGCCCGGAATCGAGGAGGACCTGCTGCAGGCCGCCGGCATCGAGGCGATCGCGGTGCGCACGCGCGGCGAACGGTGGCTGATCTCGGCCCACGACATGCCGGAGGAGGTCGCCGCCGTCCACGATCTGACGGAGCTGAAGCCGCTCGACAGCGTGCAAGCCGCCTTCGGCGCGCTGCTCACGCCCGGCGACGGCATGATCCTCGTCAACGGTCCCCCGCTCGCCGGGACCGAGCGCTTCGAGGTGGTCATCCGGCAGGCGGCCCTGCGGTCCGCGCTCGCGCATTATTCGCGCAACATCCTGCTCCTCTCGCTCGCCATCTCGGTGATCACGGCGGCGCTCGTCTATCTCGCGCTGAAGGCGATCATCGTGCGCCCGATGGAGCGGCTGACGGCGAGCATGCTCGCCTTCTCCGGAGCCCCGGAGGATCCGGGGAGCCTGATCGCGCCGTCGGGCCGGCGCGACGAGATCGGCATCGCGGAGGAGCGGCTCGCCGCGATGCAGCGCGCGCTGAAGGAGACGCTCAGCCAGCAGCGGCACCTCGCCGATCTCGGCCTCGCCGTCTCCAAGATCAATCACGACCTGCGCAACATCCTCGCCTCGGCGCAGCTCTTCTCGGACCGGCTGAGCGATGTCGACGACCCGCTGGTGAAGCGCTTCGCGCCGAAGATCCTCGCCGCCCTCGACCGCGCCATCGGCTATACCCGCTCGGTGCTCGCCTACGGCCAGGCGCGCGAGGCGCCGCCGCGCCGGCAGCTCGTGGCGCTCCGCCGCCTCGGCGAGGACGTCGCCGACGTGCTCGCGCTCGCCGGCCATCCGCGCATCGCCTGGGAAAACAGGATCGAGCCGGAGCTTGCGGTCGATGCCGACCCGGACCAGCTCTTCCGGGTCGTCATGAATCTCTGCCGGAACGCGCTCGACGCGCTCGACGGGGGCGACGATCCGGCCGTGATCCGGCGGATCTGGCTGGAGGGCGCCCGCCAGGGCGGGGTCGTGACCTTCCGCGTCTGCGACACCGGGCCGGGTGTTCCCGAGCGGGCGAAGGCGGCGCTCTTCCGCGCCTTCCGCGGCTCCGCGCGGCCGGGCGGCACCGGGCTCGGCCTCGCTATCGCGGCCGAGATCGTGCGCGCCCATGGCGGCGAGATCCGGCTCGTCGAGCGGCCCGGCGCCGGCGCCGTGTTCGAGATCGAGATTCCGGACCGGCCGGTCGACCTGCGGGCAAGGCGCCAGGCGAACGGCCGCCCGGCCTGACCCGGACGGCTCTTGGCGCGCCGCCTTTGCGACGAGGCTGAGGCCCCTCCGCGGCGCCCGGTGCGGCGGAGCCGGTCTGCCATGCGGCCGCGGCATCCGTGAGCGGCGCCGGCTCGTTCTCTCATCTCCGGCGCGGCGTCCTTCATGAGTCGCGGCCGCGTTCGCGAGGAGGCTTGCCCCTTTTCGCGGCGCCTGGGATCAGTCGGCCCTTCGTGCCTGTCGCCGCCGCATTCGCGGGGAGAGACTCATCTTCCCCGGCGCCCGGCCCGGCCGGACCGGTCCTTCCCGGGGCAGGCGCATTCGGAAGGGGCTCAGGGCCTTCCCGGGTTCGGCACGGCCGGATCGCTCCTTCGCGCGTGCCGGCGGCATTTGTGAGCGGCCTCAGCCTGTCCCTGGCGTGCGGCGCGGCCGGATCGCTCCTTCCTGCGCCGCATTTGCGGGAGCCTCAGGCCCTTCGCCGGCGCTTGGCAGGGGCCGGACCGGTCCTTCCCGGGGCCGCCGGACCGCCATGCGCGAAAGGCGGCGAAGGGGTCGACAATGCTTGCAATCGCGCCGGCGAGCCATTAGGTGTGGCCCACTTCGCGGCGGGGCCTCCCCGCCCGGGCGCCGGTAGCTCAGCTGGATAGAGCACCAGACTACGAATCTGGGGGTCAGGGGTTCGAATCCTCTCCGGCGCGCCAATAAGTCCAAGGACTTAGCGGCCCAGGACAATCGCTTCGCAGTCTCTTGTCACACTGGCGTCACAGTGGACGTGAGGCATGGCGAGCTTTCGCAAGCGATCCGGCAAGTGGCAGGCCCAGATCCGTCGGCAGGGCGCCGCACCGGTTTCGAAGAGTTTCTCGACAAAGCGGGATGCGGAGGCCTGGGCCAGGTTGGTCGAGGCAGGGCTGGAACGCGGCGACGATCGACCCGCTCGAAACCAAGCGGCCGCGCCCACGCTCGGGGCGTTGCTGGACCGGTATCTCAGGGATGTCAGCCCGGAGAAGCGAAGCTTTCCCGTCGAACGGTATCGGATCGGTCTCATCCGGCGGCACGCACTTGCGCGTCATCCGGTCACGCGGATCACGTCGGAGTTGGTCGCGAGCTTCCGGGACGAACGCCTCGAGACCGTATCGGGTGAGACCGTCCGCCAGGACCTGGTTCTCATCCGGCAGGTGATCGAAACCGCCCGGCGGGAATGGGGCGTACCGCTGGCCGCGAACCCCGTTGATCCGGTCCGCAAGCCTCAGCCGGCAAAGGCTCGGACCAGGCGATTCACGGCCGAGGACGCTCGGCGGCTCGGAGTTGCACTCGCCGGATCCCGAACGCCGCTCCTGGCGGAGATCATTGCCTTCGCGGCCGCCACCGGGATGCGTAGGGGGGAAATCCTCCGCATGCGCTGGTGTGACATCGATCGCGAGCGGAACATCCTCCTGATCGCCGTGACGAAGAACGGGCGGGCCCGGACCATTCCCTTGTCCGACCAGGCGCTGACGGTTCTCGATTCGGTCAAGCGCCACGCGCTGGATCAGGACCGGGTATTTCCGGTGACGGCGAATGCTGTCCGGCTCGCCTGGCAACGGCTCGTGAAGCGCGCCGGGATCGAAGACCTCCATTTCCATGACCTTCGCCACGAGGCGATCTCGCGCTTCTTCGAAATGGGGCTGTCGCTGCCCGAGGTCGCCCTGATCTCCGGCCATCGCGATACCCGGCAGCTGATGCGGTACACGCATCTGGAGGCTGCCAAGATCGCCCTGAAGCTGAGGGAGGCGGCCATGTGAAATGGTGAGATCCCGTTTCGCCGGGCGGAGCCTGTGTGGGCCTATGGGCTGCCGATCCGCCTGCCAACGCAGAAAAAAGTCCACTCCTTCCGGCGAGAGAGCCGGAGCTGAATGAACCCGGCGCAGCGCGCAATTCAAAATTCCCAGGGATCAAAAATGCAGCACGACCAGACGCTTATCAACATTTTCGCCGACATGGTCAACGAGGTTGCCTACCATATCGACGTCTTCTACGAGAACGACGACATCGGCATCCTCGCCGCCGAGGATAGCACCTTCATCAATTTCCGGCGTGCCACCAAGCTGATGCGGGAGCGTGGCATGCCGCTCTCGAGCATGATTCTCCATGTGGAGCGTCGGATCTCGGAGGCCTATGAGGAGGCCTTCTCGGGGTCGGCGCTGCCGGCCCTCGACGACGATTGAGCGGACGGCTGTCCGAGCAAAGCTCGCATGTTTGCAAACTTGCGTGCTTCTCACATACCAACACGACTTCTCCGACGCTAAGTCAACGCCTGCCGTAGCTTCTTGCGGCAGGTAGCAAGATAAGGATGCAGTCGTGAGTTACTTGAGCAGTCTGTATGCCGGCGCCAGTGCCGGATATCTGAATGTTTGGAGGCAGAAGAGCGGACAGACCAACTTCTTCAGCTGGAGTCAGCTTGACGAGGCGGAGGCGTTCATGCTCCAGGCCGCGGAGAATGACAACGTCTACCATTCCATTGGTCTGCAGCACAACGCTTTGAACGGACGCAAGTCTGCTGGTGTCTGTGGTGTGCCCTGCATCAGTTTCGATGCCGACCTCTGCTCGGATGTGAGGGGGGTTCACGCGAAGACCGATCTGCCTGCCACTGGCGACGAGGCTCTCGACTTTGTACGCGAGATCGGGCTGCCGGACCCGACCGCGATCATCAACTCGGGGAATGGCCAGTACTGGCAGTGGCGCCTTCCCAACATCTGGGAGTTCGTTTCCAATGCCGAGCGCGACCGGATGGCCTGGCTTTCGAAGGCCTGGCACAACCTGATCATCGGGGCGGCCAAGAAGAAGGGCTGGACCTTCGACAACACCTCGGACCTCGTCCGCCTCACCCGGATTCCGGGGACGTTCAACCACAAGACCAACCCTCCGAAGCTGGTGACCCTCGTGTCGCTCGACCTGGAGAAGCGGTACTCGCCCCAGGACCTAGAGGAGGTCCTTCAAGCCGTTGCCCAGCGGCTTGGGGTCACCACCTCGAAGCCTGCGACCTCCCGCGGAGGGCTGCCAGAGTTCCTCGCTGCGAACGACAACAGTTCGAGCGACCGAGAGAGGCTTCGCCTGACCGCCATCACGGCCGGCTGCCGGTGGGTGCGGAGCTGCGTTTGTCGGATGGAGCACCTGCCCGAGCCGGAGTGGTATGCCCTCTCGAGCATTGTCGGCCGTTGCGACAAGGGCGAGCAGGCCTTCCACCAGCTGTCCAAGGCGGATCCCCGCTACAACGAGGAGGAGACGCAGGCGAAGCTTCACCGTGCTCTGGAGAGCGCCGGGCCACGGACCTGTGACAGCATCGCGAGCGAGCTGGCGTGTGTCGACTGCACCGGGTGCCCCTTCAGGGGCGGTGCCTTGAAGACGCCTCTCCAGCTCGGTCGGTTGTCTCCTGCGGCTGCGGAGCTCATGGCGAACCACGTTCTCGTGATCAACACCGGTCTTTTCGTCGATCTCTCGACCATGCGGACGTACTCGGAGAGGGCGTTCAAGAACAAGTTCAGGCACATGACGGGTGACAAGACGCCGGTGAGCCTCCTCATCGAGCATCGCTTCACCCGAAAGGTCGAGGCGGTGGATTATCTGCCGGGGGTGGAACAGAGGTTCATTCCGACCTCGAGCGGAGATGTCCTCAATGCCTGGCAGGACACGGGGGTGCAACCGGAGGCGGGCGACGCCAGCATCATCCATGAGCATCTGGAGTACCTCATTCCGAATGAGGTCGAGCGACGACATCTGCTCGATTCCTTCGCCCACCTAGTCCAGCAACCGACCGCGAAGCTCCGCCATGTGCTGGCTCTGATTGGTGGTCAGGGCACGGGGAAGAGCTTCCTCGGGGCTGTGCTCGGGCGGATTGTCGGGTCGGAGAATGTGATCACCTGCGAGAATTCCGACCTCGAGAGCCGGTTCAATGCCCACCTCGGCAACAGGCGGGCTGCCGTCCTAGAGGAGCTCGGGATCATGAAGCGCAAGGATATCTACGAGGCCGTGAAGCGCTTCATCGCGGACGACCACATGCAAGTGGAGGAGAAGGCGATCCCCCGCTTTACGGCGCGCACGCCGAAGCTGATCCTCGCCTTCTCGAACCATCTGCGGCCCACCGATCTTCCGCAGGGGGACAGGCGCTTCTGGATCTGTCGCTCGGATGTGGATCGGCAGTCAGACGCCTATTATAACCGTCTCTGGAACGAGGGCCTGGATCAGGTCCCGGTCTTTGTTCACGACCTGCTGCGGCGGGACATTACCGGCTTCGACCCGGATGCCCCGCCCCCCATGACGGCCGCCAAGGCCGAGATCATTGAGGCCTCCCGCCCTGTGACGGAGCAGGAGCTTCGGGCGATGATCGAGGACGGTGCCCACCCGTTTCATCGGGAGCTGTTCACTGTGGACGATGTGCGGACGGGACTCGTGTCTCGCATGGCCCGCACGCCGACGCGGAACGAGCTGAGCAATTACCTGAAGCAGCTCGGGGCCGTGAACCTGGAGCAGTTGCGGGTCGGGGACGGGGCGCGGGAGCGGCTCTGGGCTCTCAAGCGGCCGGACTATTGGCGGAACGCGACGCCTGCTGAGAGGGCACAGGAACTCGCCAGGAGGGCCTGATCAGGGCACTTACCGGCAGAGCCGCAGAGGCGGGAGGGCTTCACGCCCTCCCGCTTCGTCTCGCTGTCTCGTTGTCTCGACCGGAGCCAAAACCACCCACATTCCCCCCTCTTCGCTCTCTTCGCCGAGTATTAATACATTGGATAGATTACACGTTTGAATAGATAGGGGTGAGACAATGAGACTGTGAGACAGTGAAAGAGGGGGTGTATAGTATCGACGGGACGGCTCTGCCTGCTTGCATGACCTGAGCAATGCCCGTCGGTTTCGATTTTTTACCAACAGAAAAATGGCGCCCATTGCGCCTGCTGGTCCGGTCAAATGAGGACTATGCGCAACCGAAGCCGCGCACAGCAACATCCTGAGCTATCGTCTCTGCCTGGGCGTGTCCTCCGGGCAATCGACATAGTAGTCGCCGGCGCCCTCGGGACGTCCTCCGACACAGTGCGGGGTCCGTGGGCCGCTGAGCCAGCCATGCTCGTGCTCCTGGCAGCAGAACGGACAGCGCACGATGGCGACGTGGACAGTCTTGTCCGGACCGTTCGGGACCGTGACCCGGCGCAGGAGCTGGGCGACCGGGATCTCCTTCGGCCCATCCTTGAACTGGACGATACAAACCTCACACATGGCTCTTCCCCTGGATGAAGGCCTGCACGTCGGCCGCCCGGTAGCGGATCACGCGACCGAGGCGGATGAAGGCAAGCGGCAGTTTGCGCAGGTGATTATAGGAACACTTCAGGATGCGCATGACCTCCGCCGAGCTGAGCAGCTCATTGGAGGTAGGGGTATCGGTAAATTTCATAGATAGCCTTCAGTACAAGTGCGTACCGGTGATGTAAGTATGACGTCATAACGCATCAAACGACGTGTGATGCATAATGCTGCACTGTGCAGCAATAGCCGACCTTGCACTCACTATATTATCGGCATGTTCCACCAGAACCGCACCCAGGAGCTGCTTGATCAGCTGCTCCACTCAGACATGCCACCCTGGCGCCCGATCCCGAGCCGGAAGCTGGCCAGGATCTTCGGCGTCTCGCTGCAGAGCCTGGCCAACTGGCGGGTCCGTGGCACAGGGCCTGAACCCGAGCCGATGCGGCGCGGGAAGGGGAACCGGATCTTCTACAAGCCGGAGAAGGTCATGGCCTGGCTCAGCGGCAAGGAGCCTTGGCAGCACTCCTACGCGTGGCTCCGCCTGCACCTGATGGACTTCACGCCGGTGACCGAGGAGACGGTCAGCGCGTGCATCGCGTTCCTGGAGGGGGAGGGGGTGCTGTGAAGCTCAGGGCAGCCTTCGAGCGCCGCCGGCCGTGCCCCAGCAATCAGCCAAGGAGCGGTGGCTGCCCGTCAGCGGCCATCGGTATCCATCGACCGGGAAAGTGATCTGCGGCGCCAAGCCGAGATGGCCGCGCCCTGAGCTGCCAAAGATCGGAAGTCGTGTGATCGTGTGAAAGGACGGAAAAACGAATCTTGCCTCGTTCGAGGGAACATCCTAGATAGCGCCACATCACGCAATCACGAGGCTCTCATGGCCAGCAAACCCAATTCCCAGATCGACGCCGACGAGCGCGCGGTCCTCTTTCACGAGCAGTACGGCAACGAGCTCGATGGAGCCGCCACGCTGGCCGACATCGTGACTGCCGCCGGCGACTATCTCGCCCGCATCATCGGCAAGGAGGATGTCGATGCCGGCATGGCCCGTATGGTCGAGCGGGTCGTGAACGTTGAGAGCAGCGAGGGCGGCGACCCCAGCAAGTGGCGAGCGGCGCTCGATGGCGCCCGAGCGAACTGCTTCTCCGAGTGGGCGATCGGAGCGCGACTGCACGATCTCGCTGCCTACGCCCTCTATGGCATCGTGCTCCACGAGAGCGAGGATCCCGCCGAACTGGCGGCGATCATCGAGAATGCAGTGACAGAGGCCGAGCGCTTCGTCGCGGCGACGCCGATCGCCCAGTGGGGAATCAGCCCCGGCAGTAATCTTCTCCGTCTGGTCCGGCTCGCCAGCAACCGCTGGGCGCTCGACAATGGCATGCCGATTGAGCCCGCGGCTCTTGCCGCGTTCGGCGGGGTCTCCGAAGGCCGCATCCGGAACATGATGGCCGGCGCGAAGCGGACCTTTACCTCCGAGGACGGGCGCATCCCGGCACAGGAGGCGCTCGCCTGGCTCGCCGACCGGCCGGATTTCTGGAACTCGATCTGGCGCGACCAGCGACTGCCCCAATACGGAGCCCGCCAGGATACACCGCTGGAAAAGGCGGTGTTCGTGCCAGTCGCTCGCGACGGATCGGCGTTCCATCCGGGTCTCCGCCGCGCCGGCAGGTTCACGATCGGCGAGAAGGGAACGGAGCTGCAGGTCGAGGACTTCGACCAGGCCCTCGCCCAACTCCAGCTTATGCCGACGCCCTATTGGAGGCGGCCTAACAACGTTGGGAACTGGGGCATCGTGTCCGGCGTGCGCTGGGCGCGCCTCGATGTCTCCGACCTCGAGACGCTCGCCGAGCATCCCGACCACAGGATCCCGGATGACGGGGGCGCGTGAGCGCCCGTCCGACCGCCGACGAATGGAGGAGACCATGAACCTTGCGTACCGCCTGACCCAGCACGCGCGCGAACGCTCCACCGCCCGCACGTTCCCGCCCCTGATCGCCGAGACCATCATCGCGTTCGGCCGGTCCGTCGATGGCGGAGACGGCACCCGCAAATACGCGCTCACGAAGGAGAGCATGCGGGAGCTCCGCCGGTTCGGCGGGCGCACCATCACGAACGCGCTTGCTCCCTATCACAGGCGCAATGCCTACGTCGTCGAGGCCGCCAGCAGCATCATAACCGTCGCCTTTGCGTCCAAGCCCCTCTTCCGCTGAGAGAGATCAGATCATGGCACAGAGCCTCTTCTCCACTTTCGCCCCCCTCCTGCGCTCCCTTAACGAAGCTGATCTTCGGGCCGAGATTGAGCACCCGAGGCGTCTTCTGATCGAGACGGGCAAGGCTCGCGGCAAAGCGATCGAGATTGCCTACGCCCCGTTCGACCTTGTGAACACCGACGCCGAAATCGTCATTGTCGGGCTCACGCCCGGGCGGCAGCAGATGGGGGATGCCTTGCAGGCGGCGCGGCGGTCTCTCCTCGACGGCCGAAGCGAAGCCGATGCGGCGGCAGACGCCAAAATCTTCGCAAGCTTCTCCGGTCCCATGCGTGCCAATCTGGTCGCCATGCTCGATGAGATCGGCCTCGCCCGCTCGCTCGGGCTCGCCACCACCGCCTCGCTCTGGACGGAGGAGGCGCACCGCGTGCACTTCACCTCTATCCTGCGGTACCCAGTCTTCATTGACGGCGAGAACTACAGCGGATCCCCAGCGCCCCTGAAGACGCCGCTTCTGAGGAGTGAGCTCGAGAAGTGGTGCGCGGCAGAAATGAGGGCGCTGCCGAACGCCGTCTTCGTTCCGCTCGGCCCGGTTGTGGCCGAAGCGGTCGGGTTCTTGGCCAAGAAGGTCGGGATTGATGAGCGCCAGGTTCTGACGGGCCTTCCGCACCCGAGCGGAGCGAATGGCGAGCGGGTCGCAGTGTTCCTGGGACGGAAGGTGCCCGAGACCGTGTCGAGCAAGGTGAACGCCGGCAAGCTGCTCAACGCCCGCCACCGTCTCGTCGCAGCCGTGGGGGCACTGTCGCGTGGTTCGCCTCTCCCTGTCGGAGCATGCGCTGCGGGGACGCCGGACATTCAGGTTTCCGCGGTCCCGGAGAGCCGACCCTTGGCGCTGGACCGGAAACCGCCAAGCAAGGAATGGAGCACCAAGATGCCGAAGCCGCAGCCTGCAAATGCCACGAGGGATGCACTCCTGGCCCAGCTCAACTCGAGAGCGGACATCGCGGTGCACCCCGCCCAGTCGCGAATGCACGGGACAAAGTACATCTCCGCCTTCCTGACCTCCGCCGGCGTCACCTTCGCGGTCGACAAGGCTGCGGCGTCGAAACAGGCGATCTGGTTCATCGATCATCCGCGCCTGCGCTCGGTGCTCGACGAGGCCTCGATCACGTTCAAGCCGTACCCGCCCGAGCGCGGCCGCAACAGCAATCTTCACAAGCTTCCGGGATTTAAGCACGGGGCGCTAATCCGCGCCTTTCCCGAGACGGCCAAGGAAGCCACTCAGGTCTTGGATCTCCTCTGCGGCTCTGCCGCAGGGTGGGAATAGCCCGGGACCGTTGCCCGGCCTGCCAAGCGGGCCCTCCACCGCGGCTGGCCGCCGCCGGCAAGATTTCGTATGAAACATGTCGAGAGTCGCAAGCTGCCGGACCTGCAATCGGCGGCTGCGTTCCGGGGGCAAGGGGACGGAAATGAGCCCAGCAGCCAATCACGGCCGGGACGCGCTCATCTCGAATGCCGGAGTAGGGGCGTTCCGCGCATGAATGCGGTCGAGATCGAAGAGGCCGTTACCAGGCTCTCGGAGGAGCCGTTCGACCCCGAGGAATTCCCGTTCGCATTCCTGCAGGCCTTCGGGAACAAGGAGGCGACGCTCAAGCGGCTGCGCAAGGGGGGCATGAACAAGTCGGATGTTGGCGGCGTGCTTCAGACCAACAACATCCATATTGCCGTCGCCGCCCCCGGCGCGGTAACCAGCACCTTGGCCGCGCTGAAGGCCAGCCCGGCGACCACGCGGGCCAAGGCGAAGTTTGTGCTCGCGACCGACGGCGACACGTTCGAGGCCGAGGATCTCGTATCGGGCGAGACGGTCGCCTGCGCCTATCGCGAGTTCCCCAACCATTTCGGCTTCTTCCTGCCGCTCGCCGGCATCAGCACCGTGAAGCAGGTGCGGGAGAATGCGTTCGACATCCGGGCCACCAGCCGCCTCAACCGGCTCTATGTCGAGCTGCTGAAGACCAACCCGGAATGGGGCAGGTCCGAGCGCCGGCACGACATGAACCACTTCATGGCGCGGCTTATCTTCTGCTTCTTCGCCGAGAGCACCGACATCTTCGTGGGCGAAGGCCTGTTCACCGCCACCGTCGGGCAAATGAGCGCCCGCGATTCCTCCGACACCCATCACGTCATCGGGGCGATCTTCCGGGCGATGAACACGCCGATCGCCGACCGGAAGGGCGCCGCCCTGCCGCGCTGGGCCGACCAGTTTCCGTACGTGAACGGGGGCCTCTTTTCTGGCAGCTTGGACGTGCCGCGCTTCAGCCGGATCGCCCGCTCTTACCTCATCCATATCGGCAGCCTCCACTGGAGAAAGATCAATCCGGACATCTTCGGGTCGATGATCCAGGCCGTCGCCGAGGACGAGGAGCGCGGCACGCTCGGCATGCACTACACGAGCGTCCCGAACATCCTGAAGGTGCTGAACCCGCTCTTCCTCGACGACCTGCGCGAGAAGCTCGAGCAGGCCGGGGATAATCCCCGCATGCTGCTCAATCTGCGCAAGCGCATGTCGCGGATCAGGGTGTTCGACCCGGCCTGCGGCTCCGGAAACTTCCTCGTCATCGCCTACAAGGAAATGCGTGCGATCGAGGCCGAGATCAACAGGAGGCGGGACGAGGCCGAGAGGCGCAGCGAAATCCCGCTCACCAACTTCCGGGGGATCGAGATCCGCGACTTCCCGGCCGAGATCGCGCGCCTCGCCCTCATCATCGCCGAATATCAATGTGACGTGACGTATCGCGGCCAGAAGGAGGCCCTGCGGGACTTCCTGCCGCTCGACGCCGAGAACTGGATCACCTGCGGCAATGCCCTGCGGCTCGACTGGTTGACCATTTGTCCGCCGACCGGGACAGGGGTGAAGCATCAGGCCGACGACCTGTTCGACACGCCGCTTGATCAGTCGCAAATCGACTTCGAGAACGAGGGTGGTGAGACCTACATTTGTGGCAACCCGCCGTACCAAGGCAGCGTGAACCAAAAGAAGGAGCAAAAACGAGACTTAGAGCACGTTTTTTGCGATATTGCGAAATCATATAAAGATTTAGACTACGTGTCCGCCTGGTTTGTTCGAGCGGCCCAGTATCTAGAGAGGGTTGCGGGGAAAGCTGGCTTAGTTGCCACTAATTCCATTGCTCAGGGCGAGCAGGTCGCCATGCTGTGGCCATATGTCTTTGCGCGAGGTGTAAACATCCTATTCGCTCACACTTCATTCCCATGGAGCAATAACGCCTCGAACAACGCGGGGGTGACATGTGTAATCGTAGGGATCGGCAAAGGTAACGGCAAAGCCATCTATACGGGCGAATCAAGACGCCGCGTGTCGTCGATCAGCCCCTATCTTATCGAGGGAGTGCCGACCGTGGTCACAAAGCGATCTGAGCCACTAAGTGAGCTCCCGCGAATGTCTACGGGCAATCTCCCATCGGATGGGGGCCATCTAATCATGCCTTACGCCGAGGGCGTCAAGCTCGTGTCCGATCATCCAATTGCAAAGCGCTTTCTCAAGCGCTTCGTCGGCTCCAGAGAGCTGATCAATGGCGGGGACCGATGGTGCCTATGGATCGAGGATGCCGAACTTGCGGAAGCGCGGGCGATTGCGGAAATTGCGCGACGTTTGAAAGGCGTCCGAGAAGCGCGCGAAGCGAGTCGCGGAGAGCAAGCCAAGGGCGGCGTCTTGACGCCTCATCGGTTTGTTTTCGCCCCACATCGGGCCGGATATGCCGTCGCTGTCCCAAAAGTGTCGTCCTCGAGGAGGCAGTATATTCCTTGTGCACTGACCGACGAAACGACCATTGTCTCTGATCTGGCGCGTGTCATTTACGACGCTCCGCTCTGGAGCGTGGCCCTCGTTGCGTCGAAGCTCCATCTCGTGTGGATCGCAACGGTTTGCGGCAAGCTGAAAACCGACTTCCGCTATTCCAACACGCTCGGCTGGAACACCTTCCCAATCCCCACGCTGACCGAAAAGAACAAGGCCGACCTGACCCGCTGCGCCGAGGACATCCTGTTGGCGCGCGAGGCGCATTTCCCGGCGACCATCGCCGACCTTTACGACCCGGACAAGATGCCGGCCGACCTGCGCGAAGCCCACGAGCGCAACGACGAGGTGCTTGAGCGCATCTATATCGGCCGCCGGTTCCGCAACGACACCGAGCGGCTCGAAAAGCTGTTCGAGCTCTACACGAAGATGACGGCAGGCCCAAAGGCCAAGGCGCAATGAGGCTCTTCCATGCGTTGGAAACCGGCGATGGTGAGACGCTTGAATTCGAGTGGGATGATGCGAAGGCGCTGGAAAACCGACGGAAGCATCGCTTATCCTTCGAGGAGGCCGCCACTATATTCCTTGCCGACGTCCTCACGATTGAGGATGCCGCCGCCTATGGCGAGATGCGCGAGATCAGTTTCGGGGTGCTGGGTCAGAGCCCGGAGGCTCTGGTGGTGATCTGCGTCGTCCATACTGAGCGCAATGGCAGGACGCGGATCATCAGTGCACGCAAAGCGACACCGCACGAGCGGAAAGAGTTCAATGTCCATTACGGAAAAACGACTCACTGAGATTGCCGCGATCCGGGACGAGGACATCGACCTTTCGGACATCCCGGAGGTGTCGGGGGCCCAGTTCCTTCGGGCGAAGACTAGGCGATTGCGGGGCGCTCCGGCCCGCTCGGGCCTCGCGGAGGCGGCAGCCGAATATCATGTGCCTGCGGTGTCGATGTCGTATGCCCGCAACGGCAGCTCGACGCGCGCGAACGCGCTCGGCATGCGGCCGATGCAGGAACGCGCCTATGAGAAGCGGGGCGAGCAGTATCTGCTCATCAAGTCGCCGCCGGCATCCGGCAAGAGCCGCGCGCTCATGTTCATCGCCCTCGACAAGCTCCACAACCAGGGATTGAAGCAGGCCATTATCGTTGTGCCGGAGAGAACCATCGGCGCGAGCTTCAACGACGAGCCGCTGTCCCGCAACGGATTCTGGGCCGACTGGACCGTCGCGCCGAAATGGAACCTCTGCAACGCGCCGGGCGCGGACAATGGCGGAAAGGTTAACTCGGTCTCCGCCTTTCTCGCCAGCGACGACCGGGTGCTGGTCTGCACCCATGCGACCTTCCGCTTCGCAGTGGAGCGGTTCGGGGTGGAAGCCTTCGACGACCGGCTGATCGCGGTCGATGAATTCCATCACGTCTCCGCCAACCCCGACAACAAGCTCGGCCTGCATCTCGGGGCCTTCATCGCCCGCGACCGGGTGCATGTCGTGGCGATGACGGGTTCCTACTTCCGTGGCGACGCCGAAGCCGTGCTGACTCCACAGGACGAGTCGAGGTTCGATACCGTCACCTACACCTATTACGAGCAGCTCAACGGCTACGAATATCTGAAGCAGCTCGACATCGGCTATTTCTTCTACAGCGGCTCCTACGCCGATGACATCCTCAAGGTGCTGGATCCGGCCGAGAAGACCATCGTGCATATTCCGAGCGTCAATTCGCGCGAGAGCACGAAGGACAAGATCCGCGAGGTCGAGCACATCCTTCATGAGCTGGGCGAATGGCAGGGCACCGACCCCCTGACCGGCTTCCAGCTGGTCAGGACGCCGGATGGCCGGGTGCTTCGCATCGCCGACCTGGTGGACGACGAACCGGGCAAGCGCGACCGCGTGTCCGCCGCCCTGAAGGATCCGGGCCAGAAGAACAATCGCGACCACGTGGACATCATCATCGCGCTCGGCATGGCCAAGGAGGGCTTCGACTGGATCTGGTGTGAGCACGCGCTGACGGTCGGCTACCGGTCGAGCCTCACCGAAGTCGTGCAGATCATCGGCCGGGCGACCCGCGATGCGCCGGGCAAGACCCGCGCCCGCTTCACCAATCTGATCGCCGAGCCGGACGCCTCGGAAGAAGCCGTAGCCGAAGCCGTGAACGACACGCTGAAGGCGATTGCAGCAAGTCTTCTCATGGAGCAGGTGCTCGCGCCGCGCTTCGAGTTCAAGCCGAAGAACCCTCAGAGTGGCCCGACGCCGGGCTACGACTACGGCGAAGGCGGCTATGACCCCAACAAGACCAATGTCGGCTTCAACGAGGAGACCGGCCAGTTCGAGATCGAGATCAATGGCCTCGTCGCGCCGAAGAGCGAGGAGGCGCAGCGCATCTGCCAGCAGGACCTGAACGAGGTCATCGCCGCCTTCGTGCAGGACAAGACAACGATCGAGCGCGGCCTGTTTGATCCGGAGCTGGTGCCGGAGGAGCTGACCCAGCTTCGCATGGGCAAGATCGTCAAGGACAAGTATCCCGAACTGGACGAGGAGGATCGGGAGGCAATCCGACAGCATGCGGTCGCCGCCCTAAACCTCACGCAACAGGCAAAGGAAGCTGCCCTCGAGGGCTTTGGAGGCGGCTCCGGCGGTGACGGGGAGAGGACGCCCAACACCGCCTTCGTCGAGGGGGTTCGGAAGTTCGCCATGGACGTGCGCGAGCTCGACATCGACCTGATCGACCGCATCAATCCGTTTGGCGAGGCCTATGCGATCCTCGCCAAGACAATGAGCGAGGAGAGCCTCAAAGACGTGGCCGCGGTGATCGGCGCCAAGAGAATCAACCTCACGATGGAGGAGGCGCGCGACCTTGCCAGGCGCGCCTTGAGGTTCAAGCAGGAGCGCGGGCGGCTGCCCTCGATCAACGCGCCGGACGCCTGGGAAAAGCGGATCGCCGAAGGCGTGGCCTTCCTTGCCCGCATGAAGGCGGAAGCCGCCAATGGCTAGACACGGCGCTAGAAGCTTCACAGACGAGGACAATGCGCTTCTCGCCGAGCTCGGTGTCGAGGCCGAGGCGAAGAAGGAGTCGAGCCGCACGCCACGCGAGGAGCGGATCATCGCCGGCTTCGAGGAAATCCAGCGCTTCGTCGAGACGCACGGCCGCGCGCCGCAGCATGGCGAAGGCCGCGACATCTTCGAGCGGATCTACGCCGTTCGGCTCGACCGGTTGCGAGAGCAGCCGGATTGTCGCGTCGTCCTCGAGCCCTTCGATCACCAGGGACTGCTGACGGCGGCATTGCCGGGGACGACGAGCGATCCGGATGAGCTCGACGATGACGAGCTCCTGGCGCAGCTCGGGGTGGAAGTCGAGCCCAATGAACTCACGGAGCTACGCCACGTGCGGTCGGCTGCGGAAAAGCGCGCGGCTGAGGAGATCGCCAATCGGCAGAAATGCGAGGATTTCGACACTTTCAAGCCGCTCTTCGAGCAGGTGCAAAGGGAGCTTTCCGCCGGGCTACGGCAGACGAAAGAATTCGAACGGAAGGCGGAGATCGCACCCGGCCGATTTTACGTGCTCGGTGGGCAGAAGGCCTACGTTGCATCGATGGAGCAGCCGTTTACAAACGAGCACGGCTATACGGATGCCCGTCTTCGAGTCGTCTTCGACAATGGAACCGAGAGCAAGCTGCTCATGCGCTCGCTCCAGCGGGCGCTGCAGAAGGATTCCGCCGGACGGCGCATCGTGGAGCCTTCAGCTGGTCCGCTATTCTCCAATCAGGGTGAGGAGGGGGACGAGGCGAGCGGCATCGTTTACGCGCTGCGCAGCAAATCCGACCACCCAAGCGTCGCCACCCATCGTGACCTGGTCCACAAGATCGGCGTTACGGGCGGCGGTATCGCGCGTCGAATTGCGAATGCGCGCCTCGATCCGACCTTCCTGATGGCCGATGTCGAGATCGTCGCAACATACGAGCTGTTCAACATAAACCGCACGCGGCTCGAGAACCTGATCCACCGGATTTTCGGCCCGGCTCGCCTCGACATCAAGATCAAGGACCGCTTCGGACAGCCCGTGACCCCGCGCGAATGGTTCCTGGTGCCGTTGTTCGTCATCGACGAGGCGATCGGGAGGATTAAGGACGGCACGATCACCAGCTACGTTTATGACCCGCAGACCGCTTCGCTCACCCGAACCCGCTAGTGTTCGAGGTGCTTCTTCGGTCGAAAATGCCATCCGTGGAGATCATTAGCCTTGCGAAAAAGGCCTATGTTAAACCCGGAGCTACTTGCGTTGACGAATGATGCACGCTAGCATTGCTGCGCCTCTCTCGTGTAGGAATCTGTAGAGATGAATATGACCTATACGGGTCCTTTAGCATGCCCCTAAACTCGGCTGCCAGCTCGGAACGCCACGTCTCAGGCAGCGGCGCTAGAGAAACTCCTTCAGCGCTCTGAGTGGATACGCAACCAGCCAAAACAAAAGCTATGGCTGACACTCGCATGAATCGCATTATGATTGCCCCCCTATTAACCGTCTATGTATATGTTTGGAGGCGGATTATCAACAGTCTAGAGCCGCTGCCGTGGATTATAGTCATTCGCGCGGCTTCCTCCACTCCAGCGTAACCTATTGGTCCATAGGATTGCTACATCTCGCCATTCCCGATCCTCACAGCCGCAGTTCAATACAGAACAGTATAGCATGTAACCTGGTGATAAAAAATATTATATATATGCATTTTAACTTGCATCACCGTAGACATTATCAAATACTGTCATGGGCTTACCTCACGGTCGCTGGCTAAGAATTCATAGCGTCAGGGATGCCGTGCTGACCGCTGCCTACAAAGTGAAGAAGCGCGGGCGGGCGGCGTGGACTGTGTGCGTTAGTTCTAATGCAAAGAACCCCGTGCGGGCATATACTGGCGCAGAGTCATTGTACCTCTATTACATCAACGGTCGTTGGAGATGACCTGCCCCCCCGCTGGTCCCTCGATCATTGTGAGAGCCCTGGGGGTTGATAGTTGATCTGGAGCGGCGGCGGTAGCGGCCGGGCGGCGGAGCCTTTGAGGTTGCGCAGCCGACCGGCCGCGGGGTTCAGCCGCACCGCTTCCGGCGTCAGCCCGCCGTGCGCCGAGTGCGGCCTCACGTGGTTGTAGTCGAGCCGCCAGCGCTCGATCACGACGCGGGCTTCGGCCAGGCTGGCGAAGACCTCCTCGTTCAAGCACTCGTCGCGCAGCTTGCCGTTGAAGCTTTCGACGAAGCCGTTCTGCTGCGGCTTGCCCGGCGCGATGTAATGCCAGCCGACGCCGGTGCGGTTGGTCCATTCCAGCATGGCCCGGCTGGTCATCTCGGTCCCGTTGTCGCTGACGATGGTGAGCGGCTTTCCCCGCCGGCCGATCAGGATATCCAGCTCGCGGGCCATGCGACGGCCGCCGATCGAGGTGTCGACGACCAGCGCCAGAGCCTCGCGGGTGAAGTCGTCGACGATGCACAGGATCCGGAAGCGTCGGCCCCACGACAGCGCGTCGGCCACGAAGTCCAGGCTCCAACGCTGGTTCGGGCCGTCCGGCAGGGCCATCGGCGCCCGCGTGCCGGTGGCGCGCTTGCGGCCGCGCCGGCGGCGCACCGCCAGGCCCTCCTCGCGGTAGAGCCGGAAGAGCTTCTTCTTGTTCATACTGACGCCTTCTCGCTGCAGCAGGATGCCGAGCCGCCGGTAGCCGAAGCGACGACGCTCCGCCGCCAGCCCCCGCAGCCGCTCGCGCACGTCCACATCGCCCGGATCGGGCGTGCGGCGCACCGTCTTGGGATCGATCTGGACCAGCCCGCAGGCGCGCCGCTGCGAGAAGCCGCGCTCCGCCATCAGGCGAAGCACGGCCTCCCGACGCGCCGCGGGCGATGTCAGTTTTTTCCCACCAGGTCCTTCAAGGCCGACACGTCCAGCATCGACTCCGCCAAGAGCTTCTTCAGCCGCCGGTTCTCGTCCTCCAGCGCCTTCAGCTTCGAGGCGTCCGACACGCCCATGCCGCCGTACTTCGCCTTCCACCGATAGAAGGTCTGCTCGCTGATTCCGTGCCGGCGGCACACCTCCGCCGTCGGGCTCCCGGCTTCCTGCTCCCGCAGAACGCCGATGATCTGCGCCTCATTGAACCTGCTCTTCTTCACGTCCGTCTCCTTGGGTGACGGACTCTCACTCAAACCAGGGGATCAGGAAGGGGGCAGGTCAGAGAGCCGATCCGTTCGAGGTTGGGACGAGAAGCTTTGTCAAACAACAAGGAATGACAGTCGCAGGATGCACTGAACCATTAATGCAGTTCACACGAATTGGAGGAGTTGTAGCTGTGTTGTGTTGAACTAATGCTGGAGTGAATCTGAACCGGTTCGGCCGCCGGATCTACGTTGTTCTGCTTGTGCCATAGAGCGCGGCTGCTTGGGGCGTTGAGGCGACAGGCGACCTTGTAGGCTGCCACGCAGTCGGAGGAGTGCGAACGCGTCTGGCCCTGTGTGGGCAGTGCGTCTCGCCATCACCATCCATAGTTCCCCGCCGACCACGGGCTCGACCCGCTACAGCCGCTGTCGGGCGCCGGAGCGGGTCGAGCCAACGACGTCCTGCACGTCTATCGCAGCCACGCCCCGCGGGTCGGCGCCGTGCCGCGCACGAATGGCTTAGTCGAACGCATAAACGGCACCGTACTCGGAGAGATTCTTGCGGGAAATAGGCAAGTGCACGGCGGCGAATTTCGATCGGCCCGTTGCCCAAACGGCTCTCCCGTCTCCTCGGGACAAAGGTTATTCAAAGGAAGGCATCAGGGGAGCAGGTCGAGGCAGATGGGGCGGCTGCGGGAGAACCGGCAGCCACCCCGATCTGCTGATCCGTCGTCAGAAGAAGAAGTCACTGGAATCGAAGTCGGCGATGTCGGCGCCGGCGACGAAGAACTCACCCGTGCCGTAGTCGACCAGAACGCCGCCCGCATTAGCGGTGAATGAAAGATCGGCGAATTCCGTGGCCCCGGTCTGGGCGGAAAGGTCGAACCAGTCGATCCCGTCCAGGTAGTCGCCGACAGTGTCACGACCCACATCGTCAGCGAAGGCAAACACGTCGGCACCATCCTCTCCGAAGAGCCAGTCGCCTTCGGCTCCGCCCGAGAGCAGGTCGTCGCCGGCCCCGCCCCGCAGCACATCGGTGCCTCCATCGCCATAAAGGACGTCGGCATCGTCGTTTCCGAACAGGTGGTCATCGCCGCCGCCGCCATGGATCTCGTCGGAGCCGGTTCCGCCCGAAAGCTGGTTGGCACCATCATTGCCGTAGATCAGATCCGCGAAGCTGGTCCCGATGAGGTCTTCGATGCTGATGAGCGTGTCGGTGCCATCGCCCGTGGCCGTCCCGAGCGCGAGGTCGACCGTCACGGGGCCGCTCGCGTACACGTAGCTGGCGGTGTCCGTCCCCGCGCCGCCGCTCAGCGTGTCGTCACCGGAAAGCCCGAAGAGCGTGTCGTCACCCGCGGCGCCGTAGAGGAGGTTTGCATCGGCATTTCCGACGAGCTTGTCATCGAATGCCGAGCCCGTGACGTTCTCGACTGACGTGAGCTTGTCGGCACCGTCGCCAGCCGCCGTTCCGCTTGTGAGGTTCACAGTCACGCCTTGAGCGGCGTAATTGTAGTTCGCGGTGTCGGTTCCTGCGCCGCCCTGCAGCGTGTCGTCGCCCCCGAGCCCGAAAAGCATATCGTCGCCGGCGCCGCCCGCCAGCATGTTGGCGAGCGAGTTGCCGAGGAGCCTGTCGTCAAAGGAGGAGCCCGTCAGGTTTTCGATGCTCACAAGCGTGTCGGTTCCGTCTCCGGTCGCGGTTCCGTTCGTGAGGTTCGCGGTGACGCCGGCGATCGCATAATTGTAGCTCGCGGTGTCGTTCCCCGCCCCGCCCTCAAGCCGGTCGTCACCCGCAAGCCCAAAGAGCGTGTCGTCACCCCCGGCTCCCGAAAGGGTGTTCGCTCCGGTGTCACCGAGCAGCTTGTCGTCGAAGCCTGATCCGGTGACGTTCTCTATATCGGCGAGCTCGTCGGTCCCGTCTCCCGTCGCGATACCGTTCGTAAGGTTCACCGTTACCCCTGCGAGCGCATAGGCATAGTTCGCGGTGTCGCTTCCCTCACCGCCGTCGAGCGTGTCATCGCCGCCGAGGCCGAACAGAATATCGTTGCCGCCGCCTCCCGACAGAACGTTCGCGGACCCGTTTCCGAGCAGCTTGTCGTCGAACGAGGAGCCCGTCAGATTTTCGATGCTGACGAGTCTGTCGGTGCCGTCCCCGTTCGCCATGCCGTTGGTCAGGTTCGCGGTGATTCCCGCGGCTGACCCGCTGTACGTCGCGGTGTCAGTTCCGGACGCGCCGTTCAGGACATTGGCGCCGCTGTCACCGGCGATCACGTCATCGAAGCTCGACCCGGACACGTTCTCGATGGAAATCAGTGTGTCATTTCCGTCGCCGGTCGCAGTTCCGGTAGCGAGATCGACGATCACAGACCCCGTCGCATAGGCATAGCTTGCGGTATCGCTTCCTGCGCCACCATCGAGCGTGTCATCACCGCCGAGGCCGAACAGCATGTCGGTGCCCGATCCGCCCGACAAACCGTTTGCTTCGGCATTTCCGAGCAGCTTGTCGTCAAAGGCCGAACCGACAACGTTCTCGATTGCGCTAAATTTATCTGAACCGTCTCCGGTGCTCTTGCCGGTTGTGAGGTTCACGACCATCGCCCCGGCGGCTTCCGCGTAGCTTGCCGTATCGACGCCTTCGCCGCCATCGAGCGTATCGTTGCCGGCCCCGCCGGTGAGGGTGTCATTTCCGGCGAGACCGGACAGCAGGTTCTCGGAATCATTCCCGGTCAGGATGTTGTCGAGTACGTTGCCTGTTCCGTCGATCGACTCGCTTCCGGTGAGCGTGAGATTCTCCAGGTGTGCGGAAAGCGTGTGAGACACGCTCGAGGACACAAGATCCGTCCCTTGCTCCGGGTCTTCGCTGATAGCGTCTCCGATGCTGTCGACGAGAAACGTGTCGTTCCCGACGCCGCCGAACATGACGTCGGAACCGGTGCCGCCGTCGATCAGATCGTCGCCGTCATCGCCATACAGTTCGTCGCTGTCCGCCCCGCCGTAGACCTTGTCATTTCCGCCACGAGCATGGACAACGTCATTTCCAGCGCCCGCGTAGATGACATCAGACGAATCGAACTGCGTATTAATGGTGCTCAGATCGCCACTGATAATGTCGGCGCCGGAGCCTGCGTAAATGGTGTCGTTACCGAAGCCTCCGCTGATTGAATCGTCGCCTCCTGCAGACGAAATACAATCATCTCCGTTCGATGAATTTATCGTATCATTGCCATCCAAGGTGTATATTACATCATTCCCGTCCCAGGTTGAGACAGAAAATCGTTCAATCTCGGTAAATATTGTGCCATCAGATGTATATCCAAACCCTGTGTTATCCGGCCTTGCATCAAATATAATTGGCTCCGAGCCAAGATCAAGTCGCTGATACCACAGAGTGTCATCACCATTCCCACCATAAACAGTATCATGACCAGGATCCTCCCCATCGTGGGTGTTCACCATAATAAAGTCAGTGCTGCTGCTCCCATATATTATATCATCTCCGGAGTTGCCGTTTAACTCGTTCAAGGACGTGCCGGTGCCAATAAGAATATCATCTCCGCCGCCGCCACTCAGATCATTGTACATACCGGAATTTCCGGTTATCACATTGGCGAAGGCGTTGCCGGTCGCGTCAATAGAGCCCGTCCCGGTCAGTGTCAGGTTCTCGACATCGCTCCCGAGTGTGTAGCTGATCGAGGAGAGCACCGTGTCGTTTCCGGCGCCCGGTTCTTCGCTCACCACGTCGCCCGGATCATCGACGACATACCTGTCATCGCCGGACCCACCTTCCATTAGGTCGGCGCCTGCTCCGCCATCCAAGGTGTCGTCGCCCCCGCTCCCAATGAGGGTGTCATTGTCGGGTCCGCCAGTGAGGATGTTCGCGGCATCATTGCCGGTGATCATGTTGGCGAGGGAATTTCCGTCCCCATCGATTTCGTCAGATCCCGTCAGCGTCAGGTTCTCGAGGTTGGCTCCCAATGAGTAACTCACAGAGGAAAGGACCAGATCGGTTCCGCCGTCAGTGTCCTCGAACAAGACGTCATTCGGATCGTCCACGATGAAGACGTCATCCCCGTCACCACCGGTCATGGTGTCAGCCCCAATCCCGCCATCCAGCGTGTTGGAGCCGTCGTTTCCAACCAGAAGATTTGAAAGATCATTGCCGGTGATCGAGATATCCGCACTTCCGGCAAGCCGCCCCTCGTAGATTATCTCGGGCGGGAGCGTCAGATCGAAGAACGAGAATATGCTTGTTGGGAGCGTCGACGCAGGCGTTAACGAGATGATGGCCGGATCCACATAATGGTCAACATTGAGATCGTCGCTGCGATCATAGATGGTCTGAGCAATAGCGCTGGCGTCTGAGGTGCCAAAATAATTTCCTGACCCCGAGACGTAGCCGCCGAGCGACAGGCGCAGGCCTAGCGAATCAGGAGACAGAAACGCGTTATCGACAATGGAAACAGGTCCATTGTAGGAAGCCCAAACCTGCAAGGCGGAAAATCCATCAATGGGCACCTCATTCCAGACTAGGTTGTCGCTAAATGTGAATAGGCCAGAACTGGTGCCGACACTTACGCCAAGAGAATTTATGAACACGGTCAAATCAATGATCGAGTCTCCAGATGGGTACCAGATATCAGAATAGGACGAGCTGGATATTACAGAGTGCCTAATTTCAAAAGCGCCATACATACCATAGCCCGTAGAAGCCAAAAGCGCGCCACCTTCGATCTGTACGTAGTCAAACGCAATGAATCCCTCTGCCGAGCTTGATGTGCTCAAAAAAACATAAGCGTCGTGAAAAAGAATCGGCTCTATAGATGAGCCGCTCGCGTCGAGGGTTCCGAAGACAGTAATGCTGTACTGATCGCCCTCTATGATCGCGCCCGGTTCAATGGTCAGCGTGACACCCGGTGCGATCTGGATGTCATCAGTAAGCGTGATGGTCGAGCCCGCGCTCCAAGTCGTATCTTCGGAAATGATGGTGGACATTCCAACTCCAGACAGCGGCACGGCGCCGAACTGCCAGACGGCGCACATGGATGTTTGTTATCAGCGGGCGGAAACGCCCACGGGCGAGCCGGCTTGAAGGGAGGGGGTCAAGGAACCGGTACGATCCAAGATTGCAGACGGGACAACCTTGGTCAACAAATTTGCCACAAATTCTCCTCAGTTGGGGTTCGCTGCCGCCTCGCTGTGACTCGGCTCATTCGCGTTCGGCTTCTTTGAGGAATATTCAACACGCCCTCTGTTCGATAAGGCAGTGCAATTCGGGGTGTGCGGAACTGCTACGCAGCGATCCTGACGATCTGCGGCGTCAGATGCGATCGGTGCTCACCGGAGCGCGGCGTGAAGGCAGGCATGCTGCCGAGCTCGTCTTTGAAATTGCTCGGGGGTACTGCCCGGCGCGTTAAGTCGGGAAGGGCAGAGCCGCGCTATCCGGAGGGAGCCAGCTTTTCGTCTTCCCAAAAGCTGTCACGCCGGATCCTGCGCCCTCCTAGCAGGCCTGCCGAGGAAAAATTCTGTCACACTCTTGTCACAGCGGGGGGCCGACTCCACATGTGCTCTGCGCACGGGGGCAGATCCCGTTCGTACATCGGCAGCAACTGCCAGGTGACTGAGTCTGCAGTGATTTTCCTCCGGTGGCCCACTTCGCGGCGGGGCCTCCCCGCCCGGGCGCCGGTAGCTCAGCTGGATAGAGCACCAGACTACGAATCTGGGGGTCAGGGGTTCGAATCCTCTCCGGCGCGCCAATCTAAGCTCGGTCCATTCCAGAACGAAACTGGGAACCAGGGTCCCCCATTGAACCGTTGCTGACCTCGGGAGCGCCCGCTGGCAAGCGGGCGAGTGGGGTTGCTGTTGTAGCGTTCTCAAGTGCAACGCCGACAGGTTGCAAACATCAGCCGCCCGGGGGAGACTCAGCCCCTCGGGGGATTCCATGTTTCTGAAGACGATAGGTCTAAAAAACTTCCGCTCGTTCGATGCGGGCGAAATCGAGCTTCAAAAGGACCTCACGGTCTTCGTTGGAGAGAACAATGGGGGGAAGAGCAACGCCATCGATGCAATCCGGCTGGTGACCCAACCGCTCGGTGGTCGACGGGAAATCTACTGTGAACCCACTGATGTTCGGTTCCAAAGCCCGACCAAGGGCTTCGAGCTCGAAGCGGCCTTTAGTGATCTGAGCGTTGGTCAGCAAGGGCGACTGATCTCCGCCACCACCGATTCCTCTCTTTCTGAGGCGCGGTTCGGCATCCGCTACAATGGCGCCTTTGGGGACCGCCCAAGCTGTGGGCGGGAAAGCCTGGCAACATGCCGGAACCGGGGTGCCATGACATGGTCAGGCACGTCTATTTGCAGCCTCTTCGCGACGCGAAGCGCGCACTGGCGTCGGGCAATCCGACGCGGATCATGGCCCTGCTGAACCACTTCCTCGGCGACACGAATGCTGAGGATCTCGCTCGCGAGCTGGCGAGGCAGGCGAAGCACGACGTCTTGACCAAGGTCGACGAGGCGGTCGGAAAGGGCCTCACGGCCCTGACCGCGAGCGTTCGGCCCCAAGCGGCCGCACTCGGCTTCGCACCGCAGGAGGCGCTGGTCGATATCGCTCGCGACCTCCGGTTCAAGCTAGCTGACCACGGCGTCCACCCTGAAGACTTGCGCTACTCTGGCCACGGCTACGCCAACCTCCTGTTCATGGCGACGACCGCCGTCGAGCTGGAAAAGGTGCGAAACGCCGACTTGACCCTGTTCCTGGTGGAGGAGCCGGAGGCACACCTGCATCCGCAGCTGCAAGCCGCGGTCCTGTCTTTCCTGAAGGACCAGGCCAGCCAGTCACGCGCAATCAAAACGGAGGACGGTCCGGCCGGCGAAATCCAAGTGGTCGTGGCCAGCCACTCTCCCAACCTTTCGGCTTGGGTCAGCAGCAAGCAGTTGGTCGTCTTCAAGTCCGTGGATCCGGCGCCGCCTGCGAAATCCTATGGTCCCGAAGAATCCGCATCTCCAGCCGAGGCGGACGCCGCCGCCATTCAGGGGGGAATCGCTGAGGGGACAGGCGATGCGGGGGATGCCATCGATGGGCTCGCGGCGACCGCCACCGCTGCGGTTATGCGCCGCTCAACCCGTTGTATTCCGCTATCGCAGATTGACCTCGATGATCTGCAACGCCGCAAGATCGACCGGTACCTCGACGTCACCAAAGCTGCCTTGCTCTTTGGGGGCCGCGTCCTACTCGTGGAGGGCATCGCCGAGGCCTTGCTCCTGCCAGTGATCGCGGAGCATTTCACGCTAAAGGGCCAGCCGGAGAAACTTCGGCTGTTCCGCTCAGCCGTCTTTGTCCCGATCGAGGGGGTCGACTTCCTCCCCTATGCTAGAGCGGAATCCGATCAGGTTGCATCATACCCTGCCGCTTTGAAGTAGTTGGCGCATTCGGCTGGTGGGAAGAGATCGATGAGGC
>NZ_SPKJ01000034.1 GCF_009866965.1 Propylenella binzhouense | reverse complement strand
CGACGGAGGCCATCTGTGCGCCCGGCGGGTTGGTGCCGGGCGCACCGGGCGCGCCGCCGGCCATCTGGTCCATCGGTGCCGGCCCCATCGTGGTGCCCGGCAGCGGGGCGCCCGGGGGCGGAGGGAGCGGGGTCTGCGAAACCTGGCCGACCGGTGCCGACGGAAGCGGGGGCGGCGGCGGGGGGGGCGGCTCGCGGCGCCCGAACGTCCCGACGCAGGCACCGAGAACCATCGCCGTTGCGACCGGCAGGACCAAGTTCGCGGGCAGTCTCATCCCGTTCCTCCAGATGTGAATCCCGAAGCCCAGCATCCACATAGTCCGCATGATGCATTGGGCTAGGCCGCTTGACCGCGGTTCTGGCACGTCCTAGGCCTTTTGTCACCAAGACGCGGGTCGCAACGATGGCGGAAACGGGGGAATCAGGCCGGCTGCAGACCGGCGTCATGGCCGTCGAACCCGGCACGCAGAACGTCCATATCGTCGATCAGCTCATCGCCGAACGCGGCCAGAAGATCGTCACGAACTGGACCTGGCCGCTGCTGAAGCCCCTTCTCTACAAGGTGCTCCGCTACGACGACGCGGTGCGGATGGCCGACGAGCTCGGCCGGCTCGGCTCTGCCGCCGCGATGGAGTTCATCACCGAGCTCCTGGCGCTCGAGCTCGATGTCAGCGGCCTCGAGAACGTGCCCAAGGATGATTCGTTCTTGCTGACCGCGAATCACCCGACCGGAATCGCGGACGGCGTTGCGGTCTTCAACGCGCTGCGGCCGGTCCGGCCGGACATCGCCATCTTCACGAACCGCGATGCGGTGCGGATCAATCCCCGCCTCGCCGACGTGCTGATCCCGGTCGAATGGCGCGAGGAGCACCGCAACCACACCAAGACCAAGGAGACGCTGAAGCTCTCCTCGCGCGCCTTCCGCGAGCGCCGCGCCGTCGTGCTCTTCCCGTCGGGGCGGATCGCCTACTGGAACGACGGCAAGCTCACCGAGCGTGCCTGGCAGATCTCGGCGGTGACGCTCGCCCGCAAGCACGTGGTCCCGATCCTGCCCGTCCACGTCGAGGCGCGGAACTCTGGTCTGTTCTACTGGTTCGCGCGGTGGAACACGGAGCTTCGCGACATGACCGTGTTTCACGAGCTGCTCAACAAGCGGGGCAAGACGTTCCGGATCCGGATCGGCAAGCCGATCCCGAACGACGCCATCTCCGAAGGCGATGCGCTGGAGGTGACGCGCCGGCTGCAGGCCCACACGGTGGACGCGCTCGCCCGCGATCCGGACGCGATCTTCGGCTAGCGGGAAGCCGCCTCCTCAGGTCGGCTTCGGGCTGTCCCAGTCCGGGAAGAACTGGAAGAGCCAGGTCTCCGTCAGGGCGTCGTCGCCCTTGCGGAGATGGAGGCGCAGGTCGATCGGCTCGACCCCCGTCGCGGCGAGGTCGAAGAACGCGCGGAAGCGCCCGCGTTCCCCCTGCACCGGATAGCAGCCGGAATCGACGACCTTGCCCCGCGAGGTGGTGACCACCGGCGCGACGCCGTCGTTCGGGCCGAGTTCCGCCAGCCGTCCGCCGACGAAATCGATGACGAACTTCGTCACGCCGGCCGGGCGCTCCTGGCCGGGCGTTCCCCCGACGCCGAGGAACAGTTCGGCGGCGCGCGCGAGATCGCGCGGAAGCGGGGCGTGGGCGACCCAGTGGAGCCGGTACTTGAATTCCAGCGGGCGTTCCGGAACGACCGGATCGCGCGGGACCCAATAGGCCACGATGTTGTCGTGGATCTCGTCCTCGGTCGGAATCTCGACGAGCTGGACCTCGCCGGGGCCCCACGAGCCGAGCGGCTCCACCCAGAGCGACGGCCGCTTCTCGTAGAACACGGCATCGTCCTGGTAGTTGCGGAAATCGCGGTCGCGCTGCAGCAGCCCGAAGCCCTTCGGGCTGACGTCGACGAAGCTGTTGGTCATCACCTGCCGCGGATTGTTGAGCGGCCGCCAGATCCGCTCCCCTGTTCCCGTCCAGATCGCCAGCCCGTCGGAATCGTGGATCTCCGGACGCCAGTCGACAGCCTGCCGGCGCCGGCTCTCGCTGTACCAGAACATGGAGGTGAGCGGGGCCACCCCGAGCCGCTCGATGGCTCGGCGGGGATAGAGCACGCAATCGATGTCGTTCACGACCGGCCCTTCGTGCCGGCAGACCATCCGGTAGGCGCCGCTGATGCTCGGCCCGTCGAGAAGCGCGAAGACCGTCACCTCGGGCACCCGCTCGGCGGGCATTTGGAGCCAGAATGCCGAAAACCGCGGGAACTCCTCGGGGAACGGCATGGCCGTGTTGATCGCGATGCCGCGCGCGGAGAGCCCGTACTGGTTCAGCTCGCCGGAGGCGCGAAAGTAGGATGCGCCGAGAAACGCCATCCAGTCGCCGACCTGGCCGGCATTCATCAGCCGGAAGCCCGAGAAGCCCACGTCGTTCGGCAGGTTGCGCGCCGGGCTTCCGACCGGAATGTCGAAGAGGTTCTGGCGGTAGAGGATTTCCCGGGCCTGGCCGTCCACCACGACATGGATCGAACAGGGCTCCTGGAAGTACTTCCCCAAATGGAAGAGCTGGACCGCCGGGCGCGGCTCCTCGCCCGCCCAGAGCGCCTTGTCGGCGCGGTACTTGATCTTGTTGAACGCGGTATAGTCGATTGCCTCGAGGGTCGCCGTGAAGGGCGAGCGGGCGTCCTTCCAGGGTTCGCGCGCAAGCGTGGCGGCGCGCTCCTTGAGGGTTTCGAACGAAAAGGGTTCTGGGTCGCCTAGGGCGAGGTCCGAGAAGGATGCGGCGGCCGGGTCGTGCCGGCCGACAGCCCCGAGGAAAGAACCAAGCCCCAGCGCAAGGGCCTGCCTTCGCGAAAGTTTGTTCATCGAGGTCCGATGCAGAGTCCTTGCGGCCGCGAAATGGCCGCCCGGAGGAAACCTCATGGCGAAATCGTGCCCCGCCCGCAAGTCCGATCGGGATCGGTTCCTCGTGACGGAATGCGGCGCCGGCCAGTACGGAAGGCGGCGCGGAGGAACCCTCGTCCCGCACCGCCGTTCCGACGGTTCGGGGGCAATCGAGAGGAAGAGAGGCTCGCCTGTGAAGACGCTCATCATCATTTCCGCCGCGGCGACCCTGTTCGGTTCGGCCGCCTTGGCGCAGACGCCGCCCTCCGGAGCGGGACCGTCTCCGAATCTGCCGACCCCGCCGAGCACGCCGCCGGCGATCGGTTCGCCCGGCAGCATTCCGGAGGTCGCGCCGGGCAGCGACATTCCCGACATCCGCCGCGACCGCGAACAGGAGCGGCGTATCGAACGCCAGGACCGCCGCGACCGGCCGGGCGGCGGCGATGCCCGGCGGGGCGCCGGCTTCCGGCACGGCATGCCGCCCTTCGGGATGGCCGCGAGCGAGGGGGCGTTCTTCGTCTTCGAGCGCCCGGGCGGCGGCCGGATCGTGGCGAAATGCGCCGACCAGGATTCCACGCAGGCCTGCGTGGATGCGATCCGTCCCATGCTGCAGGGGATAATCGGGCCCGACGGCCCCCGCCCCGGGCCCGGCGGCGGACCCCGGCCGGGAGCGCCCGGCGCGCCGCGCTAGCACGGATACGGGGATCCCGGCCGGGCGGCCGGCTATCCCCTCAGGGAACCGCGATCACGAGGCGGCCGCGCACCTTGCCCGCGAGCAGGTCGTCGGCCGCTTCGGGAATGTCCTCGAATGCGATCCGGCGCGTCATGGCGGCGAGCTTTCCGAGATCGAGCTCCGCTTCGATCCGCGCCCAGGCCTCTTCCCGCCGCGCGCGCGGCGCCATGACGGAATCGATGCCGAGCAGGGAGATGCCGCGCAGGATGAACGGCGCCACGCTCGCCGGCAGGTCCATGCCCCCCGCCAGCCCGCATGCAGCGATCGCCCCGCCATAGCGCGTCATCGACAGTGCGTTGGCGAGCGTGGTCGATCCGACCGTGTCGATTCCCGCGGCCCAGCGCTCCTTGGCGAGCGGCTTGACCGGCCCGCTGAGTTCGTCTCTGCCGATGATCTCGGCGGCTCCGAGGCTCGCCAGGTAGTCGGCCTCTGCGGTCCGCCCGGTCGAAGCGATCACCTCGAAGCCGAGGCGCGCGAGCAGCGCGATCGCGACCGACCCGACGCCGCCGGCCGCACCGGTCACGAGCACCGGGCCTGCGGCCGGCTTGGTGCCGTAGCGCTCGAGCGCCATGACGCAGAGCATCGCCGTGTAGCCGGCCGTTCCGATCTCCATCGCCTGCTCGGCGGTGAGCCCGGCCGGACGATGGATCAGCCAGTCGCCCTTGACCCGCGCATAGCCGGCATAGCCGCCGTAATGGGTCTCGCCGACACCCCAGCCGTTCAGCAGCACGGGATCGCCCGGACGGAAATCGGGATGCCGCGATTCCGCGACCTCGCCTGCGAAGTCGACGCCGGGAATCATCGGCCAGCGGCGGACGACCGGAGCCCGCCCGGTCAGCGCCAGGGCGTCCTTGTAGTTCATCGTCGTCTGCCGCACGCGGACGACGACGTCGCCCTCCATCAGATCGTCGAGCCCGAGCTCGACGATCGCCACGGACTGCTTCTTCGCTTCGTCCCGGCTGATCAGGATCGCTTCGAACCGCTCGGCCAATCGGGCCTCCCTCCTTGGGTTGCGGGGAAGGCGGCCGGGGCGGGCCGCATCAGGCGGGCACCACGCCCGGTGCCGGCCGCTCCCGGATCGGCCAGTGGACTATTCCGGCGAAGACTGCCAGCGCCACGCCGATCCACCAGAACATGTCATAGGAGCCGGTCCGGTCATAGAGCCAGCCGCCGAGCCAGACGCCCAGGAATGCGCCGACCTGGTGCGAGAAGAAGGTGATCCCCATGAGGGTCGCCATGTAGCGCGGGCCGAACATGAGCGCCACCAGGCCCGAGGTGGGTGGCACGGTCGACAGCCAGAGGAGGCCCATCGTCGCGGCGAAGAGGAGCACGGTGACGTTGCTCGGCGGCAGGAGGACGAAGAGCGTGATCGCGACGCCGCGGCCGAGATAGATGAAGGACAGCAGCATCGGCTTCGGAAAATGCTGGGCGATGACGCCGGAGGCGAGCGCGCCCACGATGTTGAAGAGGCCGATGAGCGCGATCGCCCAGGCGCCGACGCTCGCCGGCAGGCCGATGTCGACGATGTAGGGCGGCAGGTGGGTGGTGATGAAGGCGACGTGGAAGCCGCACACGAAGAAGCCCGCGACGAGGAGGTTGTAGCTCCGCCAGCCGAACGCCTCGAGCATCGCCTCCTTGAGGCTCTGCTGCCGCACCGGGCCGCTCGGCGCCGCCTCGGTGCCGGCGAACGCCGTCGCGAGCAGCGGGATGATGAGCATCATCGCGCCGAGCATCACGAGCGCCTGCGACCACCCGTAGGCGATGATGAGCGCCTGCCCGAGCGGCGCGAAGAGGAGCTGCCCGGCGGAGCCGGCCGCCGTTCCGATCCCGAACACGATCGAGCGCTTCTCGGCCGGTACGCGGCGGCCGAGCGCGGCGAGCACGATGGAGAAGGAGGCGCCGGCCATTCCGAGGCCCATCATGATGCCGGCCGAGAGGTGGAGCCAGAGCGGCGTCGGAGCCCAGCTCATGATGGCGAGGCCGGCGGCGTAGACGAGCGCGCCGCCGGCCAGCACCCGGAACGAGCCCCAGCGGTCGGCGAGCGCGCCGGCGACGGGCTGGCCGAGGCCCCAGAGCAGGTTCTGGATGGCGATGGCGAGCGCGAAGGTCTCGCGGCTCCAGTCGTGCGCCTCCGTCATCGGCGCCAGGAACAGGCCCATCACCGAGCGCGGCCCGAAGGAGAGCATCGAGATCAGGCAGCCGGCGACCACCACCAGGCCGAGGGAACGGATGGCGACGCCGGGCGCCGGCCGCAGCTGCGAAAGGGTCATGTGCGCGACCTTCCTGGATGAAGTCCGACGGTCATAGCGCAGCGGCGGAGATTCTGAAATTGCATAAGCGCGTGCTCGCGTCCGCCCTCGATCTCCGGCTCGTCAGCGGCCGCCGCTGCGCGGCGCCCGCCGCCGACAGCCAACCGCCGGAGCACCGAATATGACAGTCTTGCAAATGCCCTCCCCCCCGCTTAGATAGAGGCGGACCGGCATGGCCGGTTATTTCTTGACCCCTCTTATGCTCAGAATGAGTATATTACGTCAGGGAGGCGGGGCATGGCATTTCTCGACAGCGCAGAGCAACGCGGGACGGCGAGGCGCCCGGCCGGCCGGTTTCCGCCGCTGCCCTATCCGGAGCTCGCCTACACGCCGGCGGTCGCGGCGGCGACGGCGCATCTCTACGAGAAGGTGCGCAGCGTCATCCCGGCGGTCGAGTGGCCGGTCTTCGCGCCCTACGTCAAGGCGATCAACGAGCTGAAGGCGGCCAGGAACGCCGTCATCCTCGCCCACAACTACCAGACGCCCGAGATCTTCCATTGCGTCGCCGACATTGTCGGGGATTCGCTGCAGCTCGCGCAGGAGGCGGCGAGAGCCGACGCCGACGTCATCGTCCAGTGCGGCGTCCATTTCATGGCCGAGACCTCGAAGATCCTCTGCCCCGGGAAGACCGTGCTCATCCCCGACCCGGAGGCGGGCTGCTCGCTCGCCGCTTCCATCACGGGCGACGATGTGCGGCGGCTGAGGGACAGCTATCCGGGCGTGCCGATCGTCGCCTACGTGAACACCACCGCCGACGTGAAGGCCGAGGTCGACATCTGCTGCACGTCCTCGAACGCGGTGGAGGTCGTGGAGAGCCTCGGGGCGCCGCGGGTCATCATGCTGCCGGACCGCTATCTCGCGAAATGGGTGGCGTCGCAGACGACGGTCGAGATCATCGCCTGGCACGGTGCCTGCGAGGTGCATGAGCGCTTCACCGCCGGCGAGCTCGAGGCCTATCGCGCGGCCGATCCGTCGATCCGGATCATCGCCCATCCGGAATGCCCGCCGGACGTCATCGCGGCGTCCGACTTCACCGGCTCGACCGCGAAGATGATCGACTGGGTGAAGCGCGAGCGGCCCGCCAGGGTCCTCCTCGTCACCGAGTGCTCGATGGCCGACAATGTCGCCGCCGAGACGCCGGGCGTGAACTTCGTCCGGCCGTGCAACCTCTGCCCGCACATGAAGCGCATCCAGCTCCCGAAGATCCTCGATGCGCTCGTCTACATGCGCGAGGAGGTCACGATCGATCCCCTCGTCGCGGAGCGCGCCCGCCGCTCGGTCGAGCGCATGGTGAACCTCAGGAGCTGACGCCCGGCGCCTGCGGGCGCCGGCAACCCGGGTTCGGGCGTCCGGCCGGCGGTGCGGCCGGGCCGTCCCATGGTCCACGCCGCAGGGACATCGCCAATGCCGAACGTGTCGCCCTTCCCGCCCCAGTCCTGGGCCGGTCTCGACGACGTCGTGATCCTGGGGGGCGGCCTCGCCGGCCTGTTCTGCGCGCTGAAGCTCGCGCCGCGCCCGGTGACGATCGTCACCGGTGCGCCGATCGGCGAAGGCGCCTCCTCGGCCTGGGCCCAGGGCGGCATCGCGGCCGCCGTCGGTCCGGGCGACACGGTGGCTTCCCACGTGGCCGATACGATCGCCGCCGGCGCCGGGCTCGTCGACGAGCGTGTCGCCCGCGGCATGGCGGCCGAGGCGGCGGAGCGCATCCACGACCTTCTTGCCTTCGGCGTTCCCTTCGACCGCGACCTCGACGGCAGGCTGAAGCTCTCGCGCGAGGCCGCCCATTCCGAGCGCCGCATCGTGCGCGTGCGCGGCGACATGGCCGGCAGGGCGATCATGACCGCGCTCATTGCCGCGGTCCGCAAGACGTCCTCGATCCGGGTCCTGGAGGGCTTCGTCGGCGAGCAGCTCCGGACCGAGGGGCCCTATGTCACCGGTCTCGTCCTGCGCGACCTGCGGGGCGGCCTGTCGGACCGGCTCCATCTTGCCACGCGCGCCGTCGTGCTCGCCTCCGGCGGCATCGGCCATCTCTACGAGGTCACCACCAATCCGCCCGAGGCCCGCGGCGGCGGCCTCGCCATCGCGGCCCGCGCCGGCGCGCTGCTCGCCGATCCGGAATTCGTGCAGTTCCACCCCACCGCGCTCGATTTCGGGCTCGATCCTGCCCCGCTCGCCACCGAGGCGCTGCGCGGCGAGGGCGCGCTGATCGTCGACCGCGACGGCCGCCGCTTCATGTTCGAGGTCCATCCGGACGGCGAGCTCGCCCCGCGCGACATCGTCGCCCGCGGCGTCCACGAGGCGCGGATCTCCGGGCGCGGCGCCTTCCTGGACTGCCGCGAGGCCATCGGATCGTCCTTCGCCGAGCGCTTCCCCACCGTCTATGCGGCGTGCCGCGCCGCCGGGTTCGATCCGGCCCGGGACGTGCTGCCGATCGCCCCGGCCGCGCACTACCACATGGGCGGCATCCACGTGGATGCGCGCGGCCGCTCGAGCCTCGACGGGCTCTGGGCCTGCGGCGAGGTCGCCTCCACCGGCGCCCACGGCGCGAACCGGCTCGCGTCGAACTCCCTGCTCGAGGCCGTGGTCTTCGCCGCCCGCGTCGCCGGGGACATCCAGGGGCTGCTGCCCACCAGCAAGACGGTTCCCGCCCTCGACGGGGCGGCGGGCGAACTGCCTGCGGGCGGGGAGCAGGACAGCGACGTCATGCGCCGCCTCCGCCACGCCATGAGCCGCCATGTCGGCGTGGTCCGCAGCCGCTCCGGCCTCGTCGAGGCGCTCGGGATCTTCGCCGAGATCGGTGCGCAGCGCATCGGCCCGGCAATGCGCAACGCGCTCGTTGTCGCGAGGCTCGTGGCAAGCGCCGCGCTCGCCCGGGAGGAGAGCCGCGGCGGCCACTTCCGCAGCGATTTCCCCGAAGCGGACCCCGCTTTCGCAAAGCGCACCTTCCTGACGCTCGCGGAGGCCGAGCGGGTCGCCCGCGGCGCGCTGGCGGCCTGAGGAGTGAGAATGGACCTGCTGCTTCCCGACCTTCCGCCGCCCCTCGTGGAGAGGGCCGTCGAGGCGGCGCTCGTCGAGGATCTCGGACGCGCCGGCGACGTGACGTCCGCGGCGACCATTCCGGCGAGCGCGTCCGCATCGGCCGCGATCGTCGCGCGCCGCCCGGGCGTCCTCGCCGGCATTCCGCTCGCGGCCGCCGCCTTCCGCCAGATGAGCCGCGAGGTGGCCTTCGAGGCGCTGATCCGCGACGGCACGCGCCTCGAGCCGGGCGATGTCGTCGCCCGCATCGGCGGCCCTGCCCGCTCGATCCTCTCCGCCGAGCGCGTCGCGCTCAATTTCCTCTGCCATCTGTCGGGCGTAGCCTCGGCCACGGCCCGCTTCGCCGACGCGATCGCCCACACGCCGGCCCGCATCACCTGCACGCGGAAGACGACGCCGGGCCTGCGTTCCTTCGAGAAATATGCGGTGAAGTGCGGCGGCGGATCCAACCACCGCTACGGGCTCGACGACGCCGTCCTCATCAAGGACAATCACATCGCGGTCTGCGGCTCGGTGGCGGAGGCGGTCCGCCGCGCCAGGGCCTTCGTGGGGCATCTCGTCCGGATCGAGGTCGAGGTCGACACGCTGGACCAGCTCCGGGAGGCGCTGGAGGAGAAGCCGGACGTGGTCCTGCTCGACAACATGGCGCCGGAGATCATGCGCGAGGCGGTCGCGATCACGGCGGGCCGCGCGGTGCTCGAAGCGTCCGGCCGGATCACGCTCGAAACGGCGGCCGCGGTCGCGGAGAGCGGCGTCGACTACCTGTCGTCGGGCTGGATCACGCACTCCGCGCCGACGCTCGATCTCGGGCTGGATATCGTCGTCGCATGACCCGCGGGCGCCCAGCGCCGGCCATTGTATATTGTATTCGGAGACGATAGCAGAACCGTCGGCGAGGTCAGCGGCCGGGGGTATGGCCGGCCTGGAGGGTTCGGATGACGAAGTGGGTCTACACGTTCGGCGACGGGCAGGCGGAAGGCGCTGCCGCGATGCGGAACCTTCTCGGCGGAAAGGGCGCCAATCTCGCCGAGATGGCGAGCCTCGGGCTGCCGGTTCCTCCGGGCTTCACCATCACCACTGAAGTCTGCACCTATTTCTACGCCAACGGGAAGACTTATCCGCCCGAATTGAAAGACCAGGTGAAGACCGCGCTCGAGCATGTCGCGCGGCTCACGGGGCGCCGCTTCGGGGATGCGGCAAACCCGCTTCTCGTGTCCGTGCGCTCCGGCGCGCGCGCGTCGATGCCGGGCATGATGGACACGGTTCTCAACCTTGGGCTCAACGACGACACGGTCGCCGCGCTCGCCGCGGCGGCCGACGCCCGCTTCGCCTACGATTCCTATCGCCGCTTCATCCAGATGTACGGCAATGTGGTGCTCGGCATCGAACACCACGAGTTCGAGTCTATCCTCGAGATCGAGCGCGAGAGGCGCGGCGCCGCGCAGGATACCGACCTTGCGGCCGATGATTGGAAGGCCGTCGTCGAGCGCTACAAGGAACTTGTCGAGGAGGTCCTGGACCGGCCCTTCCCGCAGGACCCGGAGGACCAGCTCTGGGGCGCCATCGGTGCGGTGTTCGGCTCCTGGATGAATGCGCGCGCGATCGCCTATCGGCAGCTCCACGACATCCCCGCCGACTGGGGCACCGCCGTGAACGTCCAGGCCATGGTGTTCGGGAACATGGGCGAGACGTCGGCCACCGGCGTCGCCTTCACCCGCAATCCCTCGACCGGCGAGAAGGAGCTCTACGGCGAGTTCCTGGTGAATGCCCAGGGCGAGGACGTGGTGGCCGGCATCCGGACGCCGCAGGATCTGACCGAGCGCGCCCGCCTCGCATCGCAGAGCAGCGCCCCCTCCCTGGAGGCGGCTCTCCCGGAAGCCTTCGCCGAGTTCCGTACCATCGCGGAGCGGCTCGAGGGCCACTATCGCGACATGCAGGATCTCGAGTTCACGATCGAACGCGGCAAGCTCTGGATGCTGCAGACGCGCTCGGGCAAGCGCACCGCCAAGGCGGCGCTCAAGATCGCCGTCGACATGGCTGCCGAGGGGCTCATCACGGAAGAGGAGGCGGTGATGCGGATCGACGCCGCCGCCCTCGATCAGCTTCTCCACCCGACGCTCGATCCGCAGGCGGAACGGAAGGTCATCTCGCGGGGGCTTCCCGCCTCCCCCGGGGCCGCGACCGGCGAGATCGTCTTCACGCCCGAGGAGGCGGCCGCACGCAACAAGGATGGCCGTGCCGTGATCCTCGTGCGCGCGGAGACGAGCCCGGAAGACATTCACGGCATGATCGCCGCCCGCGGGATCCTGACGAGCCGCGGCGGAATGACGAGCCATGCCGCCGTGGTCGCGCGCGGCATGGGCAAGCCCTGCGTCTGCGGCGCGGGCGCGATCAAGATCGACCACCGCCTCGGCACCATGGCGGTCGCGGGTCGCACCTGGCGCGAGGGAGACATCATCACGATAGACGGCGGCACCGGCGACGTCATGGACGGGCGCGTGCCGATGCTGCAGCCCGAGCTCACGGGCGATTTCGCGACGCTCATGGGCTGGGCGGACCGCGTGCGCCGTCTCGGCATCCGCGCGAATGCCGACACGCCGACCGACGCCCGCGCCGCCCGCCAGTTCGGCGCGGAAGGGATCGGCCTCTGCCGCACGGAGCACATGTTCTTCGAAAGCGAGCGGATCGTGGCCGTGCGCGAGATGATCCTCGCCAGTTCCACGGAGGGCCGGCGCGCCGCGCTCGAGAAGATCCTGCCCATGCAGCGCGCGGACTTCGTGGAGCTCTTCACGATCATGCGCGGCCTGCCGGTCACGATCCGCCTCCTCGACCCGCCGCTTCACGAGTTCCTGCCGAAGACCGACGAGGAGATCGGCGAGGTCGCGATCGCCATGGGCGTCGAGCCCGCTTTGCTCCGCGAGCGGGCGATCGCGCTCACCGAGACGAACCCGATGCTCGGCTACCGCGGCTGCCGCCTGCTCCTGACCTATCCCGAGATCACCGAGATGCAGGCGCGCGCGATCCTGGAGGCGGCGGCGGAGGCCGCGCGCAAGACCGGCGAACCGGTCATTCCCGAGATCATGGTGCCGCTCATCGGCATGAAGAGCGAGCTCGACCGGATGAAGGCGACCATCGACGCGACGGCCAGGGCGGTCGCGGGCGAGCTCGGACAGCCGGTCGAATATACGGTCGGAACGATGATCGAGCTGCCGCGCGCGGCTCTGCGGGCGCAGGAGATCGCCGAAGCGGCGGACTTCTTCTCCTTCGGCACCAACGACCTGACGCAGACGACGTTCGGCATCTCGCGCGACGACGCGGCGAGCTTCCTCGGCGTCTACCAGGAGATGGGGCTGATCGAGAAGGACCCGTTCATCACGCTCGACACCGAGGGCGTCGGCATCCTGATGCGGGTCGGCACCAATGAGGGCCGCAAGGCGAAGCCCGAGCTGAAGCTCGGCGTCTGCGGCGAGCATGGCGGCGATCCGGCCTCGATCCGCTTCTGCGAGGCGATCGGGCTCGACTACGTCTCCTGCTCGCCCTACCGGGTGCCGATCGCCCGGCTCGCCGCGGCCCAGGCCGCGCTCGCCATGGCGAAGGCCGGCGAAGGCGCCCTAGTCGCCTGAGACGCCTGCTTCCGTGCCGGCGCGGGCTTCCGCCGCGCCGGTCCGGGCGAGGTCGACGAGCATCGCGTGCTCCGCTTCGAGGCGCGCGCGGTGCTGCGGGGAAAGCGCCGCCCACAGCGCGTCGGCGACCGGCGTCTCCCCGGACGCGACGGCCTGCCGGACGAGGTCGCCGACCCGCGCCCGCCGTCCCGGCGCGAGCGTGCGGAAGCCGGCCGTGCGCGCCAGCCGCTCCGCAAGCTGGAACCTGATCTGCCCGCGCACCCAGTGCGGCACGGGCACGACGCCCGCCGATGCGACTGTGGCCATTTCCTCGGTGATCTGCCGCCAGGTGTCGGGCGACCGGTTGTAGTCGTGCCGGAAGGCATGGGCGATCGCGCAGATCTCGTGGACGTGCCGCTTGCCGAGCGCGAGGCCGAGATCGGGCAGGGCCGCCATCAGCGCGGCGACCACCTCCGGATAGGTGTCGTTGACGAGCGGGAGGGCGTCGGCGCCGGGCCAGGCGCGGCCGGTGACCGCTTCGCCCGCTCGGACATAGGCGAGCCCGCGCGTCCGCCGCACGTCATCGAAGTCGAGGAGGCGGACGGCGCCCGCGCCGTAGATGCGCTCCAGCCGGGTCACGAGCGGCATCACGGAGAGCCCGTCCGGCTCGATGTCGCGCACGAAGGCCTCCGGATCCCGCGTCTCGCCGACGCTCAGGCGGAACCGGTAGACCGACGACAGGAACGCCTTCGGCTCGCGGAAGGCGAGGAGCACCGCCACCCGTCCGCCGGCCATCGCGTCGCGCACGGCCTCGCCGGCCGCGGGCAGTCCGGCCATCAGCCGCGTCCCGATGCCGATCATCGGGCCGAGGAGGTTCTCCTCGCTGACGACCAGCCAGTCCGCGCCGGCAGGGATCTGCGCGAGCGTGCGGTGCAGCGCCGGTGCGCCAACGGCGCCGGCACCGACGCGGATGCGGTTTGCGGCGAGTTCGGCGGCATGCGCCGCGAGATAGCTCTGAAAGGCCGTCGTCGCGCAGCGATGCAGCCCGACATGGAGAAGCAGGTTCATCAGGCTCTGCCGGCAGGGCGACCCGGCGCGACCGGGCGCGATCCGGTCCGGCACGCCCCTCGCCGCACCGAAGGGGCATCCGCCAGCCCCGCCGCGAAGTCAAGCGCGCAGACCCCTTTGGAGGCCGTGCGGAGGCGGCCATCCTCTCGCCTCATTGGACCCCGAAACACCGGACCCTCGGGAAGGGGAAGTACCCGTTCGCGGTACCGTTAACCCCGTGTAAACCGCAATTCGATGTTCTGTTGCCGTGTTGCACTGGCGACGCAGGGGAGCCTGTTCCCGGTGTCCGTCGGCCGAACGGCAGTATGGGGTGCGTTCGCAGGATGACCTGTGTCTCTCGATGTGTTTCCAAGCGCCGCATTCCGGCCGCCGGCTTCCTCGGCGTCGCATTCCTTCTCGCGGGCGCCTCGCCCGCCAGCATCAGCCACACGTCCTCCTTCTTTCCGCCGCCCGACACGCATTCCTGGGAAGGCTATCTCCGCGCCATGGCGCTCGCGTCGCGCCATGAGGCGAGCTTCGCCTTCACGAGCGACGCCGAGGCGGCGCTGGGCACCCCGGGGCCAGCTGCCGGCTCCGATCCGATCGTGAACAGGGCCGGCAAGAGCGACCTCCTGATGAGCCGGATCCGGGAACCGAAGGCGGTGCGCACCATCCCCGCCTCCGGGACCGTGTGGCGGCTCGACGACATCTTCTCCGCCTATGAGGAGGCCGACCTTCCGAAGGTCGCGTTCGCGGCGATCGGCGACGCGGAAACCCTGATGGCCGCCTATTCGGCGTTCCGGCCGCTCATCGCGCCCGGGCCCATACTGGTCGCGGGCGGCCCGATTCCGCGCCCGGGCGACGACGGGCCGGCCGCCTTCGCGCCCGGCACGTGGGCCTCGCCCACGCTCGTCGCGTACGCACCGGAGGAGCGCGGCATCGAGGCACCGTTCGACGCGGTGATGAACGGCCAGGCGCGCGTCGAGGAGCCGGAAACCGAGGTGGAGCCCGAACCGAAGCCGCCCACGCTCCTCGGCTGGCTGAAGAACCGCTTCCGGAGCCGGCATGCCTGGGCCGACAATCCCCTGCCCGATTCCGTCTTCGATGATTCGGAACAGGACTGCCTCGCACGCGCCATCTATTTCGAGGCACGCGGCGAATCCCAGCTCGGCCAGGCCGCAGTCGCGCAGGTGGTGCTCAACCGGGTGAAGAATCCCACCTATCCGGAATCGGTCTGCGGTGTCGTGTACCAGAACCAGAACTGGCGCGGCCGCTGCCAGTTCTCCTTCGCCTGCGACGGCATCAAGGACCGGATCCGCTCACCCTTCGCCTGGCTCCGCGCGAAGAAGATCGCCCGCGACGTCACCAACGGGAAGGTATGGCTGGACGAGATCGCGGACTCGACCCACTACCACGCCGATTACGTGAAGCCGCGCTGGGCCCGCGCGATGAAGAAGGTCGACACGATCGGGCGGCACGTCTTCTACCGGACCTATGGCGGCGGCTGGAGCTGATCCTAGCCGAAGAGGCCCACGATCCCGATGACGATCAGGTAGATCGCCACGATATAGTTGAGCAGCCGCGGCATCACGAGAATGAGGATGCCGGCGATCAGGGCGATCAGCGGCTGGATGGTGATCATGTCCAGGGTCATCGTGCACTCCCGAGGCGGAAAGGCCGGATCCGGAGATTTGGTTCCGCAGCCGGTTTGGATCGCCTTCCCTGTCCGGCCGATGTAGCGAGGGGAGAGGACGGCGCGACCGGCGGATGAACAGCGATCACACTTCGGAACAGGCCGGCCACGGCGAAGCCGCCACCGCTCCGGCGGAGACGCTGCGCCTTCTCGCCGGCCCGGCCGCCTGGCCGGGCGAACCCGGTCCCATCGAGATGGTCGAGACCCACATGTCGTGGGTCTTCCTCGGGCGCCGTTCGGTCCTCAAGATCAAGAAGCCGCTGAAGACGCCCTTCCTCGATTTTTCGACGGTGGAAAGGCGCGAGGCCAATTGCCGCGAAGAGGTTCGTCTCAACCGGCGCCTTGCGGGCGAGGTCTATCGCGATGTCGTCCCGATCGTCCGCCGCGCATCCGGCGAGCTCGCGCTCGGCGGTCGGGGCACGACGGTGGACTGGGTCGTCCGGATGAAACGCCTGCCCGCCGGCGCGATGCTGGACGCGGCCCTGCGCTCCGGGCGGGCGAGCCGCACCCGGATCGAGGCACTCGGCGACAGGCTTGTCGCGTTCTATCGCGGCGCCGAACGGCCGGAGATCGATCGCGACCTGCCCTGGCGCGTGATGGCGCGGGAGATGGACGAGAACCGACGCATTCTGGGCGATCCGCGGCTCGACGCCGATGTGCCGGCGCGCATCAAGGTGCTCGCGGATCTCGACGCGCTCCTCGCCCGCAGCCGCGGCGTTCTCGCCGAGCGGGTCGACCGGGGCGAGATCGTCGACGGCCACGGCGACCTCCGGCCGGAGCATGTCTGGCTGTTCAACCCGCCGCTCGTGATAGACTGCCTGGAGTTCAATCCGTCCCTGCGGCTCGTCGATCCGTTCGACGAGACGACCTTTCTCGGGCTCGAATGCGCGCGCCTCGGGGCGCCCTGGGTGGACGGCGTCCTGCGCGCCCGCATGACGGCGGGGCTCGGACGTGTCCCCTCGCCCGAGCTCCTGCGGCTCTATCGCGCCTTCCGCGCGACGCTGAGGGCGCGCCTCGCCCTCGCCCATCTCCTGGAGCCGTCGCCGCGCACCCCGCAGAAGTGGGAGCCCGCGGCCCGCGCCTATCTCGCGCTCGCCGAAGCCGCCCTCAGGGGGGACTATCCCCCAGCAGGGCGCTGATCGATCCGCCCTCATGGCAGCGCCTGATCGCCTCGGCAAAGAGGGGCGCGGCGCTCACGACGGCGACCTTCTCCGCCGCAATCGGTTCGGAAAGCCTGAGCGGCGCGATGCTGTCGCTGACCAGGATGCGCGAGAGCGCGGGCGCGGCGATCGTCGTCTCCGCCCCGGGACTGAAGAGCCCGTGGGCCGCGACGCCGACGACCTGCTCCGCACCGGCCGCGAGCGCGGCCTCGGCAGCGCGCAGGATCGTGCCGCCCGTGCTGATCATGTCGTCGACGACGATCACCACCGCGCCGGCCACGTCGCCGACGAGCAGCGTGCCCGACACCCGTCCGCCGCTCCGCCGCTTCTCCATGAAGGCGCCGCCGACGGCCCGGCCGGCGAGTTCCGCCAGACGCTCCTGGAAAAGCTGGGCCCGCTTCACCCCGCCGGGATCGGGCGACGCGACGACGACCGGCCGGTCCGCGATCGCGGCCAGCAACGGCGCCGCGAACAGGGGACGGCCGTCGAGGTGGACGGTCTCGCAGCGGAACGCGTTCTGGAAGGCCGCGAGATTGTGCGCCTCGAGCGCAATCACACGGTCCGTCCGCACCGCTTCGAAGAGCTGCGCCACATAGCGCGTGGTGACGGGATCGCCGGGCTTGGTCTGCCTGTCCTTCCGGCCGTAGGCGAGATAGGGCACGATTGCGGTGACGCGGGTCGCCCCGTGCTCGCGCAGCGTCGCCAGGAAGAAGAGCAGGCGGCAGAGCCTGTCATTGGCGCTTCCGCCCGATCCCCCGGCAAGGCTCTGGACGACATAGCAATCGTCGCCGCGGACCGTCTCGAGCGGACGCGCCTTGTGCTCGCCGTCCTCGAAATCCCGCTCCTCGTGCTCGGAAAGCGGGATCCCGAGGCTCGCCGCAACCCCTTCGCCGAAATGCCGGCTGGCTTCGAGAGCGAAGAGGCGCAGCATGTCGGACCTCAGTGCGCGACGAGAGCCCTTTCGATCTCCCCGACGGGATGCCGCGTCAAGTCCTTGTCGAGTTCCGCCGCCACGATCGCGCGGATGGAGTCCGGCATCGCGGCCCTCAGCTGCGAAAGCGCCCGCGGCGGGGCCACCACCACCAGGCGCTCGATCCCGTGCCTGCGACGCAGCATCTCGACTTCGTCCGCTACCTCGGCAAGGAAGCGCGCCTCTTCGGCGTCGTGCCAGTCGGTCTGGTCGACGGCGCTCCGCCGTCCGGTGGCGCCCGCCTGCACCCGCCCCGGCTGGTCCGTGCCCTGCTCCCGGGTGGCGGCGTTCTTCCGATCCTCGATGACGGTCTCGACCTTGAGGTTGGGGTAGACCTCGTCGCCAGCATTCTTGAGGAGGAGGGCCTTGCGCCCGTCGGCGACAAGGATCCAGGCGTCGTTCGCGATCTTCATCTTATCGTTCCTTGCAGGGCTGCTCCCGCAGCGTCGGGAGCGTGGGGCACTTGACGGGAAAGCATTGGAGAACCTGCCGGAGCGGCGCCTTGACCAAGCGCAAGGCGCCGCGTCAGCCGTCGCGCGCGGCAAGCCGCTCGAGCTTCGCGACGTTCGCCGCCGGACCCCCCTGCGATCCGGACGCTCTTCAGCCGCGCCGTGCCGCCCGAGGCGATCGCGACCGCGGATTTCGGCAGGTCGAGCAGGTCGGCGAGCAGGCGTTCGAGTGCCTCGTTCGCCGCCCCCCTCTCGGGCGCGGCGCGCACGCGGGCCTTCAGCACGGTCCTGCCGTCGGCGAGCGTCTCGATGCCGTCGATCCCGTCGCGGGCCGATTTCGGCGTCAGCCGCACCGCGACCAGCACGCCGTCGCGGACGCTCCGCCAGGCGCATGTCATGGGCGCGTCAGAACACGGCGGGATAGATGTAGTAGACGATGATCCGCTCGATCAGAAAGATCAGCAGCAGCAGGATGATGGGCGAGATGTCGAGGCCGCCGAAGACGGGAACGAAGCGCCGGATAGGCCTGAGCGCCGGCTCCGTGAGCTGGTAGAGCATCCGCCCGATCGAATTGACGAACTGGTTGCGCGGATTGACGACGTTGAACGCGTAGAGCCAGGAGAAGATCGCCGAGGCGATGATCACCCAGGTATAGAGGTTCAGAACCAGCAGGATCACGTCGAGAAGTGCGCGCATCGTTCGTCCCGTTCCGCCGCCTTTGGCGGCAACGGCCGATGTAGCGGGGCGATGCGGGCGTTACAAGCCGGCGGAGCCGTCCGCGGCGGCATCGACGCGGCAATTGCTCCGGGCGAAGCGCGCCGCGCAGCGCGAGGATTCGGGGCACAAGACCCTGGCGTCATTCCGGGAGAGCAGCCGACCGGATGGCGCGGATTTCCCTCGCGCGAACGGAGTTCGGAACGGCGCGAAGGCGGGGCCGAACGCGCTTGACACCCTGCCGGGGCAAACCCTAAATGCGCCTCGCCTGCACGGGACCCCATCCGTGCGGGTCCGGGGCCGTAGCTCAGATGGGAGAGCGCTGCAATCGCACTGCAGAGGTCAGGGGTTCGATTCCCCTCGGCTCCACCAATCGTCTGTACCACACATCCGGATCCGAGCGTGATGCGGCTTTGGTGCCCGGCATCCGCGGAACGGCCGGCTCCGGTTGCCGCCGGCCCGCTGTTCGGGCCGGAGGACGACAGGCCGTCCGGGTCAGTCTCCGTCCGGCTCAGCTTCTCGCAGCGTGGCATGAATCTCGCGTGAGCGTCCGCCGCCGTTCATCCCGTTCCGCTTGAAAAGCGATTGCAGGACCCGTGCCAGTTCGTATGGTCCGACGCGCCCGCTGTCCCGTGGGGCGCGGACTTTTCCTTCTGCCGAGCTGATGACGATGCCTGTTGCCTTGTTCGACCTGCAGCCGGATGGCTGAGCGGAAGCAGCGCGGAACCAAGCGGCAGCAAGCGGCCGCACGGTCCGACCAGCGCGTGCGGGAGGCCGAGGACGTGCTCCGCCGCGAGCTCGCGCTGCTCTGGCGCATCCACGCGCTCTCCTACGTCATGACCCGCCGGCCGCGCCGCGATCCGGGGCTCCATGCGCGGCTCTCCCTGGTGGCGTGGCGCGTGCTCCTGACGCTCGCCAATTGCGGCGGCCTCGCCGCGAGCGAGATCGTCACGCTCTGGGGACTGGAGAAGATGGGCGTCAACCGCGCCGTTGCCGAACTCCTCAAGCGGGGCCTCATCCGCCGCGGCACCGATCCGGACGGCGGTCGCCGGATCCCGCTCTACGCCACCGAAAGCGGCCTTGAGCTCTACGGCCAGGCCTGGCCGGGTGCGCGCGAGGACTACGACCTTCTCGCCGGCACCTTGAGCGCGGACGAGCTCGCCGCCTTCAACAGCGCCTCCGACCGCCTGCTCGCCCGGGCCCGCGACGTCACCGGCTGAACCGCGACGGGCGCGCGGCCTTTCGCGGCCGGCCCTTATTCTGTCGTCTCGTTCAGGCCGTCTTGCGGGCGAGATTGATCGCGCCGAAGCCGTCGGGGGGCCGGACGCCCCACTTGTTGCCCGACAACGGATGATGCGGCCACACCTTCGGCCGCTGCGGAGAATCCTCATGATAGGGCTTCGGATCGTAATAGCCGAGGCTCTCGTCGGACATCCTGTCGAGCTCGGCGAAGTACTCGACGATATTGCCGTCCGGATCGTGATGGTAGATGAAGATGTTGTGGCCGGCCCCATGCCGGCCGGGCCCCCAGATCAGCGGGATGTTCTCGCGGGCGAGCAGGTCGCAGGTCTGCTCGACATGGCTGAAGTCGCGCAGCTCGAATGCGAAATGGAACATGCCGCGCTTCGCCGACTGCAGGAAGTTGAGCGTATGGTGGTCGGCGTTGCAGCGCATGAAGAGGAATACGTCCTCCACCCAGTCGGCCCAGCGGAAACCGAGATTCTCTGTAAAGAAGCGCTCGGAACGCTTTGCATTCTCGACGAAATAGGCGACGTGCCCGAGCTTGGTCGGCGCCACGCCGCCATTGCCCGAATAGGCTTTCGCCGACGGCTCCGCCTGACGGTAGAGATAGATCGTCGCGCCGTCCGGGTCCGCCAGCCGCAGGCATTCCGCGATTCCCGGAACGGTATCGGAGCGGATTTCGCTCGGAACGCCCGCCGCCGCCAGCGCCTTCTGCGCCTCCGCGAGCGACCCGTCGCCGGCGAGTTCGAGCCCGATATGCTCCATCCCGGGCTCGCTTCCGAAGCGCAGGCCGACCGCGTGGTGCTCGGGTCCGCAGGAGAAATAGAGCCCGTCCGGCGTCTCCTCCTGCTTCGCCAGGCCCATGATCCGGCTGTAATATTCCGCCATGCCATCGCGATCGACGGCGCTCAGCCCAATGAACCCGAGCTTCGAGACTCTGATCATCCGTTCACTTCCAATCCCTCGAGGCGCGGGTCTTGTTCGTCCGGCGGGCGGACATCAGGCGAAACCCGGCGGCATGTACGTGTTCAGCCAATCCTCCACGATGCCGATCACGCGCGGGTTGCGCTCGGCGAACATGAAGTGGTTGGTGTCGGCGATAAGGTGGAGATCGGTCGGCTGGCCAGCCTTGCGGAACATCCCGATCGACTGTTCCGTCGGCGTCACGGCATCTTTCGAGGAGTGGAGCAGGAGCAGCGGGCGGGGCGCGATCTGGTGGACCACGTCCTCGGCGTTGAACGCCATCATGCTTTCGGCCGTCTCCGACGGAAAGCTCAGATGCGATCCGGGCGCCAGGCTGCCGCGCATGTGCTCCGGGATCGGCACGATGTCATACCGGTTCATCATGAAGGATTGGCCGGTCCTCGCCCGGTAGGCCTTCCCTTCCTCGATCAGCCCGGTGAAGCGCGCCCAGGCTTCCGGCGTCGCGTGCTGGCCGCGGAACTTGCGCTCGCCGTGGCCCCAGCCGCCGGACGAGATGACGGCCGCGATGCGCTCGTCGACCGCGCCGGCATAGACCGCGACGGCCGCGCCGAAGCTGTGGCCGAGCACGCCGATCCGCGCGGGGTCCACATCGGGACGCCGAAGCAGCGCCTCCACGGCGCTCCGCGTGTCGGCGACCTGGTCCATGCAGATGACGCGGCCGCGCTCGCCCTCGCTCTCGCCGCAGCCGCGCATGTCGAACCGCAGCACGAGATAGCCGAGCTTCGCGAGCGCCTCCGCGGCCCACACGCAGGCGCCGTTGTCCTTGTTGCTGCCGAAGCCGTGGAGCGCCAGGAAGGCAGGCGCCTTCCGGCCCTCTTCGAGCCCCTCCGGGATATGGAGGATCCCGACGAGGGCCAGGCCCTCCGAGGGGAAGACGATCCGTTCCTGCACCTGTGATTCCGCCCGTTTCCATGGCCGCGAAGGGAGCTCCGCGGCCGTTCTCGTTGCATCGCACGGCAGATTAAGTCACAGATGATATCAGATCAAGGTGCCACCGTAGCGTCCGAGGCTGGAGAAGCGGTTCGGGCCGCGTCGTGATGCGATGTGCATGTTCGTCGGTCGACCGCATTGACAGCGCAGGCCGAGTAACAAATGATATCAGATAACGCATGCACGTACGGAGACGCTCCCTGAGAAGGAGCGAGCGCACGCTGATCACCAATAAGCCCGAGGGAGGACTTGATGCGCCGAGGCCCGATCGCCCGTCGTACAGCCCATGCTTTCATCATGGCCACGATGCTGGCCGCACCGGCGGCTGCCGCTGAGCTCCGGGACGTCCAGCACGCCACCGCGGCGTCGTCGGTCATCGTCGAGAGCAGGTTCGGAGTGGCCAAGGGCTTCTTCAAGGACGAAGGCCTGAACGTCGAGGTTCGCGGCTTCCAGCGCGGCGCCGACGCCCTCAACGGGCTGATCGCCGGCCAGGTCGATTTCGCCGAGGCCGCCGTCGAGCCGACCGTGTCGGCGGCCGCGCAAGGGGCGGAGATCGTCGCGATCGCCCAGCATAGCTGGGGATCGCTCGGCAAGATGGTGGCCTCCAACGCGAATGCGGGCCTCACCGATCTCAAGGACTACAAGGGCAAGAAGATCGGCGTCCAGTTCGGCACCGCGGCGCACAACATCCTGATGATGGCGCTCGATGAGGAGGGCATCGACCCAAGCACGATCGACCTCGTCAATATCCGGGTCAACGACATGCCGACGGCGATGCAGTCGCAGAGCTTCGACGCGGTGGTCGGATGGGAACCGGCGATGAGCCGGATCGTCGCGGCGGGCTTCGGGAAGGAAGTGATCACGCCCCAGGAATTCCTGAAGCTCTCCAAGACCAAGGCGCCGTTCCTGGTGCTGACGCGGCGCGACACCGTCAAGAACGACCCCGAGCTCGTCCAGCATTTCGTCAACGCCTATTGCAGGACTCAGCGCTACCTCGACAGCCATCGCGACGAGGTCGTGAAATTCGTTCAGAGCGACCTCGGCGGCATCGTCGGCAATCTGGACGACGCGGCCGCGACGGACCTCGTCTACGGCCGCTCGACCTTCGATTCCTGCGTGCTCGACGACGAGGCGACCGAGGGCATGACCCGAACCATCAAGTTCATGCTGAAGGACCGGCCGGTCACCGTGACGCCCACCGTGGACGATCTCGTGAACATGTCCTTCGCCAGGAAGGCGGGCCAGTGAAGCGCGCGGCCGGCTGAGCCGATGGGCGATACACCCGAACTTGCCGGGCAGGCAGGGATGCCCGGCGCGGCCGGATCGCAATCCGTGTTCGCCGGCATGGCGAGGCGGGCGGGAGCCCGCTTCGCCCGGAACTGGATCTACGGCCTCGTCCCCGTCGTGGTCATCCTCGGCGCATGGGAGATCGCGAGCGCGATGGGCGCGTTCTCGCCGCTCCTCTTTCCGGCGCCCCACCGGATCTTCGCCGCGCTCTGGCAGATGTGGCTCGAAGGCTCGCTCATCGCCGACATACTCGGAACGCTGCGGCGGCTCGTGATCGGCGTCGCCTTCGGCAGCGTGGTCGGCATCGCGCTCGGCGCCCTCATGGGATATGTCGGCGCCTGGGAGCGGATGCTCTCGCCGATGGTCAACTTCTTCCTCGCGATCCCCGGCACCGCCCTCTTCCCCGTCACGATGATGTGGTTCGGCCTCAACGAGATGGCCATCCTCTTCATCATCGTTTTCGAGGTGGCGCTGACCACGATCGTGAGCACCTGGACCGGCGTGAAGAGCATCGATCCGATGACCATCAATGCCGGCCGCTCGCTCGGCGCGGAGGGCATCGCGCTGTTCTGGCGGGTGCTGATTCCCGCCGCGCTTCCTTCCATCATCGGCGGCCTCAGGATCGCCTTCTCGCGCGCATGGCGCATCATCATCGTCGCGGAGATGCTGGTCGCGATCGGCCACGGGCTCGGCTACCGCCTGTTCTGGGCGCGCGAGATGTTCATGTCGGACCGGCTCTATGCCGGGCTCCTCATCGTGGGCGTGGTGGGCATCCTGATCGAGCGCGTGTTCCTGCGTCCGCTCGAGAAGCTCACGGTCCAGCGCTGGGGCACGGTGAGGGAGCTCGACTGACATGGCGCGCCTCACCCTGTCCCGGATCGACAAGTCCTTCGTGGTCGCCAACCTCCGGCGCGAACAGCGCTTCCACATCTTCCAGAACTTCTCGATCGACATCGCGGACCGCCAGTTCGTGAGCGTGGTCGGCCCGTCCGGCTGCGGGAAATCGACGCTCCTCAACCTCGTCGCGGGCATCGAGGCGTGCACGGCGGGAAGCATCGCCGTCGACGGCGAGCCCGTCCGCGGCCCGGGTCTCGACCGCGGCATCGTGTTCCAGCAGTTTGCCCTCTTTCCCTGGCTCACCGCGCGCGACAACATCGAGTTCGGACTGCGCTCCAAGGGGCTCGGCGCGGCGGAGCGCCGGCGGATTTCCGACGAGCATCTCGCGCTGGTCGGCCTCGGCGATTTCGCCGACTATTTTCCGAACCGGCTCTCCGGCGGCATGAAGCAGCGGGTCGGAATCGGACGCGCGCTCGCGATCGACCCGAAGGTGCTGCTGATGGACGAGCCCTTCGGCGCGCTCGACGCGCTCACCCGCGAGACGATGCAGAACACCCTCGCCGAGATCTGGGAGCGCAGGCACAAGACCGTTCTCTTCATCACGCACGACATCCGGGAAGCCGTGTTCCTGTCCGACCGTGTGGTGGTGCTGAACGGCCGTCCCGCGCGCGCCGTGCTCGATGTGGCGATCGACCTGCCCCGCCCGCGGGACCGCCACGGCGAAGCGTTCGGCAAATATGAGGACCTGCTGCAGGACGCCGTCCGCGAGGTCCATTAGCGCCGGTCCGGCGCGCTCTGGAAGCTGCCCACGCGCAACACCTGAGGAGGAAGGGACGATGAGCCCAGCCGATGGGAGATCGGAACTCGACCGCGAGGACATCGTCGTGGAAGACGCGCGGGTCCGGATGCGAGACGGCGTCGAGATCGCCGTCCGCGTCTACCGCCCCAAAGGCGACGGGCCCTACCCCGCCCTCTTCGCCGCCTCGCCCTACCAGATCGAATTCGATGCCGTGCCCGCCTTCGCCGTCTTCCTCACCCGCGAAACCGGCCCGATCGCGTGGTATGTCGAGCACGGCTACGCCTATGTCCGCGCCGATGTCCGCGGCTCGGGCTGGTCGGACGGCGAGTTCGGCTTCATGGATGCGGCCGAGCAGCAGGATTATGTCGAGCTGATCGCCTGGATCGCGGCACGGCCCTGGTCGAACGGCCGGGTCGGCGGCATCGGCCAGTCCTATTACGCCATGGCGCAATGGCTGATGGCAACGCACCGCCCGCCCGCGCTCGCCTGCATCGTCCCCTATGACGGGCTGGTCGATCAGTACCGGGATTCCAACTATCATGGCGGGATCTTCTGCAGCTACCGGCCGGGCTGGTATATCGGCCTGCTCGCCAACAACCAGCACCGCCCGGCCGGCCGCCCGGGCCGCAAGCGCATGAACACCGACCTAGTCGGCGACATCCTCGCCCATCCGCTCTACGACGCGTGGTGGCGCGAGCGCTCCGCCTATGAACGGCTCGGCGAGATCACGGTGCCGGTCCTCTCGATCGGGCACTGGGGCAAGATGGGCCTCCACCTCCGCGGCAACATCCTCGGATTCGAGGAGCTCCGCTGCCCGCGGAAGCTCGTCGTCACGGGCGCGCGGAACGTCCACGAGGCGCACCACCAGTTCGACCAGCCGGACTTCCACGAGAAGGAGATCCTGCCGTTCTACGAGCACCATTTGAAGGGCGTCGACAACGGCGTGATGGAGGGCGCGCCGGTCAGGATCTTCGTGCGCGGAACCGGCTGGCGGGAGGAGCCGGCCTGGCCGCTCGCGCGGGCGGAATACCGGGCGCTCTACCTCCGCGGGGCGAAGAGCGGCAGCGTGACGTCGCTCAATGACGGCAGCCTCTCCTTCGAGGCTCCGGGCGAGGCGGAGCAGGACACGTCATACGCCTATCCGGATCCGGGCTGGCGCCGCGGCGTCGTCGGGTTCGACGAGAACGGCCAGCTCGACCCGGTCCGCCGCGTGCTCACCTTCACCTCGCCGCCGCTTCAGGCCGACATCGAGGTGACCGGCCCGATCGTCCTCGAGCTCTACGCCGCCTCCGACCAGATCGATACGCAGTTCGTCATGAAGCTCTCCGACCAGCGGCCGCAGGCGGAGGAGGAGCGCGCGAAAGGCCGCCAGCCCGAGGCGACCGTCGTCAGCAAGGGCTGGCTGCGCGCCTCGCACCGCAAGAAGGACGAGGCCCGCTCGACGCCGCTCCGGCCGTTCTACACCCATGACGACCCGCAGCCGCTCGTCCCGGGCAAGACCTACCGCTTCGAGATCGAGGTGCTGCCGATCGCGCATGTCTTCAAGCGCGGAAACCGGATCAGGCTCGAGCTTGCCAACGGCGATTCGCCGGCGACGGACGCCGTCTTCTCCCACCCCTACCACGCGAGCCAGGTCGGCACCGACACGATCCGGCACAGCCGCGCGCATCCGTCCCGCCTGCTCCTTCCCGTTGTGGACTGAACGCGGCGGACATCGGCCCGTCAGATCGTCTTCGAAAAGCATTCCTGGAGAATTCTGACGAACTCTGCCGCCGGCCTGGAGACCGCGCCGGATTCGTGAACGACGATCTGGACGTCGAACTTCACGCTCGGCAGGAACGGGCGCGTCGCGATCCTGCGGTCGCCGAAGGCCGCCGCCGTGAAGGGGTCGACCAGCGCGATGCCCACACCCTCGGCGACGAGCGCGCACGCCGTCATGGATATGAACGTCTCGACATTGGGCGAGAGGAGCAGCCCCACGCCCTCGAAGGCGCGGTCGATGCCGCGGCCCGCCGGCGTGTGCGGGGGAAGCGCGATCAGGGCCTCGCCGGCGAGGTCCTCCGGCCGGACGACGTCCTGCCGAAGAAGGCGGTGATCCGGCGGCAGCGCGCACACGCAGTCGGCGCCGAAGGTCGCAACCGCGCGCACTTCGGACCTGGCTCCGGTCGGCTGCGCGATGCCGACATCCACATGCCGGGCCGCGACGCTGTCGACGACCTGCTGTGACGGTTGCACGGACGCGCTCACCTTCAGATCCGGGTAGGCCTGCAGGAACCGCGCAAGCGCCTCCGGTACCACCGAAAGCGAGAGCGCCGGCAGCGACGCGATCCGCAGATGCCCCCGCTTCAGCTGCTTGATGTCGTTCGCGGCCCGCTCCAGCCGGTCGAGCCCGAGCGAGGTCCGTTCGAGCTCCTCCATGAAGAGGCGCCCCTCCGGGGTCAGGAACAGGCGCTTGCGCCGCCGCTCGAAGAGCGCGAGCCCCAGGCCCCATTCAAGCGACGCGATGAGCCGGCTGATGCCCGGCTGCGAAACGCCGAGGAGCTTCGCGGCCTCCGTCACGCTGCCGGTCTGTGCCGCCGCGTGAAAGGCGTCGAGCTGGCGGATGCTCAGGCGGCGCCTTCCCTGTGCCGGACCGGCCGGCCGGCCCTCGCCTTCTCCCAAGCGAACTTCCTTTCCGGGCTTCCGAGCGCGATCATAACACCTGCGCATGATCATGGGAAAATTCGGTATTGGACGTAATGCTCCCGGCCTGCTGCAATCCGCCGATTACGGGGAGGGCCGATGGATTCCGTGTTGCTCGAGAAGCGGAGCGATGGCGTCGCGATCGTCACGCTCAACCGCCCTGACGTGCTGAACGCGCTCGACGTCCCCTCCAAGGAGCGGCTGGGGGCGATCTGGCGCGACGCGGCGAGCGACCCGGAGGTCCGTTCGATCCTTCTCTGCGGCGCGGGCGAGCGCGCCTTCTGCGCCGGTTCGGACATCAAGGAGATCAGCCGCACGGGCCGCATGGTCTCGACCGGGACGCTGCTCGACGCCATCCCGAATGTCGGCGTCAGGCTCGACAAGCCGGTGGTCGCGGCGATCCACGGCCATTGCGTCGGCTTTGGGCTGACGCTCGCCATGCATTGCGACCTGAAGCTCGCCCGCGCCGACGCCAGGTTCGGGTTCCCCGAGGTGAAGCACGGCATGATCTCGGGCGTGAGCGCCGTTCACCTGCCGAAGGTCGTGCCGGCGGCGCTCGCCTTCGAGATGCTGCTTCTCGGCGAGCCCTTCACCGCGGAGGAAGCGCTCGCGCGCGGACTGGTCAACCGCGTCGTCGAGGGTGACGTCCGCTCCCTCGGCGAGGACTGGGCGCGGCGGCTCGCTTCCTATTCGCCGGTTGCCGTGCAGGCGACGAAGCGCGCCGCGCTGTTCGGCCTCGGCGACCTGGAAGGCGAGCGCGCCGCGATCGAGGCTGCGCGCGCTGCGGTCGAATCGAAGGACGATTTCCGCGCGGGCGCCGAGGCGTTCGTGCGCGGATGAGGGAACAGGTGCCTGTGCCGGACAAGATGAAAGCCGTCGTCTTCCGCGCCTTCGGCGGCCCGGAAATGCTGGAAGTGGTGGAGACGGATCGGCCGAGGTCCGGCCGCGACGACGTGGTCGTCAGGATCGCTGCGGCCGGCATCTGCTATCACGACGTGCTGTCGCGGGCCGGCAAGATCCCGCGCGACCGTCCCGGCCAGATCCTCGGCCACGAGATTTCCGGCGAGATCGTCGAAGTGGGCGAAGCCGTCGACCCGGGCCGGATCGGCGAGCGCGTGGGGATCTACCAGCGGCTCTTCTGCGGCCGCTGCCGTCACTGCCTCGGCGGACGGCACGACCTCTGCCGGAACAGCAGCGTGGTCGGCGAGCGCGGCGGCGGTGGCTATGCCGAATATACCCGCGTGCCGGCGCTCAACGCGATCCCGCTTCCGGAGGCGGTCGATGACGTCGCGGGGGCCCTCGCCGCCTGCCCGGTCGGCACGAGCATCCGCGCCATCCTGGGCGTGGCGGAGGCGAAGGCCGGCGACACGATCCTCGTCACCGGCGCGAGCGGCGGTCTCGGGCTGCATCAGATCCAGGTCGCCAGGGCGATCGGCGCGCGCGTGATCGCGGTCACGAGCAGCCCCGCCAAGGCCGGCGCGATCGAGGCGGCCGGCGCCGACCATGTGATCGTCAGCCCGGACCTCGCCTTCTCCGGGGCGGTCTGGCGGGCGACCGGCAAGGAGGGCGTCGACATCGTCCTCGAGAACGTGGTGAGCGGCACGATCGAAGAGAGCCTCCGCTCGGTCGCGCAGAACGCGATCGTCGTCGTGATGGGCAACATCAAGGCCGAGCCGGTCACCATCAATCCCGGCCTCCTGATCGGCCGGCGCATCCGAATCGCCGGCTCCGGCAACGCCACCTTCGAGGATTATCGCCGCTCGCTTCACATGCTTGCGACGGGCGCCGTGACGCCGCGCGTCGCGGCGGTCCTGCCCTTCCCCGAGGCCGCGGAGGGCCACCGGCTGATGGAGCACCGGGAAACCGTCGGCCGCGTCGTCCTCAGCGGCTGGTGACGCCGGATGCATGTCGGCTACCATCTCAATGCGCTTGCCCGCCGCTGGCCGGACCGCCCCGCCATCGTGGAAGGCGGCCGGTCCTGCACCTATGCGGCCTTCGCGACGCGCCTCAACAGGCTCGGAAACGCGCTCTTCGGTCTCGGGCTCGCGCGGGGCGACCGGGTGGCGCTTCTCGTCCCGGATTGCCGCGAATATCTCGAGGCCGATTACGGGATCATGTCGGCGGGGCTGGTGCGGGTGCCGCTCGATCCGCGCCTGTCGCGGCAGGAGCTCGCGAGTCAGATGGCGGATGCCGGCGTCCGCGCGCTCATCACCCATGCCGCCTTCGCCGGCAAGGTCGAGGAGCTCGGGCCCGATCGTCCGGATCCGGTGATCGCGATCGGCGGGTCCGTCCCCGGCGCGCTCCGCTACGAGGACCTCCTCGCGCGCGCGAGCACGGCGCAGCCGCCGCTCGGAGCGCCCGACGACCTTGCGACGCTCAACTACAGCGGCGGCACGACCGGCGCGCCGAAGGCGACCATGCTCGCGCACCGTTCGCTGATGAGCGCGGCGCAGAACGTCATCATGGGGTTCGGGATCGGCCCGGACGACGTCTTCCTCAACGTCCGCCCGCTCTGGCCGATCGCGCAGATCCTGGCGATGTCGCACATCCTCGCCGGCTCGCCCGTCGTCCTCGGCGGGCGGTTCGACCCGGAACGCCTTCCGGCGCTCGTCCGGGAAACCGGCGCGACGCGATCCTCGCTCGTGCCGACCCTCCTCGTCCGCCTCCTCGAGCACCACCCCGACGGCCACCCGGATCTGGGCGCGCTCGACGCGATCTATGTCGGCGGGTCCAGGATCCCGGCGCCGGTCTTCGAGCATGCCGTCGATGCGCTCGGCCCTCGCATCGGCGTCCTCTACGGCCTGACCGAGGCGCCGGTCTCCTGCTATCTGAGGCCGGACGATCTCCGCGATCCCGATCGCGTCCCCTATCGCGTCCGCTCCGCCGGCCGGCCCCTCTTCGGCTACGATCTGGCGATCCGCGACGCCGGGGGCGCCATCCTGCCCGCGGGCTCCTCCGGCGAGATCACGCTGCGCGGCCCGAACATGATGCTCGGCTACTGGAACCGCCCGGCGGAGACGGCCGCCGCGCTCCGCGACGGCTGGCTCCATACCGGCGACATCGGCGAGCTGGACGAGGAAGGCTTCCTCTTCGTCGTCGGCCGGCTGAAGGAGATCATCCGCACCGGCAGTTCCTCCGTCAGGCCGGACGAGGTGGAAGGCGTGCTGCTCGGTCACCCCGCCATCGCCGAGGCGGCGGTGGTCGGCCTGCCCGACCGCGAATGGGGCGAGATCGTCACGGCGTTCATCGTGCTGCGCGACGGTGCGGCGGCCGATTCCGAAGCGCTCGCCGCCTTCTGCCGCGACAGGCTCACAGGGTTCAAGCGGCCGCGGCGATTCGAGTTCGTAGGGTCGTTGCCGCGGTCCCACTATGGCAAGGTACTGAAGAAGCAGCTCCTGGAAGGGATCGAGGGATAGCGGATTGGAAACCGTCGCCTCACGCCTGGACCGTCTCGGGATCCGACTTCCGCCGGCGCAGCCGGCAGGAAGCCTGTTCGTCCCGGCGCGACAGGCCGGCGACATGCTCTACCTCTCGGGCGCGATCGGGACCGTGTTCGAGGAGGGGCGCTGGCGCCTTCCTCACAAGGGGCAGCTCGGTGCCGAACTCGATATCGCGGAAGGCCGGGAATCGGCGCGCTGGTGCATCCTCCATCACCTGCGGGCGATCGAGGATGCGCTCGGCAGCCTCGAGCGTGTCGCGCAGGTCGTCAGGCTCGTTGGCTACGTCAATGCGGCGCCCGGCTTCACCAAGGCCCCGCTCGTCCTCGACGGCGCCTCCGCGCTTCTCCTCGAGGTGTTCGGCGAGGGGCGCGGCCGCCATGCGCGCGTGGCGCTCTACCAGCCGGAGATGAGCTTCGACGCGCCGATCGAGACGGAACTGATGGTCCAGGTCGCGGCCGATCCCGGGGGAGGCCCGGCGCCGTGACCCACGCGACCATCGTGATCGGCGGCGGATTGGTCGGCATGGCCGTTGCGAACGGCCTCGCCGATGCCGGTCACGAGGTCGTGGTGCTAGACGAGGGCGACGACGCGTTCCGCGCCTCGATCGGGAATGCAGGGCTCGCCTGGGTGCAGGGCAAGGGGCGCGGAGCGCCGGCCTATGCGGCCTGGACGCGGCTTTCGGCCGACCTCTGGCCCGAATTTGCGGAAAGCCTGCGGGCGGAGACCGGCATCGACATCGAGTTCTCCAAGCCCGGCGGCTTCGACCTCTGCATCGGCGACGCGGACGCGGAGATCCGGTCCCGGAAGGTGGAGGCGCTCCAGCGCCAGCCGGGCGGCGGGAACGGCGTCGTCATGGTCGACCGGAACTTCGTGAAGGAGCGGGTGCCGGACATCGGCGAGCGCGTCGTCGCCGCCTCCTGGTGCCCCGAGGACGGGTATCTCAACCCTCTCCTCCTCCTGCGCGCGCTGCATCGAAGGGCGGCCGATCGCGGCGTCAGCTATCGTCCGGGCGTGCGCGCGGAGCGGATCGCGCCCGCCGGCGGCGGCATCCGCGTCGATGCCCGCGACGGAACCACCTTCGTCGGGGCCGCAATCGTCATCGCAGCCGGACTGGGAAACGCCGAGCTCTGCCGGCAGGTCGGGCTCAACGTGCCGGTCCGGCCCGTGCGCGGGCAGATCGTCGTCACGGCCAGACAGCCGATCTTCCTCCGCCACCCGACATCGACGATCCGGCAGACAGCGGTCGGCTCGGTCATGTTCGGCAACAGCGAGGAAGAGGCCGGTTTCGAACCCGTCACCACCGGCGGGATCCTCGCCCGGCATGCAGAACGCGCGCTCCTCGAGTTTCCGCGCCTCGCGGATGCGGCCGTGGTGCGCGCCTGGGCCGCGCTCCGGATCATGACGCCGGACGGGCGGCCGGTCTACGACCGCTCTCCGACGCTTCCGAACGTCTTCGTCGCCACCTGCCACAGCGGCGTGACGCTCGCCGCCGTGCATGCCCGCGTGCTCGGCCCGGCGCTCGGGCGCGGCGAGATCCCGCCCCAATGCGCCGCCTTCGCCAGTGCGAGGTTCGATGTTCCGGCTGCTCTCGGCACCTGAGCCGGCCGCCGGGCCGGTCACAATCACGGTCGACGGCGCCGCCTGCGCCGGCCTTCCCGGCGAGACCGTCGCCTCGCTCCTCCTGCGCCTCGGCCACCTCGCGGTCCGCACCTCGCCCGCCTCCGGCCAGGCGCGCGGCCCCTATTGCCTGATGGGCGCCTGCTACGAGTGCCTCGTGGAGATCGACGGACGGCCGGGTCGGCAGGCCTGCATGACGGAGGTCGCCGAAGGCATGCGGGTCCGGCGGGGCGTGCCATGACGCCCGCCGCCTGCGATCTCGCCATCGTCGGAAGCGGACCGGCGGGCCTCGCCGCAGCGGCCGAGGCGGCCGCGCTCGGGCTGCGCGCCCTCGTGCTCGACGAGCAGCCGCGGCCCGGCGGCCAGATCTGGCGGAACATCGAGGCGGCCGCCGGAACGGCACGCGCGGCCGCGCTCGGCGCCGCCTATGCGGAGGGCCTGCCGCAGGTGGAGGCGTTCCGGCGATCCGGCGTCGAGTACTGGCCGGACACCACGGTGTGGCAGGTCGAGGACGGCTTCCGCGTGACCGCGAGCCGCGCCGGCCGGCCGGTCGAGATCGAAGCGGCGCGCCTCGTTCTCGCCACCGGGGCGATGGAGCGCCCGATGCCGGTTCCCGGCTGGACCCTTCCCGGCGTCGTGACCGCGGGCGCGCTCCAGATCCTCCTCAAGAACCCGGGCCTCCTGCCGGCGGGGCCGGTCGTGCTCGCCGGGACGGGGCCGCTCCTTCTCGCCGTCGCCTGCCAGCTCGCCTCGCTCGGCGCGAGGCCGGCCGCGATCCTCGAAACGGCGCCGCCGGGGCGCATGCGCGGCGCGGCCCGGCATGTCTGGCCTGCGCTCCGGGCGCCCGGCTATCTCGCCAAGGGCCTCGCCATGCTCGCCCGGATCAGGGCGGCGGGAATCCCCGTGTTCCACGGCGTCGAAGACCTCGCGGCGGAAGGCGAAGGCGCGGTCCGCCAGGTCGCGTTCCGGAGCGGCGGCCGCTCCGAGCGGCTTTCCGCCGAAATCCTCGCGCTCCATGACGGCATCGTCCCGCAGATCCACCTCTCCTCGGCGCTCGGTTGCCGCCACGAATGGGACGACGAGCAGGCGTGCTTCAGGCCCGTCCTCGACCCGTGCGGCCAAAGCTCCCGCCCGGGCGTCGCGATCGCCGGCGACGGTGCCGGGATCGGCGGTGCGCGGGCGGCGCTCGCGGCCGGGCGGCTCTCCGCCCTCGATGCCGCGCGCGGCCTCGGCGCGATCTCCGGCGAGACCTTCGAGACACGCGCGCGCCCGCTCTTCCGCGCGGTCGCGCGGGAGCGATCGGTGAGGCCGCTCCTCGAGCGCCTTTACGCGCCGACGCTCCGCCCGGAGCGGATCGGCTACGCGACCGTCGTCTGCCGCTGCGAGGCGGTCCCGGCCGGGGAGATCCGCGCGGCGGTGCGCCTCGGCGCGCTCGGGCCGCGCCAGGCGAAGGCCTACACCCGGTGCGGAATGGGCCCCTGCCAGGCCCGCATGTGCGGGCTGACGATGGTCGGGATCATCGCCGCCGAGCGCGGGGTCCCGCCCGGCGAGGTCGGCCCGCCGCGGATCCGCTTCCCCGCCAAGCCGCTGACGGTGGCCGAGCTCGCCGGCCGGGAGGCGCCGCGGAAGGACGCGTCCGCCGACGCGACGGCTTCGCCGCGGATAGCCGCGCCCCTGCGGCACCCAGATTGCACATGGAGGCATGCCATGACCCAGAAGATCACCGGATCCTTCGTCGCGCTGATCACGCCGTTCAACCGCGACGGCAGCATCGATTTCGAAGGCTTCCGCACACTCCTGAAGTTCCAGGAGGAGCACGGCACCGCGGCCGTCCTCATCATGGGCTCGACCGGCGAGGTCTCGATGCTGACGCCGGACGAGCGCCGGCGCATCATCACCGAAACGGCGAAGATGAAGACCGGGCGCATGCAGCTCTTCTACGGCTGCACGGCCAACAACACGGCCGCCACGATCGAGATGGTGAACTATGCGGCAGGCGAAGGCGCGGACGGCGCCATTCTCGCCGCGCCGGCCTATATCTGCGCCTCCGAGGACGACATCGAAGCCTATTTCCGCGAGATCGCCGATGCCGTCGACCTTCCGCTCGGCATCTACAACAACCCGCCGCGGGTGAAGACCGATCTCGGGCACGAGGCGCTGCTCCGGCTCTTCGAGCACCCGAACTATGTCGTCCACAAGGAATCGACCGGCCGCGTCGGCCAGGTCGCGCAGGTGCTCGCGGCCCGTCCCGACGTGTCGGTGATGTGCTGCGATTCCCCCAATCTCGGCCTCGTGGTGCCGACGATGTCGCTCGGCGGGCACGGCACCGCCAACATGACCGGGAATATCGCGCCGGCGGAGCTCGCGACGCTTTCGCGGCCCTGGACGGGCTGGGAGGAGGCCGCCGGCTTCCGCGAGACCTATCTGCGCTGCCTGCCGCTCCTTCACTACGCCTATTCCGCCATCAATCCCGTGCCGGTGAAATCGCTCATGAAGGCGATGGGGCTGCCCGCGGGCGAATTGCGGAAGCCGCTGCGCGGGCTGGAGGGACCCGCGCTCCAGAAGGGGATCGAGATCATGCGCCGCCTCGGTCTCGACGAGCAGTACGGCCTCTCGCCGGCGCGCCAGGCCGCCGAGTGACAGCCTGGTGGGAACAAGGAGGGTCAAGACGATGATGAGAAGGATGTTTCTGGGCCTGACGGCGGCCTTGGCGGCCGCCCTGGCCGTCGGCTCCGCGCAGGCCGCCACCGTGCTGCGCCTCAGCACGCAGGTCGCCCCGCCGCATCCGTTCCTCGACATGGCGGACTACTTCAAGTCCGAGGTCGAGAAGCAGACGAACGGCGAGGTGCAGGTCAAGATCTTTCCGAATGCCTCGCTCGGCAAGGACGACGCCGTCCTCAACGAACTGAAGCTCGGCACGATCGACCTGATGATCAGCTCGACGAACAACGCCGCCAAGCAGCTTCCGCAGTTCCAGATCTTCGATCTCTACTACATCTTCCCGAACTACGATTCCTTCAATGCGGCGACGGCCCCCGAAAGCCCGGTCTTCAAGAGGCTGCAGGAGATCGCCGACAGCCGCGGGCTCGGCATCAAGATCCTCGCTCTCTTCGGCTCCGGCACGCGGAATCTGTCGGTCGCCTCGAAGCCGGTCGAGACGCTTGCGGACATCAAGGGCATCAAGATGCGCGTCCCGGCGTCCCAGATCGTGGCGAAGTCCTGGGAGGCGCTCGGCACCGTGCCGGTAACGGTCGCCTGGCCGGAGCTCTACGCCGCCATCCAGACCGGCGTGGCGCAGGGTCTCGAGAGCACGCTCAGCGGCTATCTCGGCAGCAAGCTCTACGAGGTCGCGCCGAACCTCGTCCTCACCCAGCACTCCATCAACGGCAGCCACTTCTCCATGGGCGAGCGTTCCTGGAAGAAGCTCACGCCCGAGCAGCAGGCGATCGTCCAGAAGGTCGCGACGGAGGCCGGGAAGCTCGGGACGCAGAAGGGCATCGAAGCCGACGACAAGCTCGCCGGCGTGCTCGAGAAGGAGCATGGCGTGACCGTCACCCGGCCGGATCTCGCTCCGTTCGTCGAGGCCATGAAACCGCTCCACGACGAATTCGCCGAGCAGATCCAGGCGACCGATCTCCTCGAGCTCGTCCGCGGCATGATGTGACCCTCCGCGGTGGCCGGGCCCCCGGCCACCGCCCGAGCTCCCTCTCCCCATGACCATTCTCAAGACCGTCAATGCCGGGCTGGAGCATGCGCTCGCCGTGCTCTTCTCGCTTCTCTTCGGCCTGATGATCGCCGACGTCCTGCTCCAGGTCGTCAGCCGGAACAGCGGCGTGGCCGTCCTTTGGACGCTCGACCTCGCTCAGCTCCTCTTCTCCTGGTGCATCTTCATCGGTGCCGCCGTCGGGGTCCGGCGCGGCAGCCATTACGTCATCACCCTGCTGCCGGAGGGCATGCGGCGCGCGAACAGCGCCCTCAAGCTCGTCTCGGATGCCGTAATCGTGACGGTGGCCCTGGTGATGGTCGCTCAGGGCTTCGCATTCTCGGCGATGGGCAGCAGCACCGACGTCGAATCCCTCGGCATCTCGCAATACTGGTACTTCCTGCCGATCCCGCTCAGCGGGATCCTCATCCTCGTGTTCATCCTCGAGATCGCGATTGCCGATCTCGCCGCCTTCGCCAAGGCCTTCCGGGAAGAAGCGTCCTGATGGATCCGATCGCGCTCCTGATGGCGACGTTCTTCGTCCTCATCTTCCTTCGCGTTGAAATCTCCTTCGCGCTCGCCGCGTCCTCGCTCCTGGTCATCTGGGTCGAGGACCTCCCGCTGATCTCCGCGCTCAACCAGATGTATACGGGGATCGATTCCTTCCCCCTCCTTGCCGTCCCCTTCTTCATGTTTCTCGGCCGGCTCCTCAACGACAGCGGCATCACGGACCGGCTGCTCAGGGTGGCCGACGCCTCGGTCGGCCACATCCGGGGCGGGCTCGGTCACGTGAACGTGTTCGTGAGCATGATCTTCGCGAGCCTCTCGGGATCGGCCGCGGCGGACACGGCGAGCATCGGCGCGATCCTCATCCCAGCGATGAAGAAGGCGGGCTACGATCCGGGCTTCTCCGTGGCGCTCACCGCGGCTTCGTCGACGCTCGGCGTCATCATACCGCCCAGCATCATCCTCGTGATCTACGGAGCGTTCGGAAACGTCTCGATCGGCGCGCTCTTCTGGGGCGGCTTCGTGCCGGGCATCCTGATCGGGCTCGCCATGATGGCCTACACCTATGTGATGGCGCTCAAATACGGCTACCCCGCCAATCCGCGCGCCACCTTCCGCGAATGGCGGCATGCGGTCCGGCGCGGCCTCCTGCCGCTCGCCATCCCGGTCCTCATCCTCGGCGGCGTGACGGGCGGGGTCTTCACGCCGACGGAGGCGGCCATCATCGCCGTCGGCTGGGCGATGCTGCTCGCCTTCGCGATCTACCGGACGATCGCGATCGCTTCGCTCCCCCGCATGCTCGGCGAAGCGGTGGTGGACTTCGCGATCCCGCTCTTCACGGTCGCCGCCGCGAGCATCTTCGGATGGCTGATCTCCTATCTCGGGGCGGCCGACCTGGTGGTGAACGCGATCACCTCGATCACGGACGATCCGTTCGGCCTGATGCTCCTTCTGGTGATCTTCCTGCTGATCATCGGCACCTTCCTGAACCCGATCTCGGCCGTCCTCATCTTCCTCCCGATCATCCAGCAGCTCGGCGACGAGGCGGGAACCGACCCGGTGCAGCTCGGCGTCATCACCATCATGACGCTCGCCATCGGCCTCGTGACGCCGCCCTACGGCGTCTGCCTGCTGATCGCCGCGCAGATCGGGCAGATCTCGGTCCAGCGCGCGCTCGTCGCCGTGCTGCCGATCTGCGCGCTCACCGTCGGCATCATCGTCCTCAGCATCCTCGTGCCGGACATCATCCTCGGCCTGCCGAAGCTGATGATGCCGCAGATCTTCGCCATGCCCGGCGGGGGCGGCTGAGGATGGCGGGCGAATTCGCGCGCGTCGTGCTGGTGACCGGCGCCGGAAGCGGTATCGGCGCCGCCACGGTGCGCCGCCTCGCCGGACCCGGTACAGCGATCCTCGTCCACACCCGGGCGAACCGGGACGGCGCCGCGACGGCCGCCGCGGCGGCGGAGGCCGCCGGCGCCCGGACCGAAGTCTGCCTCGGCGACCTCGCCGAAGCGGGGACCGCGGCCGGG
>NZ_SPKJ01000033.1 GCF_009866965.1 Propylenella binzhouense | reverse complement strand
GGCGGACATCGCACGCGCCGCGGGGTTCGACGCGCGCCTCCTCGGGGACGCGCTCGAGGGCGAGGCGCGCGAGGTGGCGGCCGAGCATGCCCGGCTCGCGCTGACGCTCGCGGCCGGCGGCGCGCGGTCGGTCCTGATCTCCGGCGGCGAGCTGACCGTGACCATCCGGGGCACCGGGCGGGGCGGGCCGAATCAGGAATATGCGCTTGCCTTCGCCGCCGCGATCGACGGCGCCGACCGCATCTGCGGGCTTGCGGCCGACACGGACGGGACCGACGGCGGCGGCGGCAATTCGTCCGACCCGGCCGGGGCGCTCTTCGACGGCAACACCGCCCAGGCGGCGCGCGCACGCGGCCTTGAGCCTGCCAACTTCCTGGCGAACAACGACGCCACCGGGTTCTTCGAATCGGTCGGGGGGCTGGTGTCGACCGGCCCGACCGGCACCAACGTCAACGACTTCCGCTGCATCGTCGTTGACAACGCCGAAGGGCCAGGGCGATAAGCGCGGCCGGGGTTCCAGCACATGAAGATGACGGCAAGGGCGAAGCCATGACGCTTCACCGAAGCACCGCGACGATAGCAACCCTGACGATCCTCCTCCTCCCCCTTCTCTTTCTCCCCGACGCGGCGCGCGCCGATCTCCGGCTCTGCAACAAGACGCCGAGCCGGGTCGGGGTCGCGATCGGCTACATGAACGGGAAGAAGTGGACCACCGAGGGCTGGTGGAACATCCAGGCCAAGGCCTGCGAGACCCTTCTCGGCGGCGAGCTGTCGTCGCGATACTACTACATCTACGCCGTAGACTACGACCACGGGGGCGAGTGGGGCGGCTCGGCGTTCATGTGCACGCGGGACAAGGAATTCACCATCGAAGGCGTGAACGACTGCGTCGCTCGCGGCTTCCAGCGGACCGGCTTCTTCGAGGTCGACACCGGGGACCAGACGAACTGGACGGTGCAGCTCACGGAGTCCAACGCGCGCGCAGGTGTCGGAGCCCGATGAAGCGAAACCGCAAAGCCAAGATCGTCGCCACGCTGGGCCCTGCGTCCAGCAGCCCGGACATGATCGACGCCCTGTTCCGGGCGGGGGTCGACGTCTTCCGCATCAACATGAGCCACGCCACGCACGAGGGCATGCGCGCGCTCGTCGGCATGATCCGCGGCGTCGAAGCGAAATACAGGCGGCCGATCGGCATCCTGGTGGACCTCCAGGGCCCGAAGCTCCGCCTCGGCAGCTTCGCCGAGGGGGCGGTCGAGCTGAAGGCCGGCCAGTCCTTCGTGCTCGACGACGATCCCTCCCCCGGCGACCAGCACCGCGTCTATCTGCCCCATCCCGAGATCCTGGAGGCGCTCCGGCCGGGCCACGCGATCCTCCTCGACGACGGCAAGGTCCGGCTGGAAGTGCTGGAGGCGAGCCCGCACCGCGCCGAGACGCGGGTCGTCGCGGGCCGGCGGCTTTCGGACCGCAAGGGCGTCAGCCTGCCGAACACCGTCCTGCGCGTCTCCGCGCTCACCGAGAAGGACCGCCGCGACCTCGAGGCCGCGCTCCATGAGGAGATCGACTGGGTGGCGCTCTCCTTCATCCAGCGGCCGGAGGACATCGCCGAGGCGCGCAAGATCGCGCGCGGCAAGGTCGGCATCATGGCCAAGATCGAGAAGCCCCAGGCGCTCGAGCGGATCGACGAGATCATCGAGATCTCCGATTCGATCATGGTGGCGCGCGGCGATCTCGGGGTGGAGATGCCGATCGAGAGGGTGCCGGGCGCGCAGAAGCGGATCACCCGCGCCTCGCGGCGCGCCGGCAAGCCCGTGATCGTGGCCACCCAGATGCTGGAGAGCATGATCACGGCGCCCGTCCCGACCCGCGCCGAGGTCTCCGACGTCGCCGCCGCGGTCTTCGAGGGCGCCGACGCGGTGATGCTCTCGGCGGAATCTGCCGCGGGCGAGTATCCGGTCCAGGCCGTCGAGACGATGAACCGGATCGCCGAGGAGGTCGAGCGCGACCAGCACTATCCGCAGATCATCCACTCGCAGCGCACGGAGCCCGAATCGACGGGCGCCGACACGATCACCGCCGCGGCGCGCCAGATGGCGGAAACGCTCAACGTCGCCGCCATCGTCTGCTTCACGTCGTCGGGCTCGACCGGGCTCCGCGCCGCGCGCGAGCGCCCGGGTGTGCCGATCATCGCCCTCTCTCCGATCCGCGAGATGGCGCGGCGGCTCGCGCTCGTCTGGGGCCTGCACTGCGTGGTGAGCGAAGACGTGGGCAATGTCGACGAGATGGTCGACCGGGCCAGCCAGATCGCGTTCCAGGAAGAATTCGCAACGCCCGGCCAGCGCATCATCATCACCGCGGGCGTGCCGTTCGGCACCCCGGGGGCGACCAACCTCCTGCGGCTCGCCTTCGTCGGGTCCGACGGACTGACCGGGATCTGACGGTCAGAGGGAGCGGCCGGCGAGCTCCTTCTCGAGCTCGTCGCGCACCTTCTTCACCTCTTCCATCTGCGGGTTGATGGCGAGCGCCCGGTCGAACACCTTGAGCGCCTCCTCCTTCCGGTCGAACTGCTGGAGAATGACACCGAGCCCTGCGAGCGCGCCGAAATGCCGCGGCTCGAGCGCAAGCACGCGCTCCAGGTCCGACATCGCCATGCCGTACTCGTCGCGCGCGAAATGCAGCGTGGCGCGCTTGTTCCAGCCCTCCGCGAAAGCCGGCCGGAGCGTCACCACCCGGTCGAGAATGTCGAGCGCGAGGCCCTGGTCGTCGTCCTTGAGGGCCTGCAGCGCGCGTCCGAACAGGAGATCGGTGGTCGGGCTGCCGGAATCGTACCAGCGCCGGAGGATCTCGTTCTCGAGCGCCTTGGCCGAGGTCCGCTCCGGGCTGACGGCGAGCCGCGCGAAGAGGTCGTCGAGCGGCATCTGGGCGATCCGCTCGCGCAGCGAAGGCTCGGGCCTTGGCCGATCCTGCGCCCCGGCGGAGGCCGGCAGCGCCAGCAAGAAGACGAGGACGATGAGGACAAGACGGGGCATGGCCGGAAAACTAGCGTTCTCCGGCCATGCCGTCAAAGCCCGAGGCAAGCAGGCGGAAGGGTCAGCCCTGGCGGGCCTTGTACCGCTTCTGCGTCTTGTTGATGATGTAGATGCGGCCCTTGCGGCGCACCATGCGATTGTCGCGATGGCGGCCCTTCAGCGCGCGCAGCGAGTTCTTGATCTTCATAGGTCTCATCCTCGCGCGAAGCGGCGCCCGCGCGCTCGAAATGTCCGGGCTGCACATAGGGGGCGGCAGCCCGGCTTGTCAATGCCATGCCGGGGTTCGGGACCCATGAGGCGCGGGCGGTTCCGGACGCCTCCGTCGTGGCCCGGGCCGCGTCCTTCTGCTATGCGGGCATATCCCACTGGTGGCCCGCCATGAGCATCGAAACCTGGCTCCTCTATTCGGCCGCGGCGATCGGGCTGTCGCTGACGCCCGGTCCGAACGGCCTCCTGTCGCTCACCCACGGCCTCCGCTTCGGCCTGTCCCGGACGGTCTTCACCGCCCTCGGCGGCGTTACCGGCTTCGCCGTCCTGATCGCCGCTTCGCTGGCCGGGCTCGGGGCGGTGCTGGCGACCTCGGAGGAGGTCTTCACGGTCGCGAAATGGCTGGGCGCCGCCTATCTCGTCTATCTCGGCATCCGCACCTGGCGCGCGCCCGCCCCCGCGGTCGCGCGGGAGACGGGGATCGATCTCCGCGGAAGGCGGGCGAGCGGCCTCTTCATGCAGGGCTTCCTGGTCGCGGTCTCCAACCCGAAGGCGCTCATCTTCTTCGCGGCCTTCCTGCCGCAATTCATGCAGCCCGGAGCTTCGTTCCTGCTCCAGTTCGCCGTCTTCGGCGGCACCTTCGCCGTGGTGGAATTCCTGTACGAGCTCGTCCTCGCCGGCGCCGCGCAGAAGATCGCGCCGTGGCTCGGCCGGAACGGCCGCTGGTTCAACCGCGTCGCGGGCGCCACCTTCGTCGGCATCGGCGGGCTCCTCTCGACGGCAAGCCGGACCTGACCCGGCCCCTCGCCCGGCCGGACCGGCTCAGCCGGGGCGCCCGGCCGTCGGCACCCACCAGAGAAAGACCGAGCAGGCGATTGCGGCGGCGCCCACGGCGCCGAGCACAAGCGGATGCGATCCGCCGGAAACGAGGAGCACCAGGAGGAACGATCCCCACGCCATCGAGAGTGCCGTCAGCTTCACGCCCATGCGCAGGGAGCGCTCCCGCTCGAAACGGTCCGCTTCCGCGACCGCGGCGCTGAGGAGCGGGATCCGGCCGAGCCATGCGTGAAGCCGCGGGCTCGACCGCGCGAAGGCCCAGAGCGCGAGCAGGACGAAAGGGGTCGTGGGGAGGCCCGGCAGCCAGACACCGAGAATGCCGAGGCCGGTCGAAACGAGCCCGAGAGCAACCAGAAAAGGCTTCTTCATCGCGCGCCGGCGGCGATCGGCCGCCGCATCCATCACTCCGTCCGGAAGGAACCGGATAGCACGGTTCGGCGGATCCGGTGCGCAACTTCGCGCGGACCGCGGGACCGGGCCGCGCGCGGCGATGCCCGGACGCCCCGGAAGGCTTTCGCTCGTTCCGACCGCGCGCCCTGCGAAGGTCCGCCGGCGGGTTGCTCAGCCGGCCTCGCCTTTCGCCGGCGTCAGGCAGCGGAAGAGGTCCTCGTCCCGGATGAGGCCGACCGCTCCGGCTTCCGTTCCGACGACGAAGGGACCGGTATGCTTCAGCCGCGCGTCGATGAGGCTCCGCAGGGGCGTCTCCGGACCGGCCATGACGATCGCCCGGTGCGGCGCCGCCGCGACGGCCTCGAGCGGCACGACCTGCACCCGCTCGCCATGCCGCCAGCCTTCGCAGGCCGCCGAGAGCACGAGATCCTCGTCGATGCGGATCGCGCCCTCGCCGGTTCTCGGAAGGTCCCGCCAGGGCGTCATCACCTCCTGCGCGCGCAGCACGTTGAGCGGGTTCATGTGGGCGACGAAGTCCCGCACATAGGCGCTCGACGGCTTCAGCACGATCTCCTGCGGCGTGCCCACCTGGACGATCGAGCCGCCCTCCATGATCGCGATGCGCGTTCCGATCTTCAGCGCCTCGTCGAGGTCGTGGCTGACGAAGATCATGGTGCGCCCGAGCTTGCGCTGGAGCGCGAGCAGCTCGTCCTGCAGCCGCACGCGGATGAGGGGATCGAGCGCCGAGAAGGGCTCGTCCATCAGGAGGAGCGGCGCCCTGGTGGCGAAGGCGCGGGCGAGGCCGACGCGCTGCTGCATGCCGCCGGAGAGCTCGTCGACGCGCTTGCCGCCCCAGCCGGCGAGACCGACGAGCTCCAGCTGCTCGGCGACGCGCCGGCGCCGCTCCGCGCGCCGCACGTGATCGAGCTCCAGCCCGAGGGCGACATTGTCGGCGACCGTCCGCCAGGGCAGCAGGGCGAACTGCTGGAACACCATCGCGATCCGGCTTCTGCGAAGGGCGCGCAGGCGCCGCCGGCCGCAGCCGTGGACGTCGACGTGCCGCTCGCCGTCATGGACGGTCACGGTTCCGCGGGTGACCGCGCTCAGGCCGTTGACGGCACGGATCAGCGTCGACTTGCCGGATCCGGACAGGCCCATCAGCACCACGATCTCGCCCTGGCGGACATCGAGCGTCGCCTGCTTGACGCCGACGATCTGGCCGGTTTCGGCCTGGATCTCGCCTCGGGTCCGGCCGGCATCGATGAGCGGCAGCGCGTCGGCCGGATGGTCGCCGAAGACGATATCGACCGAACGGAAGGCGACCAGCGTCTGCGGGCCGTCCGGCGTCACCGCGCCGCCTCGCCGGAATGCCGGAAGAAGCGGTCGAGGATGATCGCGATGAGGACGATCGCGATGCCGACCTCGAAGCCGCGCGCGATGTTCACCTGGTTGAGCGCGCGCAGGGTCGGCACGCCGAGCCCGTCGGCGCCGACGAGGGCCGCGATCACGACCATGGAGAGCGACAGCATGATGGTCTGGGTGAGGCCCGCCATGATCTGCGGCAGCGCGTAAGGCAGCTCCACCTTCCAGAGGCGCTGCCAGGAGGTGGCGCCGAAGGCGTCGGCCGCCTCGACGAGATGGCGCGGGGTGGAGCTCACGCCGAGCTGGGTGAGGCGGATCGGCGCGGGCAGCGCGAAGATCACCGTGGCGATCAGGCCGGGCACCATGCCGAGCCCGAAAAGGATGAGCGCCGGGATGAGATAGACGAAGGTCGGGATGGTCTGCATGAGGTCGAGCGCGGGCCGCAGCACCGCCATCAGCCAAGGCCTGCGCGCCGCGACGACGCCCACGGGCACGCCGACGGCCATGCAGATGATGGCGGAGGACGTCACCAGCGCGAGCGTTTCGGTCGTCTCCTTCCAGTAGCCCTGGTTGACGATGAGGAGGAGGCCGGCGGCCACGAAGAGGGCGAAGCCGAGCGAGCGGCGGAGCAGCAAGGCGAGTCCGGCGGCGAGCGCGATGACGACCAGCGGATGCGGCGTCTGGAGCAGCCAGAGGATCGCGCCGATCATGGCTTCGAGCGCGCCCGCGACAGCATCGAACACGGCCGCGCCATGCGCCGTGAGCCAGTCGACCCCCGCCTGCGCCCAGCGCCCGATCGGAATCTTGTAGCGCGTCAGCCAGTCCATGGGCCCGGACGATCAGCCGGCCGAAGGGATCCCGCCCGGCGACGGGGCGGTCACGATCCGAGGGCCGCCTTCACGGCCTCGAGCCCCGGCTTGCCGCCGGTCGTCTCGACGCCCTCGAGCCAGCCCGAGAGCACGTCGGGATGGGCCCGGAGCCAGGCCGTCGCGGCCGCCTTCGGCTCCTTGCCGTCGTCGAGGATCGCGCCCATGATCTCGTTCTCCATGGGCAGCGTGAACTTCAGCTGCGCGATGAGCCGCGCGGCGTTCGGACAGGCGTCGCGATAGCCCTTCCTCACATTGGTGAAGACGGTCGCCCCGCCGAAATCCGGGCCGAAGACGTCGTCGCCCCCGGCGAGATAGTCCATCTCGATGCTGGCATTCATCGGGTGGGGCGCCCAGCCCAGGAAGACGATCGGCTGCTTGCGCGCGACCGCGCGCTTCACCTGCGCCAGCATGCCCTGCTCGGAGGATTCCACCAGCTCGAAATCGCCGAGGCCGAACTGGTCCTTCTCGATCATGTCGAGGATGAGCCGGTTGCCGTCATTGCCCGGCTCGATGCCGTAGATCCTGCCGTCGAGATCGTCCTTGAACCTGGCGATGTCCTGGAAGCTCTTCAGCCCGGCCGCGTAGGTGTAGCGCGGCACCGCGAGCGTATATTTCGCGCCTTCCAGATTGGCGCCGAGCACCTCGACCGAACCGTCGTCGCGATAGGGCGCGAGATCCGCCTCCATCGTCGGCATCCAGTTGCCGAGGAACACGTCGATGTCGTCGTTCTTGAGCGAGGCGTAGGTGACCGGGACCGACAGGACCTTGACGTCCGGCTCGTAGCCGAGCGCCTCCAGAACGACGGAGGCGAGCGCGGTCGTGGCCGTGATGTCCGTCCATCCGACGTCGGAGAAGCGGACTGTCCTGCAGCTCTCCGCCTCGGCGGCGGCGGCGGATCCCGTTGCGAGCACGGCGGCGGCGAGCGCCCCGGCGAGCATGCTGACGAGACGTGCCATCGCTTCCCCCGTGACGGCGTTCCGGACGTTTCCGCCATCGAAACACCCTTTCCCCGGCGTGGCAAGGCGACGTTGATTGATCAGTCAATCAACAGGCGCTAGGCTTCCGCGCGTTGCCCGGATGGAGCGGCTCATGCCGAGAGCGGGAGTCCAGCCGATGCGGCGGAAGGCGCTCATCGCGGCGGCGATCGACGCCATCCACGCCCACGGCATGGCGCAGGTGACGATGGGCGAGATCGCCCGCCGGGCCGGCGTGTCGCCCGCGCTCGCGCATCACTATTTCGGCGGCAAGGACCAGCTGCTGCTGGCCACGATGCGCCACCTCCTGACCGAGCTCGGCGACGGAATCCAGGCGCGGCTCGCACTCGCCGCCGGCCCGGAGGAGCGCATCTCGGCCATCATCCGCGGGAACTTCGCCGCCTGCCAGTTCCGCCCGGCGGTGATCTCGGCATGGCTCGCCTTCTACGTTCAGGCGCAGACCGACCCGGAGGCGCGACGGCTCCTGCGCGTCTACACGAAGCGGCTCGAGAGCAACCTCGTGCACGCCTTGGCGAGCCTCACGACGCGCGAGCGCTCGATCGAGATCGCCGAGACGACGGCCGCCCTGATCGACGGCCTCTGGATCCGGCAATCCCTCGCCGACGGGGGAGCGGACCCGGAGAAGGCGGTCGCGGCCGTCGAGGACAGCGTTCGCCGGGCGCTCGGACGGGCGCGGTCGTGATCGAGGCCGACTACATCGTCGTCGGCGCCGGGTCGGCCGGCTGCGTGCTCGCCAACCGGCTCTCGGAGGACGGCCGGCACAGCGTGCTGCTGCTCGAGTTCGGCGGCACCGATGCCGGGCCGATCATCCAGATGCCGGCCGCCTTTTCGATCCCCATGAACATGCGCCGCTACGACTGGGGCTTCCGCACCCAGCCGGAGCCCCAGCTCGGCGGCCGCCGGCTCGCCTGCCCGCGCGGCAAGGTGATCGGCGGCTCGTCATCCGTGAACGGGATGGTGTTCGTGCGCGGGCACGCGCTCGATTTCGAGCGCTGGGAACAGGCCGGCGCCGAAGGCTGGGGGCATGCCGACGTCCTTCCCTATTTCAAGCGGATGGAAACGAGCCACGGCGGCGAGGAGGGCTGGCGCGGCCGCGACGGTCCCCTCCACATCACCCGCGGCAGCCGGCGCAACCCCCTCTATGCGGCCTTCATCGAGGCCGGCATCGAAGCCGGCTACAGTGCGACGGACGACTATAACGGATCGCGCCAGGAAGGCTTCGGCCCGATGGAAATGACGGTGTGGGAGGGCCGCCGCTGGTCGGCCGCCAACGCCTATCTCCGGCCGGCCCTGACGCGGCCCAACCTCCGCCTGGTGACAGGCGCCCATGTCGACAGGATCCTCTTCGAGGGCCGCCATGCGGCCGGGGTCGCGATGCGCTGCCGCGGCAGGACGGAAACGGCCTGCGCCCGCCGGGAGGTAATCGTCGCCGCCTCCGCCATCAACTCGCCCAAGCTCCTGATGCTGTCGGGGATCGGCCCGGCCGAGCACCTCCGCGACCGCGGGATCGAGGTGCTGGCGGACCGGCGGGGGGTCGGCGGCAATCTCCAGGACCATCTCGAGATCTGCGTCCAGCAGAACTGCAGCCGCCCGATCACGCTCAACGGCCATCTGGGCCTTCTCGCGCGGGCGCGGATCGGCATCGAATGGCTCGCCTTCCGCAGCGGCCTCGGGGCGACCAACCATTTCGAGGCCTGCGCCTTCATCCGCTCGCGCGCGGGCATCCGCTATCCCGACCTTCAGATGCACTTCCTGCCCGCGGCGATCCGCTATGACGGCAAGGCGGCGGCAAGCGTGCACGGCTTCCAGGTTCATGTCGGGCCGATGCGCTCGCCGTCGCGCGGCACAATCCGGCTCGGAGGGCCGGCGCCGGAGACCGCGCCGGAGATCCGGTTCAACTACATGAGCAGCCCCGACGACCGGCGCGACTTCCGCAGCGCGGTCCGGCTCACCAGGGAGCTCTTCCGCCAGCCCGCCCTCGCCGCCTTCTGCGGCGACGAGCTCGCGCCCGGCGGCGCGGTGCAGTCGAACGAGGAAATCGACGCATTCGTGCGCGACAACGCCGAGAGCGCCTACCATCCTTGCGGCAGCTGCCGGATCGGCCGCCCGGACGATCCGCTGGCCGTTGTCGACCGCGAATGCAGGGTGATCGGGGTGGAGGGCCTGCGCGTGGTCGATTCCTCCGTCTTCCCCGAGATCACCAACGGCAATCTCAACGGCCCGTCGCTCATGGTGGGCGAGAAGGCCGCCGACCACATTCTCGGCCGCTCCCCGCTGCCGCCCGAGCGGCTGGAGCCGTGGATCGCGCCGAACTGGGAATCGGCGCAACGCCTCCACCTTCCGGGAGGCGGCCGGAGGGGCGGCGAGCCGGGCTGTGCAGAAACCCTGCCCGGGCGACGGCCCTCCACGGCCGCCGTCAGGTAGGCTGCCTTCCGAAGTTCCGCGGCGCGGCGCCCCCCGCGCCCGCCCCGCAGGCGAGGCCGGCACCTGCCGGCGAACACTCCAGGCACGCGGCGAAGAGAAGCATTCGCCTGAGGAATTCCTGTGCATCCGCACAATTTATCGGCAACCTGCCACTGCGGTTATTCTACCTTCGGGATTTCTGGCCTCGGGAAACCGACAATCAACTCTGGATTAAGCTTTGGTTCCCTATCCAGTTAGCCGGCGTTGCGGTGGGTGGGGCCCCAGACATGCGGGAAGACGGTCGCGTTTCGAGCACGGTCGCGGAGCCGGCCGCTTCCGCCCGCCGGAGTTTCAAAGGCCTGTTCGACCTGCTCGGCCGGCGCCGCCGCTGGTCCGGCATGGCGAGCGCCCTTGCGAGGGCCCGGCGGCAGGCCGAAGCCGCCGAGGAGAAGGCGCGCGAGGCGGAGGGGCAGCTCCGGGATGCGCTGGAGGCGCTGCCGGAGGGGATCGTCTTCCTGGATGCCGAAGGCCGCTACATCCTCTGGAACAGGCGCTACGAGGAGATCTACGAGGGCAGCGCGGATCTCTTCGCGCCCGGCGTGAAGCTTGCCGACACGCTCCGCATCGGCGTCGAGCGCGGACAGTACCCGGAGGCGATCGGGCGCGAGGAGGAATGGCTCGCGGAGCGGCTCGCCCATTTCGACCGGCCCGGCGGCCGGCACGAGCAGCAGCTCGCGGACGGCCGGTGGATCATGATCGAGGAGCGCGCGACGAGCGGCGGCGGCACGATCGGAATCCGCGTGGACATCACCGAGATGAAGCAGCGGGAGGCGTCATTCCGGCTGCTCTTCCAGGACAACCCCGTCCCGATGTTCCTCTACGACCGCGAGACGCTGCGGATCACCGGGGTGAACGCCCGCGCCGCCGCGCATTACGGCTACCGGCCGGAGCGGCTGACGGGATCGAGCATCCTCGGGATCTTCGACGATCCCTCGCCCGAGGACCGCGCCCTGATCCGCCGGCTCGGCGAGCGGACCCAGGGGAGCGAGCGCACCTGGCGCCACAGGAAGGCGGACGGCAAGGCGATCGAGGTCACCCTCTTCGCGAGCGAGCTGACGAGCGACGGGCGCCCGACCATCGTGCTCGCCGCGATCGACGTGACCGAGCGGCGCAAGGCCGAGGCGAGGGTCGCGCACATGGCCCGGCACGACGCGCTGACCGGGCTCGCCAACCGCGTCCACCACCGCGAGCGCGTGGAGCAGGCGCTCGCCGAGCTTGCGGCGACCGGCACCGGCTTTGCGACCCTTCTCATCGACCTCGACAATTTCAAGGCCGTCAACGACACGCTGGGGCATTCGATCGGCGACAAGCTCCTCGTCGGGATCGCCGAGCGGCTGCGCGCCTGCGCGGGCGACGCCGCGACGGTCGCCCGGCTCGGCGGCGACGAGTTCGTGATGCTGTTGCCGGCGTCGGACGAGGAGGAGCTCCGGGCGATCGCCGAACGCGTGGTCGCGGAGGTCAGCGAACCGGTCGAAATCGAGAGCCACCGGATCGTCGTCGGCGCGAGCGTCGGCATCGCGATCGCACCGCAGCACGGGGAGAACCCCGACCGTCTCCTGAAGAGCGCCGACGTCGCGCTCTACCAGGCCAAGGCGGACGGCAAGGGGCGGTCCCGCTTCTTCGAGCAGGGCATGGACGAGCACCTCCTCGCCCGGCGCAGCCTGGAGCTCGACCTCCGCACCGCGCTGGCGGCGGGCGACCTGCAGCTCTACTACCAGCCGCTGGTGAACCTCTCCGACGAGGGCGTCGTCGGATTCGAGGCACTGCTGCGCTGGCATCATCCCGAGCGCGGCTGGGTCTCGCCGGAGCAGTTCATCCCGCTCGCGGAGGAGATCGGCCTGATCGGCGACATCGGCCGGATGGTGCTGCAGCGCGCCTGCCGCGACGCGATGGCCTGGCCGCCGGACATGAAGGTCGCCGTCAATCTCTCTCCCATGCAGTTCAAGACCTGCAAGGTGCTGGAGACTGTCGTGAGCGCGCTCGCGCAGTCCGGCCTCGCCCCGGAGCGGCTCGAGATCGAGATCACAGAGGCGCTGCTCGTCGAGCGCACCGAGAGCGTGCTCGCCACGCTCAACGGGCTGAGGGCGCTCGGCGTCGGCATCTCGATGGACGATTTCGGGACGGGCTATTCCTCGCTCAGCTATCTGCGGAGCTTCCCCTTCACGAAGATCAAGATCGATCGCTCCTTCATGCGCAATCTCGGCAGTTGCTCGGAATCGCGCGCGATCGTCCGCGCCATCGTGGGGCTCGGCGCAAGCCTGAAGATGACCGTCACCGCCGAGGGCATCGAGCGGGCGGAGGACCTCGCCTATCTCCAGGGCGAAGGCTGCATGGAAGGCCAGGGCTTCTATTTCAGCCCGGCGCGCCCGCCCGAGGAACTGGCGGAGCTGATGGGCAGCATCGGGCGGCGCTCCGCCGCCTGAGGTTCCTCCCGGCGCAGCCGCCGCGCCGGCGCAGGGCGCGCCGGCACATTAGCCAATGGTCGAATCCGGGGCGGCGGCGGCCCGGCGGGGCTTGCCAGCGCGGAATGTCGATGAATTGATGCCGGTCTCCTCAAGGGGATCGGAATGTCGGTCGAACACTGGCTCGCCTTCGCAGCCGCCTCCGCCGTGCTGGTGGCGATACCGGGGCCGACGGTGCTGCTCGTCGTCTCCTATGCGATCGGGCACGGGCGCCGGGCCGGGCTTGCCACCGTCGCGGGCGTGGCGCTCGGCGACTTCACCGCCATGACCGCCTCGATGCTCGGCCTCGGCGCACTGCTTTCCGCCTCCGCCGGCCTCTTCACCCTCCTGAAATGGGTCGGCGCGGCCTATCTCGTCTATCTCGGCGCGCGGCTCTGGCGCGCGCGGCCGGCCGATCCCGCGTCGCTGGAGGCGCCTGCAGCGCGCCCGGCGCGGATCTTCGCCCATGCCTATGTCGTGACCGCCCTCAACCCGAAGAGCATCGTGTTCTTCGTGGCCTTCCTGCCGCAGTTCCTCGTGGCGTCCGCGCCGCTGCTGCCGCAGATGGTCGTGTTCGAGGCCACGTTCCTCGTGCTCGCGACGCTGAATGCGGCCGCCTACGGGCTGCTCGCCTCGGCCGCCCGGAGCACGATCCGGAAGCCTTCGGTGCAGCGCGCGGTGAACCGCTCCGCGGGGACGCTGCTGATCGGCGCCGGGCTCCTCAGCGTCGCGTGGCGGAGGGCCGCGTGACCCGCTTGCGCTCCGGGGGGATCGCCTTGACGCTCAGTGGAGCGGATGCAAGCTTGTCCGCAGAATTCGGGAGGATTTAGCGATGAGAAGACTTCTGCTTGCCGCCGCCGCGCTGGCCGCGATGGCGGGCGCGGCCGCGGCGCAGGACTACCCGACGAAGCCCGTCACCATCGTCGTGCCGTTCTCGGCCGGCGGACCGACCGATACCGTGACGCGCCTCGTCGCGGAGCCGATGAGCAAGTCGCTCGGACAGCAGATCGTGGTCCAGAACGTCGCCGGCGCCGGCGGCACGCTCGCCGCCGGCCAGGTCGCCCGCGCGCGGCCCGACGGCTACACCGTCCTCATGCACCATATCGGCATGTCGACGGCGCCGAGCCTCTACAAGAACCTGCCCTACGATCCGCTCAAGGACCTGCAGACGATCGGGCTGGTGACCGACGTCCCGATGACCATCATCGCGCGCAAGGACTTTCCGCCGAAGACGCTCGAGGAGCTGGTCGCCTACGTCAAGGAGAACAAGGACAAGCTCACCTACGCCAATGCCGGCATCGGCGCGGCCTCGCATCTCTGCGGCCTGCTGCTCATGAAGGCGATCGGCGCCGACGTGACCACCGTGCCGTACCAGGGCACCGGCCCCGCGCTCACCGATCTGGTCGGCGGCCAGGTCGACTTCATGTGCGACCAGACCACCAACACGACCGGCCAGATCAAGGCCGGCGAGGTGAAGGCCTACGCGGTCACGACCAAGGAGCGGCTGAAGTCGCTGCCGGACCTGCCGACCGCCGACGAGGCCGGCCTGCCTGGCTTCGAGGTGAGCGTCTGGCACGGCCTCTACGTACCGGCCGGGACGCCGGAGCCGGTCGTGCAGAAGCTCAACGCCGCGCTCCAGGCCGCGCTCAAGGACGAGAACGTCGCGAGCCGGTTCGCCGAGCTCGGGACGGCGCCGGTCGCCGCCGAGCTCGCCACGCCGGAGGCGCACAAGGAGCGGCTTTCTTCCCAGATCGAGCTGTGGCGGCCGATCATCGAGGCAGCCGGCGTGATGGCGAAATAGTGCCTTCCGGGCGGGGCGGCCGCGCCGCCTCGCCCACTTCCCCCTCTTGCGGCGTCCGGAACCCGCCCGATCCATGCCGAAATCCGTCAAGGACCTTCTCGCCGGCCTCGCCTTCATCGCCTTCGGCCTCGCCTTCGGCTATGCCGCGCTCGGCTACGAGCTCGGCACGGCGCTCCGCATGGGGCCAGGCTACTTCCCGCTCGTGCTTGCGGGCATCCTGGTCGCGCTCGGCATCGGCGTGATCGTCGAGGGGATGCTCGCCGGCGAGGGCGGCGACATCGGAACGGTGCCCTGGCGCGGCGCCGCGCTGATCCTCGGCGCCCTCGTCTTCTTCGGATATGCCGTGCAGGGCCTCGGGCTCGCGCCGACGCTCTTCGTCACCGTCTTCCTGGCCGCCCTGGCGAGCCAGCGGACGGGGATCCCGACGGCGGCCCTTCTCGCCCTGGCGCTGACGGCCTTCTGCATCGCGATCTTCGTCTACGGGCTGGGCGTGACGCTGCCGCTCGTCGGCCCCTGGCTGCCGGTCTGAGCGCGCCCATGGACCTGCTCTCCCATCTCGCGCTCGGCTTCGAAACGGCGCTCAGCCCGGTCAACGTCCTCTACTGCTTCGTCGGCGTCCTTCTCGGCACGATGGTCGGCGTCCTGCCCGGGATCGGCCCGACCGCCACCATCGCGATGCTGCTGCCGATCACCTTCAACTTCGAGCCGGTGACCGCGCTCATCATGCTGGCCGGCATCTATTACGGCGCGCAATATGGCGGCTCCACGACGGCGATCCTGATCAACCTGCCGGGCGAATCGTCATCCGCGGTCACCGCCATCGACGGCTACGTGATGGCCCGCAAGGGCCGCGCCGGGCCGGCGCTCGCCACCGCGGCGCTCGGCTCCTTTTTCGCCGGCACCGTCGCCACCCTGATCCTCGCCGTCGCCGCACCCCCGCTCGCCCGCATCGCGCTCAGGTTCGGACCGCCCGAATATTTCTCGCTCATCGTGCTCGGGCTCATCGCCTCGATCGCCCTCGCCCACGGCTCGGTGGTGAAGGCGCTCGCGATGATCGTGCTCGGGCTGCTTCTCGGCATGGTCGGGCAGGACATCTATACCGGGACGCCGCGCTTCACCTTCGGCTTCTTCGAGCTCTACAGCGGCATCAACTTCGTCTCGGTGGCCGTCGGCGTCTTCGGCGTCGCCGAGATCCTGCGCAATCTCGAGCACGAGACGACGCGCGAGGTGGGCATACGCCACGTCAGCAACCTCTGGCTCACGAAGGAGGACTTCAAGCGCGTGGCCGCGCCGATCCTGCGCGGGACCGCGCTCGGCGCGGCGCTCGGGATCCTGCCGGGCGGCGGCCACGTTCTTTCCTCCTTCGCCTCCTACTCGCTCGAGAAGCGCGTCTCGCGCAGGCCGCAGGAATTCGGCAACGGCGCCATCGAGGGCGTGGCCGGCCCGGAATCGGCCAACAACGCGGCCGCCCAGACCTCCTTCATCCCGCTCCTCACGCTCGGCATTCCGGCCCATCCCGTGATGGCGCTCATCATCGGCGCGTTCATCATCCAGGGCATCACGCCGGGCCCGAACGTCATCAACGACGAGCCGGCGCTCTTCTGGGGCATCATCGTCTCGATGTGGGTCGGCAACCTGATGCTGGTCCTCCTCAACCTGCCGCTGATCGGGATCTGGGTGAAGATGCTCACGATTCCCTACAACGTGCTGTTCCCGGCCATCATCGCCTTCGCGAGCATCGGGACGTACAGCATCAACTTCAACGCCTTCGACATCTACGCCATCGTGGTGCTCGGCGTGATCGGCTACCTGCTCGTCAAGCTCGGCTGCGAGCCGGCGCCGCTCCTTCTCGGCTTCGTGCTCGGCCCGCTCCTCGAGGAGCACCTCCGCCGCGCCATGATCATCTCGCGGGGCGACCCGATGATCTTCCTGACGCGCCCGATCAGCGCCGGGCTCCTGATCGCCGCGGCGCTGATCCTGATCGTGACGATCCTTCCCTCGGTCCGGAAGAAGCGGGAAGAGGTCTTCGTCGAAGAGGACTGACGTTCCGCAGGCACCGGTCAGCCGCAGGCCGATGCCGCCAGCCAGGCATGCAGCGCCGAGACATCCGCCAGCCGGTACCGCGCCGCCGTCTCCCCCGGCCCGATCTTGACGCCGAAGCCGCCGAGCTCGGCCGCCGCCCGGAAGCCGTCCTCGTCCGTCGTGTCGTCGCCGACGAAGACCGGGATGCGCCCGGCGAACGGCGGTTGCTCCGAGAAGCGGCGGACGGCCTCGGCCTTGCCGATGCCGCGCTGGCGGACCTCCACGATGTCGTGGCCCGACTGGGCGTGGAGATCGGCGAGGCCGGCCACCGCGCGCGCGCCGATCGCCCGTGCCCGCGGCGCCTCGCCCGGAGCCCGGCGGTAATGCAGGACGAGCGCTCCGCCCTTGTCCTCCACCGCGATCGGATCGCCCGGCCGGATCGCGTCGGCGATCCGGCGACGCGCCTCCTCCATCTGCGGCGAGGTCGGGCGAAGCTCGATCGCCTCGCCCGCCGCCATCCGGCTCTGCTGACCATGCAGCCCGGCGGTCGGAAGGCCGACCGCCCCGAGATGGCCGTCGAGGTTCTCGATCCGCCGGCCGGTGACGAGGGCGAGCGCGCCGCCGAGCCGCCGGGCCACGGTCTTCAGGAGCTCCCGCCCGCCGGGGCGGACCACGATCGCGTCCGGCTCCGGCGCGAAATCGACGAAGGTGCCGTCGAAATCGAGGAAGAGGGCGTTGCGGGCGGGGTCGAGCGGCGGCGGGGCGTGGTCTGTCATGGGCGTGAAGATGGCATGCGCGCTTGCGAGGTCAACGCATCGGCCCGGCCGCCGGCACGGACCGCGCGCCGGCCCGGCTGACGGTCGCCACGCCCGCCGCGGCGAGCGCCATGCCGAGCAGCGCGCTTCCGCTCATGGTTTCGCCGAAGAGCGCCCAGCCCATCAGGGCCGCGCAGGGCGGCACCATGAAGAAGAGGCTCGCGACGTTCGCCGCCGCGCCGTGACGCAGCAGCCAGTAGAGCAGCGTGACGGCGCCGCAGGAGAGCACCAGCGCGAGCCAGACGAGGCCGAAGACGAGCGTGCCGGTCCAGTCGACCGCCCGCGTCTCGAACAGGAACGAAAGCGCGAGGCAGAGGAGAGCCGAGGCCCCGTACTGGACGATGGTCGCCGTCACGATCGGCTCCGCGGCCGCGAAGCGCTTCTGGTAGAGGGTGCCGATCGCGATGGCGAAGAGCGAGACCGTGCAGAGCCCCACCGCGAGCGGCGTTCCGAGCCCCGCCTCGAGCTTCTGTTCGATCACGAGGGCCACCCCGAGCGCGCCGAGCGCCAGGCCGGCCCATTTCACCGGCCCGACGCGCTCGCCGAGGACGGGCCCCGCGAGCGCCGCCGTGACGAGGGGCTGCACGCCGACGATGAGCGCGCTGACCCCTGCCTCAAGCCCGAGCCGGGTCGCGGCGAACACGCCGCCGAGATAGATCGCCTGGATGAGGATGCCCGCCACCGCGACATGGACGAGCGCGCGCCGCCTGGGCCAGGGCGAGCGCATGACGGCGGCCGCCAGGAGGAGCACCGCGCCGGCGAGCGCGAAGCGCATCACGAGGAGGATCATGGGCTCCGCATGGGGCATGGTCATGCGGGCGCCGATGAAGCCCGTCGCCCAGAGCACCACGAAGAGAGCCGGGGCGGCGGCGGCGAGGAACCGGGCCCGGGCTCCGCCGCCGTCAGCGGCCGGCATCGGGAACGGCCCTTCCGCCGACGAGGACCGCCTCGACGGCGAGCCGGGCGCCGAGCGTGACCAGATCCGCCCGGCAGCCGGGCGCGATCCGGCCGATGTCCTGCCGGCCGACATGCTCCGCCGGCCGGGTGCTCGTCATGGCGACCGCGCGTTCGAGCGGCAGGCCGATCCCGACGAGGTTTTCGAGCGCCCGGTCCATGGTGAGGACGCTGCCGGCGAGCGTCGCCCCGTCGGGCATGGTGACCGTCTCGCCGCGCTTCTCGACCCGGTGCGAGCCGAGCCTGTAGGCGCCGTCCGGCATGCCGGCCGCGGAGATCGCGTCCGTCACCGCATGGAGCCGCGGGACGGCACGCGCTGCGGCCCGGATCATCGCCGGCGCGACATGCCGGAGATCGGCGATGATTTCGGCGCTCTCGCCATATGCGAGCGCCGCGGCCGCGACGCCGGGCCTCCTGTGGTCGAGCCCCGACATCGCGTTGAAGAGATGCGTGAAGCCGCAGGCACCCGACCGCAGCGCCGCCTCCGCCGCCTCGGCACTCGCCAGGCTGTGGCCGATCTGCACGCGGCAGCCGGCTTGCGAAAGCGCCGCGATGAGCGCCTCCGCACCCGGCAGTTCAGGCGCGAGCGTGACCACGACGATCCGGCAGAGGGCGAGCCAGGCGCGGGCGAGGTCCGCGTCGGGCGCGATCGCAAAGGGCGGCTGGGCGCCGAGCCTCTCCGGACTGATGAACGGCCCCTCGAGATGCGCCCCCAGCACGCGCGCCTCCCCCTCGCGCGAATCGCGGCGGACCGCTTCAATCCCCGCAAGGGCCGACGCGATCTCCGCCGGCGGCGCCGTCACCGTGGTCGGCGCGAGCGCCGTCGTTCCATGCCGCGCATGGAAGCGTGCCAGCCTGCGGACAGCCGGCTCGCCTTCCATGGCATCGGCGCCGCCGCCGCCATGGACGTGGAGGTCGACGAAGCCCGGCACGACGTAAGGAGGCGGCGGCGGCTCGCCGGGCGCGAGCGCCCTGCCCTCGACGGCCGCGATCCGCCCCTCCGCGTGGAGCACGCGGCCGGCCACCCACCCCTCCGGCGTCAGAACGCAGCCCTCGACCGCATCCGTCATCGGCGCCGCTCCTCCGGCGCGCGGCCGACCGCCACCAGGAAGGCGCCGTGCATGGCGTCACCGGCGGCCGGATCGAAGCCGCGCCCGATCCGCGCCTCGAGGCGCGGGCGGAGGCGCGCCGCCACCGACCCCGCCGCGAAGAGCTTCGCCCCGGCTTCGAGCGCGAGGCTCCCGACCAGCGCGGCGCCGTGCGCGGCTGCCCGATCGAGAATGGCGGCAGCGGCGGAATCCGCCCCGGCGGCGTCGAAGACGGGCGGCGCGAGCGAGGCGAGCCGCCTTTGCCCCGCGCCGGCGAGCCAGGCGAGAATGGCCGCGTCCTCCTGCCCGAGCGCGGCAGCGACGGAAGCGGCGAGCGGCCCGCCTTCCGCCGCGCCGTCGCGGACGGTGAGCGCATGCTGCACGGCCTCCCGGCCGATCCACGCGCCCGAGCCGCGGTCCCCCCCGATCCAGCCCCAACCGTCGCGCTGGACCGAGCTCCCGTCGGCATGGAGCGCGTGGCCGACCGCGCCGGTGCCCATGACGAGGAGGCCGGCGGGCGCGCCGCCGCCCGCGCCGACGAGCGCCGCATAGCCGTCGCTCATGACGTGCCTCTCCGCGAAGCGCGGGGCGGCGGCGAAGAGCCGCTCGCGCGAGGCGGGGAGCGCAAGACCCGCGGCGCCGATCGCAAGCGCGCATTCCGCCGACGCCGACGGGTCGAGGTCCGCGGCCTCCGCCGCGCGGCGCCACAGCTCGGTGAGGCTTTCCGCCGCCCCGCCCGCATCGGTCGTCGCGTTGCAGGGCCCTGCGGCCACCTCGGCGAGGGCGCTCCCGTCGCGCCGGACGAGGCGGGCGCGCGAGCCGGTGCCGCCGCCGTCGACGCAGAGGATGAGCCGCTCCATCGCGCCTCTCTGGCCGAAACCGGAAGGCCGCGCAAGGCGCGCTCAGGCGAGGCCGGCGGCCCTCAGCACCGTCTTCGTGAGCGATTGCTTCTGCTTGAAATAGTCCGGCCAAGGGTCGCCGCGCTCGAGGAGGAGCGCCAGCAGGCTGCGGATGTCGAAGGCCGAGCCGCGCTCGATGCCGGCGAGTTCGTCCCAAGTCACCGGGGCCGCGACGGGAGCGCCCTCGCGGGCGCGCGTCGAATAGGGACCGATCGCCGTCGAGCCGCGCTCGTTGCGGAGATAGTCGACGAAGATGCGGCCCTTGCGGCGGGCCTTCGACATGATGGCGACGAAGCGGCCCGGCTCCTCCTCCGCCATCGCCTCGGCGATCCGCTTGCAGAAGGCCTTGGTCTCGACCCAGCCGGCGCGGCGCACGAGCGGCGCGATGACGTGCACGCCCTTGCCGCCGGTGAGCATCGGATAGGTCGCAAGCCCGATCGCGTCGAGCCGGTCGCGGAGGTCGAAGGCCGCGCGGCGCACGTCGGCGAAGCCCAGTCCCTCGTCCGGGTCGAGGTCGAAGACGAGCCGCTCCGGCTTCTCGATCGCGTCGATGCGCGAGCCCCAGAGATGGAATTCGAGCACGCCCATCTGCACGCCGGCGACGAGGCCCGCGAGATCGTCGACATAGAAATATTGTTCCGTCTCGCCGGAATTCTCGGTGATCATCACGCGCCGCATGGCGTCCGGAAAGCCGCCGGTGTCGTGCTTCTGGAAGAAGCACTTGCGGCCGCGCCCCTGCGGGCAGCGCACCAGGCTGAGCGGGCGGCCGCCGACATAGCGCAGCATCGCCTCGCCCACCGCCTCGTAATAATCGAGAAGATCCGCCTTGGTGACGCCCTGGCCGGGGAAGAGCACCTTGTTCGGGCTCGTGATGCGGATGCCGGCGCGCTCGGTATCCTCGCCCTCCCCGCCCGGCCTGGCGGGCGCGTCCGCAGGCGTTTCGAGCCTGACCTCGCGCGCCGGCTTGTCCTCGCGCAGGCCCTGGAACGAGGGATGGCGCAGGATGCCGTCGCTCGTGAATTCCGTGAAGGCGATCTCGGCCACGAGTTCGGGCTCCACCCAGCGCGCCTTGCGCCGCACCTCGCGCGGCACTTCGGCGAAAGGCGGATCCTTCCGGCCGAGCCGCTCGAAGCGCGCGGCGAGCATCTCGAGGTCATCCCCGTCGAAGCCGGTGCCGACGCGGCCGGCATAGACGAGCCTGCCGTCCTTCCAGGTCCCGACCAGCAGCGAGCGGAAGCCTCTCCGCTTGTCCGACGGCGTCCAGCCGCCGATCACGAATTCCTGCCGCCGGGTGCACTTGGTCTTGAGCCAGGACCGCGTCCGCTCGCCGCGATAGGGCGCGTCGGCGCGCTTCGAGACGATGCCTTCGTGGCCGGCGGCGCAGATGCGGCCGAGCACGGCCTGGCCCTCGCCCCGAATGTGCTCGCTGTAATGGATCGGCACGTCCGCCGGCAGCCCCGCGAGGAGGGCCCGCAGGCGCTCCTTCCGCTCGGTGAGCGGCAGGGCGGCGATGTCCTCGCCCGCCTCGACCAGGAGGTCGAAGGCGAAGAAGGCGATCGGCCGCCCCTCCTTCAGCGCGGCCTGGAGCGTGGAAAAGTCCGTGCGGCCGTCGGGCGCGAAGGCGGCCACCTCGCCGTCGATCAGCGCGCCGCCGAGGCCGAGGCGCGCGAAGGCGTCGGCCACCGGCCGGAAGCGCGCGGTCCAGTCGAGGCCGTTCCGCGTATAGCACCGGACCTCGGTCCCGTCGGCCGCCACCAGCACGCGGTAGCCGTCATATTTCAGCTCGTGCACCCAGTCCCGCCCGTCCGGCGGCACCGCGACCAGAGTGGCGAGCTGAGGCGGGCGGAAATCGGGCAGGCCGGAGGCCGCCCCCGCCTTCGCGCTTTTCGTCGCTCGCCGGGGCTTCGGCCGCGGCGCATCCGGATCGTCACCGTCCTTCGGCCGGTTGGAGCGCCATACGGCCGAATTGCCGGTCGCGATCTCCTCCATCGAGCGGCCGGTCGCCACGCTCGTGACGTTCTGCGCGAGCAGCGGATCGACCTCGTCGGCCGTCTCGTCGCGCTCCTTGATGAGGAGCCAGTTCTCCCGCTTCTCGCCGCTTCTCGGCCTGAGGCGGACGAGCGCCCAGCCGCCCTTCAGCCGCTCGCCATGGAGGACGAAGTGGAGCTTGCCTTCCGCAAGTCCCTCGCGCGGATCGTGGAGCGGCTCCCACGTGCCCCGGTCCCAGAGCATCACGGTGCCGCCGCCATATTCGCCCTTCGGGATCGTGCCCTCGAAGCCGCCGTAATCGAGCGGATGGTCCTCCGTGCGGACCGCGAGCCGCTTCTCGCCGGGGTCGAGGCTCGGCCCCTTGGTCACGGCCCAGCTCTTCAGGACGCCGTCGAGCTCGAGCCTGAAATCGTAGTGGAGCCGGCGCGCGGCATGCTTCTGCACGACGAAGCTGAAGCCCCGGCCCGTGGCGACCCGCCCCTCCGGCTCCGCGGTCCGCGAGAAGTCGCGCTTGCGCTTGTACTCCTTCAGGGAATCCGGCGGACGCGCCTCTGCCATGCCGTCACGCCGACTTCCGCGCCTTCGCCGCCGAAGCCGGCGCTGCGGTCCGGGCCTTCGCGGCGGGCTTCTTCGCGGCGGCGGGCTTCGCCGCGGCCGGCTTGGCGGCGCTCTTCGCACGGCCGGACTTCCCCGCCGCGGGCTTTGACGGCGGCTCAGACCCGCCCTTCGCCGCCGGGCCGGCCGAACCTTCGAGGCTCTGCTTCAGCGCCGCCATCAGGTCGATGACGTTGCCGCCGGTGCGGACCGGCTCGGCCTCCGGCGCGGTGGCGACCTTGCCGCCCTTGCGCTTCAGCCGCTCGTCGATCAGCGCCCTGAGCGCGTTCGTGTAATTGTCCTTGAAGGCGGCGGCGTCGAAGGGCGCCGTCTTGCGCTCGATGAGCTGGCGCGCCACGGCGAGCAGGTCGTCGTCCGCCTTCGCGCCGCTGATCGCGGAGAAGAAGGAATCGGCCTTCCGGATCTCCTCCTCGTAATGGAGCGTCTCGAGCAGGAGGCCGGTGCCGCAGGGCTTGATGGCGGCGAGATATTCCTTGCCGCGGAGCGCGAGCTGGCCGAGCCCGACCTTCTGCGATTCCTTCAGCGCGTCGCGCACGACGCGGAAGGCGTCCTCCGCGAGTTCGTCCTGCGGCACCACGAAATAGGGCTTGTCGAAATAGAGCGGCTCGATCTCGCAGGCGCCGACGAACTGGGTCAGCTCCAGCGTCTTCCGCGTCTCGAGCCGCACGTCGTCGATGTCCTCGTCGGAGAGGAGCACGTAGTGCCCCTTCTCGTATTCGAAGCCTTTCAGGATCTCGTCGGTATCGACCGGCCCGACGCCGGGCACCACCTTCTCGTACTTGACCGGCTTGCCGCTCGGCTCGTGGATCTGGCGGAAGGAGATCTTCGCGGTCGATTTCGTGGCCGTATAGAGCTCGACCGGGATCGAGACGAGGGAGAGGCGCAGGTGACCTTTCCAGATCGGGCGGGCGGCAGCCATGGGAACCACGCGGGAACGCTGTACGGTAGCGGATAACGCGCCGCCCGCGCCAGCCGTTCCGAGCCGGCTATCTTCTCCGATGCGCAACCGCGCGGGAAGGCGCCGCCGTCTCGCCGCGGGCCAGCGGGGGGCGCACGGAAGCCGGATCAGCCGCCGATCGAGCGGATCTCCGCCACCACGGCCTCGTCGACCACGATTCCTTCCGACGCGGCTTGCATGCGCAGCGAACGGCCGCGGGCGCCGGGCACCCGGCCGGCATCGGCCTCGACCGCCGCGGCGAGCTCCGCGAACCGGGCGGTCACTCCCGCGCCGCCGACGAGGCCCGGATCGATCGCGATCACGAGCTGGCCGACACCCGGGGGCTCGCCCTCGGCGTCGAAGAACGAACTCGCCTCCGCGGCATAGTTCGCGCCGACGAGCCCCGCGGCGAGCATCTCCACCATGAGGGCGAGCGCGGTGCCCTTGGCATCGCCGAGCGGCACCATGGTGCCGGCGAGCCCCGCCGCCGCATCCGTCGTGGCCCTTCCCTCCGGGTCGAGCGCCCAGCCCTCGGGGATCGGGATCCCCTGCTGCTTCGCAGCCATGATCCTGCCGCGCGCGACCTTCGACAGCGAGAGGTCGACCACCACCGGCGCCCGCCCCTCGCAGGGCGCCGCAAAGGCGATCGGATTGGTGCCGAAGAGCGCCGTCCTGCCGCCCCACGGCGCCATCGCGGCCGGCGTGTTGGCAAAGGCGAGCGCCACCAGCCCGGCCTCGGCGAGATCCTCAACGAGGAGGCCGAGAACCCCGGCATGATGCGAGCGCCGGAAGCCGGCAAGCGCAACGCCCTGCCGGCGCGCGATCGCCGGAAGCTGCCGCACCGCCCGCTCGATGGCGGGGAAGGCGAAGCCGTTGGCGACGTCCACGGCGAGGACGCCCGGCGCGGTATGCGCGAGGCTCGGCTCGGCGAAGCCGTCGACCTTTCCGGAGCGCGCCTGCGCCGCGTAGCTCGTCACGCGGCGAAGCCCGTGGCCGGATTGCCCGCTCGCCTCCGCCCGCACCAGCGCCGCCGCCACCGAGGCGGCATTCGCCGGGGACGTGCGCGATCGGACGAGGGCGCCCGCGACCAGCGCTTCGGCCTCTGCGAGGGAAAGCCGCACCCCGGTCATTTCCGCCCCTCCAGATGGCGCAGGACGTTCTCGGCCGTCAGGCTCGACACGCGGACGTTCGATTCGGCGGTGAGACCGGCGATATGCGGCGTCAGGATGAGGTTCGGCACGCCGGCGAAGATCGCCGCCGCCTCGCCTTCGAGCGGCTCGCGCTCGAAGACGTCGAGCGCCGCGCCGCCGAGTGCGCCGCTCTTCAGGGCGTCGGCGAGCGCCCCCTCGTCGACGACCCCGCCGCGGGCGGCATTGACGAGGACCGCGCCGGGCTTCATGCGCGCGAGCCGGGCGCCGTCGAGCAGGCGCCGCGTCCCGTCCGTGAGCGGAACGTGGAGGCTCACGACATCCGCGTCCGCAAGGAGATCGTCCAGTTCGCGCCGCTCGGCCGACCGCCACGCCGGATCGCTCTCCGGGACGAACGGATCGCAGGCCGCGACCCGCATCCCGAGCGCGGCCGCGCGCGCCGCGGTCTGGCGCGCGATGGCGCCGAAGCCGACGAGCCCGAGAAGCTTCCCGCTCAGCTCGCCGCCGACCATCAGCCTCTCGCGCGGCCAGGCGCCGGCGACCATGGCATCGGTCGCGAACCAGGCCCGCCGCAGGAGCACCAGCGCGGCGGTGATCACATATTCGGCCACGGGGAGATCGTTGGCGCCGGTCGCGGGATAGACCGCGATGCCGCGCGCCTTGCAGGCCGCCATGTCGATGTTGTCGAGCCCGACGCCGAGACGCCCGACGCATTCGAGCCGCGATGCCGCTTCGAGCACGCGCCCGCGCACCTGGGTCCGGTTCCTGACCACCAGCGCGCGGGCATCCGCCGCCAGCGCGGCGAGCTCGTCGGGCCTGTCGGCGAGCTTCGGATCGTAATGCGTGGCGTACCGCGCCGCGAGAACGGCGACGGCGCTCTCCTCCATGAATTCGGAGACGACGATGTCGGGCAAATCGGACTCCAGGATCAGAGCAGGAAGCTGCCGGGAAGCGGCACCATCAGCCCATATCGGAAGAGGGCGTAGAAGCCGATCACGATGACGACGCCGGCGGCGACGAAGAGTCCCGCGCGGCGCGGCGTCCAGGGATCGTGCATGGCGACGGCCAGAAGCGCCATGAACATGACCAGCATGGCCGGGACGAAGCCGAACATCGCCATCAGCCCGGCGCAGAGGAGCATGACGACCGGCAGCGCGACCCGCCGCGGGACCGATCCGCGGTCCGCCGCCGGGGGCGTGCCCCAGCCGATCGCGGCGCGGAGCGCGACGATGAGGCTCATCGCGACGAGGACGATCGCGACGGTCACCGGGAACGCCGCCGAATCCGGATCGCCGTAGGTCCGCGCATCGAGGAGAGCCACGCCTCCGATGCCGGCCAGGACAAGGGCGACGAACGCCGTCGCCCAGTCCGGCCGCCCCCTGACCCGCTGCTCGGGCCGTCCCTCGCCGAGCGGCACCGGCTGCGATCCGCGGGCCGCGAGCCAGGTCTTCAGGAACGGATAGAGCAGCGAAAGGATGGTGAAGGCGATGATGCCGAGGCTGATCGGCCGGCCGAAGAACATGCCCGGCAGGTCGCCGACGGCCGAACCGATCGTCCAGGCCTGGACGAAGCCCTGCTCGGCGATGGGGCCGAGAATGAGGCCGAGCACGATCGGCGAGACCGCGAAGCCGAACCGCGAGACGATCCACCCGATCACGCCGAGAATGATCATGATGACGACGTCGGACTCGCTGTTGCGGATCGCGTACGTGCCGATGACGGTCATGAAGGCGACGGTCGGGACGAGCACGGCCTTCGGGATCGTCACGATGGTGCGATAGGCGTAGCGGCCGAGAAGGAGGCCGGTCGGCAGCATCAGGATCGTCGCGATCACGAGACCCCAGATGAAGGTGTAGACGATCGCGCCCTGGGAGGTGAAGAGCTTGGGCCCGGTCCGGATGCCCTGGACGAGAAGGGCGCCGAGGATGACGGCGTCGGTCGGCGTGCCCGGGATGCCGAGCACCATGGTGGGGATGAAGCCGCCGCCGACGGTCGCGTTGTTGGAGGATTCCGTGGCGATGATGCCGCCCGGCTCGCCGCGCCCGTATTGCTGGCCGTGGCGGGACGCGCGGCGGGCCTCGGAATAGGCGACCAGCGAGGCGACCGAACCGCCGGCGCCCGGCAGGATTCCGACGATGGTCCCGATCACCGACGAGCGGATCAGGTTGACCTTCTCGCGGAGCGCGATCGCAAGCGCCTCCTTGAGCCGGTAGCCGCGCGGCGTCTCCTCGAGATGGAGATGGCGGTCCGGCGTCGCGACCAGGTCGACGAGGACGGGGATGCAGTAGAGACCGATCAGGGCCGCGACGATCTGGATCCCGCCGATCAGGGTCTGGCTGCCGAAGGTGAGCCGGACGTCCGCCGAGACGGCCGCGACCCCGACGCAGGAGAGCAGCAGCCCGAGCGCCCCGCCCGCGAGCCCCTTGAAGAGGCTGCCCTCCGAAAGCGCCGCGATGAGCGAGAGCCCGAAGATCGCCAGCCAGAAATACTCGACCGGACCGAAGGCGAGCGCGACGCGCGAGAGCGGCGGCGCGAGCGTCAGCAGGAAGAACGCGCCGACCAGCCCGCCTATGACGCTCGCGAGGCAGGCCACGGTGATCGCGAGATCGCCGTCGCCGCGACGCGCCATCGGATAGCCGTCGAAGGTCGTCGCGATCGAGGACGGCGTGCCGGGCGTGTTGAGGAGGATGGCGGAATAGGCTCCGCCATAGATGGCGCCGGTATAGATCGCGCCCATCAGGATGAGGGCCGAGGCCGGCTCCATGGTGAAGGTGAGCGGCACGAGGACCGCCACCGCCATGGTCGCCGTCAGCCCCGGTATGGAGCCGACGACGGTTCCGACGACCACCCCGAACAGTGCGAAGAGCACGTTCAGCGGGGTCAGCGCACCAAGCAAATGGTCGAGACCCGCCACGGCCCGTCCCCTCCGTTCCCGGCCGGCCGGTCTATTTCAGGATGCCCGCTTCCTTGGCGGCGGAGATGTAGTCGTCCTTCTGCTTCTGCATGAAGGCCTGCATCTCGCCATAGGGCACGTCGATGAGCGCGAAGCCGCCGTCGAGCATCTGCTTGCGGAAGCCTTCGTCCTTGTTGATCTTGGCGATCATGTCCGACCAGGCCTTGCGCTTCTCCTCGGCGACGCCCTTCGGCACGGCGATGCCGCGAAGCGCGCCGCCCGTCATGTCGAAGCCGAGCTCCTTGAAGGTCGGAACGTCCGGAAACAGGGGATGCCGCTCCTCCATGGCGACCGCGAGCATGCGAACCTGATCGCCCTGGGCGGCACCGACCGTGGTGTAGCCCCAGGAGGCGGAGACCTGGTTGCCGAGAACCGCGGCGGTCGCGGGACCGGTGCCGCCGAACGGAACGTAGGTCGTCTTGATGCCGGCGAGCTTGTCGAAGCGGACCTGCGCCAGATGGTTCGCCGTGCCCTTGCCCGACCCGGAGAAGGTCACCCGACCGGGATTCTCCTTGGCGTAGGCGATGAGGTCCTGCAGCGTCTTGAACTCGCTGCCGGCCGGAACGACGATGGCGTCGGGCGTGTACTGGAACCAGTAGACCGGCACCATGTCGTCGGTCTTGTAGCCGACATCCTTTTCGGCCGGCTGGATCACGATATGCGGCAGGTTGATGCCCATGATCGTGTGGCCGTCGGCGTTGAGGCCGTTGAGCTGGGCCCATCCGACCGCGCCGCCGCCGCCCTCCTTGTAGGAGATGACGAGGTCCTGGCCGAACATCTTCTTGAAATAGGGCTGCTGCAGCCGCGCCGCGATGTCGGACTCGCCGCCCGGCCCGAACGGGATGATGTACTCGACCGGCTTGTCCGGGAACGCGGCCGCGCCGCCGATCCCGCCGAGCGTGAGGATTGCGGCGGCGAGCAGCGCGCGCGTGCCGGAAGCGACGTTCGGAAGTTTCATCGGGTCCTTCTCCTCCCAAAGGTTGAGCGCGTTGACGCTTGCGCCGGCTGGTCGCCGGTCTTGCCGGACGGACGGCATCCGCCCGTCCGGGACATGCACGAAACACGTTCGCGCGGCGGACTGCAACGGGAACGGCGGGAAAGGCCGGGCGGGAGGCGGCCCCCGCCCCGATCCCGACGCGCCCGGAGGACGCCAGGCCCCGTTCAGGCGCTCCGGTAGAGCTTCGTCATCACGAACTCGCGGTGGCCGAGCGCCTCCGCGGCGGTGTTCCGGCCGTTGGCGGTCCGCGCCACCATGTCGATCAGCGCGTCGCCGGCCTGGTCGATCGTCATCTCCCGGCGCAGGATGCCGGAGACGTCGAGATCGACATGCTCCGACATGGTCCGGACGGTGCGCGGATTGGCGGTGATCTTGATCACCGGCACGATGGGATTGCCGATGACGTTGCCCTGCCCGGTCGGGAAGGTGTGGATCACGTAGCCGCCCGCCGCCATCAGCGTCACGCATTCGGCCGCCGCCGAGGACGAATCCATGAAATAGAGGCCGGGGCCGGATTTCGGCGCCTCCGCGGGCTCGAGGATGTCGATGTAGCGGCACTCGCGGCCGATCTTCTCGAGATTGCCGAGCGCCTTCTCCTCGATCGTGGTGAGCCCGCCCTCGATATTGCCCTTGGTCGGCTGGCTCTCGGAGAGATCGTCGACCTTGTGGGCCTCGATGACGTCGTCCTGGTAGGCCTTCCACATCCTGTACCAGCGCTCGCCGACCTCGGGGCTCGCCGCCCGCGCCTTGCAGATGTGCTCCGCGCCGGTGATCTCGGAGGTCTCGCCGAAGCAGCCGTAGATGCCCTCCGGGATCAGCTTGTCATACATGTTGCCCACGGTCGGGCACGAGCCGAGGCCGGTCGTGGTATCGCTCTCGCCGCATTTGGTGGAGACCCAGAGCTCCGAGATGTCGCATTCCTCGCGCTGCAGCTCGGTCGCCCAGTGGACGAACTCCTTCGCCTTGCGCGAGGCGTCCATGATCGTCTTCAGGTCGCCGTTCTGCTCGATCGAGAAGCCCGCGACCGGCTTGCCGGTCTTGGCGATGCCCTCGACGATGCGGTTCGTCCAGCCGGGCTCGATGCCGATGACGATGCAGGCCGCGACGTTCGGGTTGGAGCCGGTTCCGATCATGGTCCGGAAGTGCAGGTCGAGATCCTCGCCGAACTGCAGCCGGCCATAGGCGTGCGGAAGCGCCATCGTGCCCTTGATGTTGTTGGCGACGCCCTCGCAGGCGGCGTTCGAGATATCGTCGACCGGCAGGACGATGACGTGGTTGCGCACGCCGACGCGGCCGTTCTCGCGCCGGTAGGCCATGATCTTCTGATTGCCGTTGAGAGCCATCGGGGCCTCCCTCTTCTCCCTGGCGCTGCGGGGGAGCGCGGGAGATCGTGATCGTTTCGGGCTGACGCGCTACCAGCGCTTGGTCTTCAGGTTCTGGACATGGACGTGGCCGCCCTTCTCGACGTCCGCGACGAAGCGGCCGATGTCCTCGCCGTATTTCACCGCGGTGTCGCCGGCCTTCAGATCCGCAAGCGCCACCTTGTGCCCGATCGGCACGTCGGACTTGGCGGTCAGATGGAAGGACGAATTGTCGGCTGTGACGACGCACAGCATGTCGGTGCCGGCCTTCAGGCCCTCGACCACCACGACGCCCACATTGTCCTTGTGTTCGTGCACGAGGCACTGGGGGATACTCATTCCGCTTCCTCCTGCGGCATGCGCCATAGCTCACCTCTTATATAAGACATAAGATACGGAGCCCTTCCGGTGTCAACCGTCCTCTGCTAGGTTCCCCCCGAGCGGCGAAGGAGGCAGCGATTTCGGAGACCGTGCTCGAGCTTCGCCCCCTCTACCGGCAGGTCCGGGAGGCGATGGTCTCGCGGCTGATCGACGGCCGCTGGCAGCCCGGTCAGATGCTGCCGAGCGAGCAGCAGATCGCGCTCGAGATGGGCGTCAGCCAGGGCACCGTGCGCAAGGCGCTCGACGCGCTCGCGGCGGACAGCCTGGTGGTCCGGCGCCAGGGCCGCGGAACCTTCGTCGCCGAGCCGGAAGCGGGACGGCTCCTCTTCAAGTTCTTCAAGCTGACGGCGGACGACGGTTCGCGCCGCCTGCCGGACAGCATCCTGAACAGCCTCGCGAAGACGAAATCCGCCGCCGCCGCGCGGGCGAAGCTGAAGCTTCCGCCCCGCAGCAGCGTCTGGCAGCTCGACCGCACGCGCTTCCTGGAGGGCCGGCCGGTGATCGCCGAGACGATCACGCTTCCGGTCACCCGGTTCGCCGGTCTCGACCGCGTCGAGATGGTGCCGAACAACGTCTACTCGCTCTATGCCACGCGCTTCGGCCTCACCGTGGGCCATGCCGTGGAGAGGGTGAAGGCGGTGGCAGCCTCCGCCGCCGACGCCGAGCAGCTCGGATGCCCCGAGGGGACACCGCTCCTCCTCATCGACCGGATCGCCTACGGCCTCGACGAGGCGCCGATCGAGTGGCGCGTGTCGCGCTGCCTGACCGACAGCTTCCATTACCTCATCGACCTGAAGTGAGCGGGCGAAAGGACTTCCGTGCGGCAGCAATTGCAGCTTCGGCCGATAGCGCCTAGGACGCCCGCGGCATGAGAATCGAACCGACGCCGCTTTGGGCCGGAATTCGGCCGGCCGGGTGGGCGGGACAGCGCAGCAACGCGACATCGAGGGATCGCCGATGAGCCAGCCGACACTCGATCTCTCGCCGAAAGTCTCCGACGAGGTCAGGCAGACCACCTGCTACATGTGCGCCTGCCGCTGCGGCATCAACGTCCACATCCGGGACGGCAAGATCCGGTATATCGAGGGCAACCGCGCCCATCCGGTCAATCGCGGCGTGCTCTGCGCCAAGGGCTCGGCCGGCATCATGCAGCACTATTCGCCGGCCCGGCTCAGCAAGCCGCTTCTCCGCGTCGGCGAACGCGGGGCCGGCGAGTTCCGCGCCATCGAGTGGGACGAGGCGCTGGCGATCGCGACCGACTGGCTGAGGCCGATCCGGGAAACCGATCCGAAGAAGCTCGCCTTCTTCACCGGCCGCGACCAGAGCCAGGCGCTGACCGGCTGGTGGGCGCAGCAGTTCGGCACCATGAACTTCGCGGCCCATGGCGGCTTCTGCTCGGTCAACATGGCCACCGCCGGGATCTACACCTTCGGCGGCTCGTTCTGGGAGTTCGGCGAGCCCGACTGGGAGCGGAGCCGCTTCCTGATGATCTTCGGCGTGGCAGAGGACCACGATTCGAACCCGATCAAGATCGGCCTCTCGAAGCTCAGGGCGAACGGCGCGAAGATCGTCGGGGTGAACCCGGTCCGAACCGGCTACAACGCCATTGCCGACGAGTGGATCGGCATCACCCCCGGCACCGACGGCCTGTTCGCCCTCGCCCTCGTCCACGAGCTGATCCGGACCGGGCGCATCGACCGCGACTATCTCGCCCGTTACACCAATGCCGGCTGGCTCGTCATCAGAGACGAAGCGGGCCCGGACGACGGGCTCTTCGCACGCGATCCCGACGGAAATGCGCTCGTCTTCGACGAGGGCGCCGGTACGCTCGCGTCACACAGGCAGCCCGGGACCAGACCGCGCCTCGAGGGCGAAGTCCGGCTCCCGGACGGGCGCGTCGCCGTACCGGTCTTCAGCCTGATCGCCGCGAAATACGGCGACCCGGCCTATGCGCCCGAGGAAGCGGCGAAAACCACCGGCGTGCCCGCGGATACGATCCGGCGGATCGCGGACGAGATGGCGAAGGTCGCCTTCGAGGAAGAGATCATCGTCGAGCGGCCCTGGACCGACTGGAAGGGCGAGCGGCACGCGCGGATGGTCGGCCGGCCGGTCTCCTTCCATGCGATGCGCGGGATCTCGGCCCATTCGAACGGGTTCCAGACCTGCCGGGCGCTGCACCTGGTCCAGATCCTGCTCGGCTCGATCGACTGCCCGGGGGGCTTCCGGTTCCAGCCGCCCTACCCCAAGCCCGCGGAAGCGCATCCGCGTCCCGCCGGAGGGTCCAAGCCGAACACGCCGCTTTCCGGCTCCCCGCTCGGCTATCCGCTCGGGCCGGAGCATCTGCTCCTCGAGGCGGACGGCGTGACCCCGCAGCGCATCGACAAGGCCTATTCGTGGGAGGCGCCGCTCTCCGCGCACGGCCTGATGCAGATGGTGATCGCCAATGCGGCCGCGGGCGATCCGTACCCGGTGGAGGTGCTCTTCCTCTACATGGCCAACATGGCCTGGAACTCGTCGATGAACACCGCCGGCACGATGGCGATGCTGACGGCCAAGCGGGCGGACGGCGAGTACGTCATTCCGAAGATCATCTATTCCGACGCCTACGCCTCCGAGATGGTGGCCTATGCCGACCTGATCCTTCCCGACACGACATATCTCGAGCGCCACGACTGCATCTCGCTGCTCGACCGGCCGATCAGCGACGCCGATGCCGCAGCCGACGCGATCCGCTGGCCGGTGCTTCCGCCCGACCGCGACGTGCGCGGCTTCCAGTCGGTCCTGATCGATCTCGGCGCGCGGCTCGGCCTGCCCGGCTTCGTCGACGAGGAGGGCGCCCCGAAATACCGCGACTACGCCGACTATATCGTCAACCACCAGCGCAAGCCGGGGATCGGCCCCCTCATCGGCTTCCGGGGCGAGAACGGCGGAGCGGAAGGGCGCGGCGCGCCGAACCAGGCGCAGATCGACCGCTACATTGAAAACGGCGGCTTCTACGCGACGCATATCCCGGACGAGGCGCTCTACTTCAAGCACGCCAACGCCGCCTACCAGGACTGGGCCGTCGGCATCGGCCTCTACGACAGCCCGCAGCCGGTCGTCTTCCAGCTCTATTCGGAGCCGCTCGCGAAGTTCCGGCTCGCGGCCCGCGGCAGGCGCTCGCCGCAGCCGCCCGACCATCTCCGCCCCGTGATCGAGCGCTGCTTCGACCCGCTTCCGATCTGGTATCCGCCCTTCGAGGGAGACCGTCTCGCGGCCCGCGCCGATGCGGACTTCCCGTACCATGCGGTCACCCAGCGCCCGATGGCGATGTACCATTCCTGGGGATCGCAGAACGCCTGGCTCCGCCAGATCCATGCCCGCAACTTCCTCTACGTGCCGGGCCCGATCTGCGATGCGCACGGGCTGGAGAGCGGCGACTGGATCTGGCTCTCCTCCCATCACGGCCGCATCAAGGTCCAGATCGCGCGGATGGAGGCGACCAACGGCAAGACCGTCTGGACCTGGAACGCGATCGGCAAGAGATCGGGCGCCTGGAGCCTCGACCCGCACGCGCCGGAAGCCGAGAAGGGCTTCCTGCTCAACCACCTGATCCGCGAGCTCCTGCCCGAAAAGGGCGACGGCATGCGCTGGGCCAACGCCGATCCGATCACCGGGCAGGCGGCCTGGTTCGACCTCCGCGTGGCGATCGAGAAGGCGGAACCAGACAAGGCGGTCACGAGCCCGCAATTCGCGCCGCAGAAGCGCGTTCCGGGACAGCCCTCCCCGCCCGGGCGGCTGCGCTACGGACAGGAGTGGTCAAAGTGACGGCGCTACCGAACGACACGCCGAAGAAGCTCGGCCTCGTCATCGACCTCGACGTCTGCGTTGGCTGCCATGCCTGCGTCGTCAACTGCAAGGAGTGGAACACGGGCGGCTACGGCGCCGCGCTGTCGGACCAGGAGCCCTACGGCGAAACCCCGTCCGGGACCTTCCTCAACCGGATCCACACCTTCGAGGTGCTGCCGGAGGCGAACGGCGCGGGCGCGAGCCCGATGGTCGTGCACTTTCCCAAATCGTGCCTGCACTGCGCCGACGCGCCCTGCGTGACGGTCTGCCCGACCGGCGCCTCCTACAAGCGCGCCGAGGACGGCATCGTGCTCGTGAACGAGGACTGGTGCATCGGCTGCGGCCTCTGCGCCTGGGCCTGCCCCTACGGCGCGCGCGAGCTCGACGAGGCGGAAGGCGTGATGAAGAAGTGCACGCTCTGCGTCGACCGCATCTACAACGAGAACCTGGAAGAGGTGGACCGCGTGCCCGCCTGCGTCCGCACATGCCCGACCAATGCCCGGCATTTCGGCGACCTGGCCGATCCGGATTCGGCCGTTTCGCGCCTCGTGGCGGCGCGCGGCGGCGTCGACCTGATGCCCGAGCAGGGGACGGCGCCGGTCAACAAGTACCTTCCGCCGCGGCGGAACCGGGCGCCCGCCGGCGCAGCGGACGAAACGCCGCCTGCAGCCCCGCGGGAGCGGGCGGCCGGGCTGACCGGCTGGCTCGAACGCGTCGTGGAGATGATCGGCTGACCCATGCATCCGGCGCGCTCGATCATCGTCTTCACCACCTTGTCCGGGGCGGGCTTCGGCCTCGTCGCCCTGCTGGCGCTCGGCGCGCTGGCGGGATCGGGCAGCCCGCTCCTGTGGGCCGCGCTGCTCGCGCTTGCCCTCACCGGCGTCGGCCTTCTCTCCTCGACCTTCCATCTCGGCCATCCCGAGCGGGCATGGCGGGCGCTCACGCAATGGCGGACGTCCTGGCTTTCGCGCGAGGGCGTGCTCTCGATCGCCACCCTCGGCCTTTTCGCCGTGCAGATGGCCGCGGACCTGTTCTACGGGATGCGGCTCGTCCCGCTCGGGCTGGTCACGGCGGCGCTCGCGACCGTGACCGTCTACGCCACGGCGATGATCTACGCCTCGCTGAAGACGGTGCCGCGCTGGCACACCCGCCTCACGCCGGCCTGCTATCTCGGCTTCGCGGCGGCCGGCGGCGCGATGCTCGCAAGCGCCTTTGCCGCGGGGGCGGACGGCCGCGCGGCGGGGCTGGAATGGCTCGCGCTCGGCTTCCTGCTCGTGGCCTGGGCGGCCAAGGGGCTGTGGTGGTTCCGGGCCGACCGCATCCCGCTCGGCTCCGGCGATTCGCGCCCGGAGACGGCGACGCGGCTCGGCCGCTATGGCCGCGTCCGGCTGCTCGAGCCGCCGCACAGCATGGGCAACTACCTGACGCGGGAGATGGTGTTCCGCACCGCCCGCCGGCATGCGGCAGCGCTGCGCAGGGCCGCCGCGCTTCTCGGCGGCGGGCTCCCTGTCCTGCTGCTGGCGGCGGGGCTCGCGGCCGGCGGCTGGATCTGGCCGGCGGCCGCCTCGCTCTCCTTCCTTCTCGGCCTGCTCGCGGAGCGCTGGCTCTTCTTCGCGGAGGCCGAGCACGTCGTCTCGCTCTATTACGGAGAGGGCGAACGCGCCCGGCCGGCCGGCTTCCCGGCGCGGCCCGCCTGAGTGCTGCTCAGCTGCCGCGCATGGCGCCGAGGAGCGTCCCGGCATTGTGGCGCATCATGGCCACGTAGGTGGCGGCGGGACCGTCGGGCGGCGACAGCGCGTCCGAATAGAGTTCGCCGCCGGGCTTGATCCCGGTCTCGCGGGCGATCTGCTCCATCAGGCGCGGATCCGAGACATTCTCCAGGAAGAGCGCGGTGACGCCCTCGTCGCGGATCTGGGTGATGAGCTTCGCGACATCGGCGGCCGAAGCTTCCGAGTCGGTGGAGACGCCCTGGGGCGCGAGGAACGCGATGCCGTAGGCCCGGGCGAAATAGCCGAAGGCGTCATGCGTGGTGATGACCTTGCGGCGCTCGGGCGAAAGCGCGGCGAAGCTCGCCTTGATGGAGGCGTCGAGATCGGAGAGCTCCGCCCGGTAGCGCTCCGCGTTCGCCCGGAAGAGAGCGCAGGATTCCGCATCCGCGCGGCAGAGCGCGTCGGCGACGTTGCCGACATAGACGATGGCGTTCTCCGCCGACTGCCAGGCGTGCGGATCGACGCCTTCGTGTCCGTGCTCCTCGGCGCCCGCATGTTCGTCCTCGTGCTCGTCCTCCGCAGCAGCGAGCGGCACGATCCCGGTCGAGGCGACCGTCACCTCGCCCTTGTAGCCGCTCGCCTCGACGAGCCGGTCGAGCCAGCCCTCGAAGCCGAGGCCGTTCACCACGACGAGACCGGCACCGGCGACCGCGCGGGCATCGGCGGGGCTCGGCTCGTAGACATGCGCGTCGCCGTTCGGTCCGACGAGCGTCACGACGTCGACGCGGTCGCCGCCGATCTCGCGGACGAAATCGCCGAGGATGGAGAAGCTCGCGACGACCTTGACGGGCTCCGCGGCTTTGGCCGGCCCGGCCCCGGAAAGGAAGGCGGAAAGCGCGGCCGCAGCGCCGAATGCGATCAGTCCGGAAGCTTGCATCATGTCCTCCTCAGGCGATGCGGTGACGCACGCTGCGCCGGCCGGCCAGGAGACCGCGGGTCCCGAACAGCAGCGAGACGAGGTAGACGAGCCCGGCGGCCAGGATGATGGACGGCCCGGAGGCGAGGCTCAGGTGGTAGGAGACGAGGAGGCCCGCGACACTCGCGGCGAGGCCGAAGGCGATCGCGAGCGCGCACATCGCCTCGAGCCTCCGCGTCCAGAAGCGCGCCGCCGCCGCCGGCAGGATCATCAGCCCGACCGAGAGGAGCGTGCCGAGCGCCTGGAAGCCGCCGACGAGGTTGAGAACGACGAGGACCAGGAAAAGGAGATGCACGAACGGGCCGACGCGGCTCACGCTGCGCAGGAAGACCGGATCGAGGCATTCGGCCACGAGCGCCCGCCAGACGGAGGCGAGCGCGACGAGGCTGACGGTCGCGATCGCCGCGATCAGGACGAGCGCCTGGTCGTTGAGCGCGAGCACCGATCCGAACAGCACGTGGAGGAGATCGACGCTCGAGCCCCTGAGCGAGACGAGCAGGACCCCGAGCGCGAGCGACACGAGGTAGAAGGCGGCGAGGCTCGCATCCTCCCGCTGGATCGTGGAGCGCGCGACGATGCCGGAGAGCACGGCGACCGCGAGCCCGGCGACGAGGCCGCCGAAGGTCATCGGCAGGAGCTGTAGCCCGGAGACGAGGAAGCCGATCGCCGCACCCGGCAGGATGGAATGGGCGATCGCGTCGCCGGAGAGGCTCATGCGGCGCAGCATCAGGAACACGCCGACGGGACAGGCGGAGAGCGCCAGCGCCGTGGTGCCGACGAGCGCGCGGCGCATGAACTCGAACTCGACGAAGGGCGCGAGGAAGATCTCGTTGAGCGTCATGCCGCGTGCCGTCCCGCCCCGCACCAGGGTGCGTGGTCCTCCCAATGTGCGATCCGCTCGCGCGCGGTGGCGAGATTTCCGGCGGTGAGCACCTCCGCCGCGGCACCCCAGGCGACGGCCTCCCGCGCGAGGAGCAGCGCCTGGGGGAAGTGCTGCCGGACGAGGTCGAGATCGTGCAGGACGGCAAGCACGGTCCTGCCCTCGCGCTGCCAGCGGTGGACGATCGCGATAAGGTCGGCGATCGTGCGCGTGTCGATCGCGTTGAACGGCTCGTCGAGAAGGATCAGGCCGGCATCCTGCACGAGCACGCGCGCGAAGAGGGCGCGCTGGAGCTGGCCGCCGGACAGCGTGTCGATCCCGCGGGCCGCGAAATCGGCCATCCCGACGGCGGCGAGCGCGCCATCGATCGCCGCGCGATCGCCGCCGCCGATCCGGCCGCCGAGCCCGCGCCGCCGCCAGAGCCCGAGCGCGACCAGATCGAGCACGCTCGCCGGGAAGCCGCGCTCGATGTCGGATTGCTGCGGCAGATAGGCGATGTCGTGCGGGGCGAGGCCGGATCGGACCACGCGGCCGCCGATCGGCGCCAGCATGCCCGCGACGGCCTTCATGAGCGTCGACTTGCCCGAGCCGTTGGGCCCGACGACCGCGGTCAGCGAGCCGGCCTCGACCGCGCCCTCCAGGTGGTGGACGGCGGGATGGCCGTCATAGCCGAGGGTAAGGTCCTCGAAGGTGAGAAGCGGCGCCATCAGCGGATCATCCGATGACGAGAAGGACGAGGAGCCAGATCGCCGCGACCGGAACCGCCGCCACCGCGAGCCGCTCGGCAAGCCCGGCGCCGAGCAGCCCGAGCCGCGGGCGCACGGCGGCGCGGCGCGCATGCGCCGGGGATGCGACGGCGT
>NZ_SPKJ01000032.1 GCF_009866965.1 Propylenella binzhouense | reverse complement strand
ACGGGGCCGGCGCTCGCCATCGGCTCGGCGCACACCGCCGGGCTCGCGCCCGAGGCGCTCGGCCGCCGCGGCCAGGCCGACATGGTGGCGGAGGGCGTGCGCGCGGCGATGGCGGATGCCGGCATCGAGCGGGCGGCGGACGTCCACTTCGTGCAGATCAAGTGCCCGCTCCTCACGGCCGAGCGGATCGGCGAGGCCGAAGCCCGCGGCGCGCTCACCGCCACCCGCGACACGCTGAAGTCGATGGCCCTCTCGCGCGGCGCCTCCGCCCTCGGCGTGGCGATCGCCCTCGGCGAGATCGACGCCGGGCGCGTGACCGATGCCGCGATCGGCCGCGACCTGTCGCTCTGGTCGGGACGGGCGAGCACGTCGGCGGGCGCCGAGCTGACGAACCACGAGATCGTCGTCCTCGGCATGAGCCGCGACTGGGCGGGCCCGCTCGCCGTCGAGCATGCGGTGATGTCCGACCCGATCGACATCGAGCCCGTGCGCGGCGCCCTCGGCGGATTCGGGCTCGCGACCGCCGGCCAGGTGGCGGCCGCCGACCGGGAGCGGCTCGTCGCGCTGCTGGCGAAGGCCGAGGCCGGATCGAGCGGGCGCATCCGCGGCGCGCGGCACACTATGCTCGATGATTCCGACATCGCCTCGACCCGCCACGCGCGCGCCTTCGTCGCCGGGGTGCTCGCCGGGCTCGTCGGACATACCGAGATCTTCGTGTCCGGCGGGGCGGAGCATCAGGGGCCCGATGGCGGCGGCCCCGTCGCCATCATCGCCCGCCGCGGGGGGAGGCTGCAATGAGCATCGCGCCTGACATCCCGGGAGAAGCGCGCGCGCGGCGTGCGATCGGACTCGAGACGATCGAGATGACCAAGGTCTTCGGACCGCTCGTCGCGCTCGACGATGTCTCCATCCGCGTCCGTCCCGGCACGCTCCACGCCCTTCTCGGCGAGAACGGGGCCGGCAAGTCGACGCTCGTGAAGTGCGTCATGGGCTTCTACCAGCCGACGCGCGGAGAGGTGCTCGTCGACGGGAGAGAGGTCGAGATCCACAATCCGCGCGATGCGCACGGCCACGGCATCGGCATGGTCTACCAGCACTTCACCCTGGTACCCTCGCTCACCGCCGCGGAGAATCTCGTCATCAGCCGGGCGCATCCGCCGGCGGTCATCGACTGGCGGGCGGAGAAGCGGGAGCTCGAGGGCTTCCTGGAGCGCATGCCGTTCCGCGTGCCGCTCGACGTGCCGGTGTCCGGGCTCTCGGCCGGCGAGAAGCAGAAGCTCGAGATCCTGAAGCAGCTCTATCTCGACCAGCGCTTCCTGATCCTCGACGAGCCGACCTCGGTGCTGACGCCGGGCGAGGCGGACGAGGTGCTCGGGCTGCTGCGCGGCATGACGCAAGCGGGCGACCTCACGATCCTGATGATCACCCACAAGTTCCGCGAGGTGGCGGCCTTCGCCGACGAGTTCACGGTGCTCCGCCGCGGGCGCATGGCGGGCAGCGGCACGGTCGGGCAGGTCTCCGTCGACGAGATGAGCCGGATGATGATCGGCGAGACGAAGATCCGCGAGCGCGCGCCGCGCAGGCCCATGGGCGAGCAGCCGGTCCGCCTCGAGATCGCGGGCATCTTCGCCGAGGACGACCAGGGGCTCCCGGCGATCGAGGCGATCAACCTGAAGATCCATGCCGGCGAGATCCTCGGGATCGCCGGCGTGTCCGGGAACGGCCAGTCCGCGCTTGTCGAGGTTCTCTCCGGCCAGCGCGAGCCGACCGAGGGGCGGCTCTTCATCGACGGCAGGCCGTTCGTGCCCAATCGCGAGCAGATGGACAGCTACAAGGTGTTCGGGCTGCAGGAGGAGCCGCTCAGGAACGCCGCGGCGCCGCGCATGACGGTCGCCGAGAACATCTCGTTCCGGGTCTTCGACAAGCCGCCGGTCGCCTCGCTCCGCTGGTGGCTCTCGCCCGCCCCGATGCGGGCGCGGGCGCGCGAGCTGATCGGCGCCTACCGGGTGAAGACGCCCTCGACCGAGGAGCCGATCCAGAACCTTTCCGGCGGCAACGTGCAGCGCGCCATCCTCGCCCGCGAGCTCTCCGGCGAGGTCGAGGTGCTGATCGTCGCCAATCCGTGCTTCGGCCTCGACTTCGCCTCCGTCGCGGAGATCCGTGCGCAGATCATGGAGCAGCGCAACCGCGGCGCCGCCGTGCTCCTCGTTTCGGAGGACCTCGACGAGATCCTCGAGCTTGCCGACCGCATCGCGGTCATGTCGGGCGGGCGGATCGGCTACGTGGTCGCGGCGGCCGAGGCCGACCGCACGGCGATCGGCCGCGCGATGGCGGGGCACTGACATGATCGCCGTGCCCGCTTCGCCGTTTCCCTATGCGCTTCCGCCCGGCCGGACCGCCCTCGTCGTCATCGACATGCAGCGGGATTTCGTCGAGCCGGGCGGCTTCGGCGAGAGCCTCGGCAACGACGTCGCGCGCCTGCAGGCGATCGTGCCGGCGGTCGCCCGCCTCATCGCGCTCTTCCGGTCGCAGGGCTGGCCCGTGATCCACACCCGCGAAGGCCACGATCCGGCGCTCTCCGACTGCCCGCGCTCCAAGCGCGAGCGGGGATCGCCCAGCCTCAGGATCGGCGATCCGGGACCGATGGGGCGCGTGCTCGTGCGGGGCGAGCCGGGCCACGCGATCGTCCCGGAGCTCGCGCCGCTCTCCGACGAGATCGTCATCGACAAGCCGGGCAAGGGCTCGTTCTACGCGACGACGCTCGCCGGCGAGCTCGCCCGGCTCGGCATCACCCATCTCGTGATCGCCGGCGTCACGACCGAGGTCTGCGTGCAGACCACCATGCGGGAGGCGAACGACCGCGGCTTCGAGTGCCTTCTCGTCGAGGATGCGACGGAAAGCTACTTCCCCGAGTTCAAGGCGGCGACGCTCGCCATGATCCGCGCGCAGGGCGGCATCGTCGGCTGGACCGCGCCGCTTGCCGCGCTCGAGACTGCGGTCGGCGGAGCTGCGGCGGCATGAGCGAATCCTTCGACGCGGCGGCGCATTGCGATCACATGGCCGCCGTCATGGGGCTCCCGGTCGCGCCGGAATGGCGCGCGGGCGTGATCGCGAACCTGGAGGCGACCTCTGCCATGGCCGCGTTCGTGCTTTCGTTCCCGCTCGACGATCATGTCGAGCCGGCGCCGGTCTTCGAGGCGTGATGCGGGCGCTGCTCCGCGGGCCGGCGCACGCGATCGTCGCGGCGGTCAAGGCGGGCGAGGTATCCGCGCGCGAGGTGGCGGAGGCCTCGATCGCGATCGCGGAGGCGGAGAACGGCGCGCTCGGCGCCTTCACCGATTTCACCTTCGCCCGCGCCCTCGGGGAGGCGGATACCGTCGACGCGGCGGTCCGGCGGGGCGAGCCGCCGCCGCTCGCGGGCCTGCCCTACGGCGTCAAGAATCTCTTCGACATGGAGGGGGTGACCACCCGCGCCGGCTCCCTCATCAATCGCGGCGAGCCGCCGGCCGGGCGCGACGCCACCCTGGTTTCCCGGCTCTCTGCCGCGGGCGGGCTCCTCCTCGGCGCGCTCAACATGGGCGAATACGCCTACGACTTCACCGGCGAGAACGTCCATGACGGGCCGTCGCGCAATCCGCACGACCCGGCCCGCATGTCGGGCGGTTCCTCCGGCGGCTCGGGCACCGCGGTCGCCGCCGGCATGGTCGCGGCGAGCCTCGGTTCCGACACCAACGGCTCGATCCGCGTGCCGTCCTCCTTCTGCGGTCTCTTCGGCCTGAAGCCGACCTTCGGCCGGCTCTCGCGCGCGGGCACGTTCCCGTTCTGCCCGAGCCTCGACCATCTCGGCCCGATCGCGCGCTCCGCGCTCGACCTCGCGCTCCTCTTCGATGCGCTCGAGGGCCCGGATCCGCGCGACCCCGCGCAGGCGGGCCGGCCGCCGCTCGCCGCGGTGCGGGAGATCGCGAAGGGCGCCGAAGGCCTGCGCGTCGCGGTCGCGGGCGGCTATTTCCGCGAGCGTGCCGGCCCCGAGGCCATCGCGGCCGTCGATCGCCTCGCCGCGGCGCTCGGCGCGGAGCGCGAGGTGATCCTGCCCGAAGCGGCGCGCGCCCGCGCCGCCGCCTATCTCGTCACGACGGCGGAATCCGCCGCGCTCCATCTCGGCCGGCTCCGCCGCCGCGCGGCGGATTACGACCCCGAGACGCGCGACCGCTTCCTGTCCGGCGCGATGGTGCCTGCCGCCTGGCTCGTCGCGGCGCAGCGCTTCCGGTCCTGGTACCGCGAGGCGGTGCGCGGCGTCTTCGAGACGGTCGATCTCCTGCTCGCGCCCGCGACGCCCTTTCCCGCTCTGCCCTCGGGTACGCGGAACGTCCTGCTCGGCGGGGTCGAGGTGCCGGCGCGCCCGAATATCGGGATCTTCACGCAGCCGATCAGCTTCGTCGGCCTGCCGGTGGTCGCGGTGCCGGTCTGGCTTCCCGGCGCGTCCCTGCCGATCGGCGTGCAGGTGATCGCGCCGGCCTGGCGCGAGGATCTGGCGCTCCGCGCGGCGCATCAGCTCGAAATGACGGGCATGGCCGCGGCCCCTGTCGCGGCGAAGGAGGACATGGCTGCATGAACGGGGATGCCCGCTGGGCCGGGCGGAACGGCGAGAAGGACGTGCTCCGGGCGGAGATCTGGGCGAGCCTGGAGGCGAACGAGGTCAATGTCGGCCCGGTCCGGAGCCGCATCCCGAATTTCGTCGGTGCCGACCTCGCGGCCTGGAACCTCGCCCGCCTGCCGCAATGGAAGGCGGCGAAGATCGTGAAGTGCAATCCCGACCCGCCGCAGATCCCGGTGCGTCTCCGCGCCCTCCACGAGGACAAGGTGGTCTACGCGCCGGTCCCGGAACTCACCCGGGGCTTTCCGTTCGTCCGGCTCGATCCGGCGGAGCTCCGCGCGAAGGGCGTCGAGTTCGAGACGGCCGCCACGGCGCAGGGCTTCCTCATGCACGGCACGCCGGTCGAGTTCGACGAGATGGACTTTCTCGATTTCGTCGTCGTCGGCTGCGTGGCGGTGACGCGCGCCGGCGGGCGGACCGGCAAGGGCGGCGGCTTCGCCGATCTCGAACTCGGCATCTTCCGCGAGCTCGGCAAGGTGGACGGCACCACCACGATCGCCACCACCGTCCATTCGAGCCAGGTGGTCGATGAGGCGAAGCTGCCCATGCTCGGGCATGATTCGGCGCTCCATTTCATCGCCACGGAGAAGGAGCTGATCGACACCGAGACGCCGTTCGGCCAGCCGCCCGGCGTGGCATGGGACGTCGTCCAGCCGGACCAGTACGAGAACATCCCGTTCCTGAAGGAGCTCCGCGCGAGGCTCGAGCGGTGAGCGCGCCGGAGATCGACATTCCCGAGGTCAGGGCCGAGGTGGAAGCGGCCTTCGCGGCCTACGAGACGGCGCTCGTGACGAACGACGTCGCCGCCCTCGACGGCTTCTTCCTCGACCGTCCGACGACGCTGCGCTACGGCGCCGGCGAGAATCTCTACGGCTATGCCGAGATCGCCGCCTTCCGCGCCGCGCGCTCCCCGGCGGGGCTCGCCCGCAGCCTGGAGCGGACGGTGGTCACCACCTATGGCAGGGACTTCGCGGTCGCCTCGACGCTCTTCCGCCGCGCCGGCGCGCCGGGCAAGGTCGGACGGCAGATGCAGACCTGGGTGCGGATGCCGGAAGGCTGGCGGGTCGCCGCCGCCCATGTGAGCGTCATCGACGATCCCGGCTGAGCGGGCGCCCGGCGGTGTCCGGGCCGGGCGGCGGCCCTAGATGTCGGCTGGCAAGAGCCATACGAGACGGAAGGGACCGCCATGTACATCGCCCGCTTCTCCTACGACGTCCTGCCGGTCGACCGCGGGCAGGCGATGGAATTCATCCGGCGCGAGCTCGACGAGGCGCGCGAGGCCGGGCTTTCGGCCCGGCTCCTCGTTCCGTTCACGCGCGGCCCGGACTGTCCGGCGCTGCAGTTCGAGATCGAGCTCAGGAGCCTCGACCAGCTCGACCGGTTCCGCCACCAGGGCGCGGGCGAGCGGGCGGACGAGACCGGCGACTGGATGCACGCCTTCAGCCGCATTCTCCGCAGCCCGCCGGTGGTCGAGGTGCTGCGCGTCCACAATTGAGGAGCGCGCCAGCCGCCAAGAGGGGCGCTGCCGCCCGTCGTTCCCGGATCCGCTCAGCGGTTCTTGCCGGGCACCCAGAGCACGTCGGCGCGGCCGCGATCGTTGACCCAGCGGCTCGCGACGAACAGGAAGTCGGAAAGCCGGTTCACGTATCGGAGCGCCGGCCCGCCGACCGTGCCCGGCTCGTGCGCCGAGAGCTCCACCATCAGCCGCTCGGCGCGGCGCGAGATCGTGCGGGCGAGATGAAGCGCGGCCGCCGCGGCGCTGCCGCCCGGCAGCACGAAGGAGCGCAGCGGCTGCAGGTCGGCATTGAGGAGGTCGATCTCCTCCTCGAGCCGCGTCACCTGCGAATCGATCACCTTCAGCGGCTCGTAGGATTTCGGCCTTCCGTCGTCGGGGCTCGCGAGCTCGGCTCCGAGATCGAAGAGGTCGTTCTGGATCCGGCCGAGCATGGCGTCGACGATGTCGAGCGCCGGCGGGAGCGCGGCCCGGGCCGTTCCGACGGCCGCGTTCGTCTCGTCGACGGTCCCGTAGGCGGCGATCCGCAGGTCGAACTTCGGACGGCGCTCGCCCGTGCCGAGCGCGGTCGTCCCGTCGTCGCCGGTGCGGGTGTAGATCTTGTTGAGGACGACCATCGGCGGCTCCTTCCCGGCGGCGCTCCGCCGAACGGGCGCCGCCATCGGCTAGAACTTGTAGCCGACCCAGATCCCGGCATGCGTCAGACCGTCATTCGGGTCGCACAGGCCGCTGTTCGATGAATGGTCGATCGCGCCGATGATGCTCCAGCGGTCGGTGATGTTGACGCCGAGGCCGATGCTCTCGCGGAAGAGGACGCTGCAGCCGGTTTCCGGGCGGTTCTGGACGAGCTGCTCGCCGGTCACGCCGTTATGCACCGTACCGCCGAACGTGCCGGTCACGAAGAACCGCTTGCCGACCGGAATGTCCCAGGTGAGGCCCGCATAGATCTGGCTGGTCTTCCCGGCCGTGGAGACGGTCGTGCCGACATGGGGGCGGGGCCGGAGCAGCACGTTGAGGATCGGGTTCTGCATCTCCGGCACGAAGCGGGAGAAGAGAACCTCGCCGGAGACGAACAGGCCCTCCTCGCGCACATAGTCGCGCTCGTCGACGAAGAGCGTGGCGCCGACCCGCACCTCGTCGATGAACTTGCGGCTCTCGACCGGTTGCGGCGAGAAGAGCTCGGCGCTTGGCGCGGCCGGCGGCAGGTCCGCCGCATAGGCGCAGCCGGAAGCCAGGCTGAGGAGAAGGGCTGTGCCGAGAATGCGCATGACCGGACCCGATTAGGACGGACATGGCTAGCCTCGGGCCGGACGCAATGCAAGGCGGCGGCTCGGGATCGGCGACGGAACCGGCCGTTCTTCCCGGGGATGTAACTGGGATGCGACAGGGGGGCCGGCGCTCGCTCCGCGCCGCCGCGTCAGCGGCCCATGAACCAGAGCGCGGTCATCGCGAGGACGATGGCGACGAACTGCATGACGACGCGGGCGCGCATCAGCTTCTGCGAGGTGCTGGGGCTGCCGCCGCGCATCATGTTCCAGAGGCCGAGGAGAAGGATGAGCACCACGATCGCCATCGCGATGGGCGTGATCACCTGAAAGAGCGAACTCATGACGTTTCCGTGGTGGGCATCGGCCCAATTGAGCGTGCAGGCGGCGCGGTTCAAGTCCGCAGCCGCCGGATCCGCGCGGCATAGCGCAGCAGCGGCGGCCGCGGGAGGTCGCCTCTCCGGCGGTCTTCCCCGCCGGATCCGCTAGCTCGCGCGGCGGAGCAGGCGGTGAAGCGCCGCCCGCGGCAGGATGCGCCGGGCGGCCGCCATCAGCCTTGTCGGCTGCGTCACGTAATAGTGCGTCTTCGGCCGCGGGCTCTCGCAGGCATGGACGAGCGCCTTCAGGACGGCCTCCGGCCCGAGTTCGCCGCGCGTATTGCCGCCCTTCTCCATCGCGCGGAGCCGGCGGCGGTAATAGTCGCGGTGCACGGAACCCTCGACGTCGATGTTCGCGCGGGCGTGCTTCAGCGCGGTCGCCGTGAAGCGGGTCGCGATCGGTCCCGGCTCGATCGTCGCGACATGGATGCCGGCGGGCGCGACCTCAATCCGCAGCGTATCGGAATAGCCTTCCAGGGCGAACTTGGTCGCGTTGTAGGCGCCGCGGAATCCGAGCGCGATGATCCCGAGCACGGAGCTGTTCATCACGATGCGCCCGCCGCCCTGCCGTCTCATGACCGGGACGGCGAGGCGGGTGAGGGCGTGCCAGCCGAAGAAGTTCGCCTCGAACTGCGCCTTGAGGAGATCGGTGCCGATATCCTCGATTGCCCCCGGCTGGGCATAGGCGCCGTTGTTGAAGAGGGCGTCGAGCCGCCCTCCCGTCGCGGCGAGCACCTCCGCCATCGCCGCTTCGATCGAGCCCTCGTCCGCATAGTCGAGGAAGAGCGCCGACAGCCCCTCGGCCCTCAGGCGGTCGAGGTCGGCCGGCGCGCGGGCCGTCGCGAAGACGCGCCAGCCGCGCGCCTTCATGCCGGCCGCGCAACACGCGCCGATGCCCGAGGAGCATCCGGTGATGAGGATCGATCTCGCGTCAGCCATGCGCCCCGCCCGCTTTCCAGCGCGTGCCCCGGGGGTCTATGGCAGTCCGGCGGCTCTCGCCAGAGGGTCCTCTGCAGCGAAGTCCAATGCCGGAGCCCGGCGGAGCCCGTTGAGCGAGATCGTCGATATCGTCCTGCCGATCTTCGGTCTGATCGGGATCGGCTATGCCGCCATCCGGAGCGGGCTCCTGAGCGTCGCCGCCGGCGACGGCCTCTCCGAGTTCGTGTTCACGGTGGCGATCTCAGTGCTCCTCTTCCGCACCGTGGCGACGGCCGATCTCGCCGGCACGTCGCCCTGGCGGATCTGGCTCGTCTACTACGCCGCGCTCGCGATCGTCTGGATCCTCGCGCACCTCCTCATGCGAAGGCTGTTCGGCCGGGACGCCCGGGGCGCCGTGGTCGGCAGCATCGCGGCGGGCTTCGCGAACACGGTCCTGATCGGGCTGCCCTTCGTGCAGCAGATCCTGGGCGACGAAGCGGTCCTCACCGCCCTCGTCATCATCTCCATCCACACGCCGATCATCATGGTGGCGGCCCTCCTGCTCGACAGCTGGGCCATGAAGGCGGACGGCATCCCCGGCGCGGAGCCGGGCGGAGCGCGGGCGCTCCTTTCCGTCGCCCGCAGTCTCGCGCGCAATCCCGTGATCGTCGGCATCCTGGCGGGTCTCGCATGGCGCGCCTTCGCGATCCCGCTCGGCGGACCGTTCGGGAACGTGGTCGATTCGCTCGCGCGCACCGCCGGCCCGCTTGCGCTCGTCGCCTCCGGCATGGGCATCGCCCGCTACGGCCTGCGCGGCCGGTTCGCGCAGAGCAGCGTGCTCGCCGCCCTGAAGCTGCTGCTCCTCCCCGGCCTGGTGGCGGCCGGCGGGCTCGCGCTCGGGCTGCCGCCCGTCGTGGTCGAGGCCTCGACCCTGATCGCCGCCTGCCCGACCGGCGTCAACGCCTTCATCATCGCGGGCAGGCTCCGCACCGGCGAGGCGCTCGCCTCGACCGTCATCACGCTCTCCACCGCCTTCTCTGTGCTGACGATGACGGCGTGGGTGGCGCTGCTGCGGACGGTCCTCGGCTAGAGCCCGAGCCCGGCGATCACCGCCGCCGGCGTCGAGCCCGCCGCGCGCAGCGCCCGTATCGCCTGCGAGCCGCGCGACTTCGAGAGCTTGCGGCCGTCCGCGTCGAGGATCAGGCGGTGATGAAAATAAAGCGGCTCCGGCAGGCCGAGCAGCGTCTGCAGCACGCGGTGGACGGCGGTCGCCGGCCTGAGGTCGAGCCCGCGGACGACATGCGTCACGCTCTGGTGGGCGTCGTCGACCACGACGGCGAGATGATAGCTCGCCGGCACCTCCTTGCGGCCGAGCACGACGTCGCCCCAGGCGCGCGGATCCGCTTCGAAGAGCGCACCGTCCCCCGCCTCGGCCAGCGGGTCCTCCTCGCGCCAGGAGAGGGCGGGCAGGCCCGCGAGCGCCCGCTTCATGTCGAGCCTCAGCGCGTAGGGCCGGCCGTCCGCCATCGCCGCGCGGCGGCGGCTCTCCGGCCAGTCCCGCTCCGGCCCGGGATAGAGCACCGCGCCGTCCGGGTCGCGCGGCCAGGCCCGCCCGGCGCGCTCCCCGGCCGCGACGAGGCGGTTCGTCTCCGCGCGGGTGAGGAAGGCCGGGTAGAGCAGGCCGAGCCGGTCGAGCGCGGCGAGCGCCTCCTGATAGGCCGGAAAGCGCTCGCTCTGGCGGAGCACCGGCTCCGGCCAGCGGAGCCCGAGCCAGGCGAGATCCTCGCAGATCGCCGCCTCGAAGGCCGGCCGCGAGCGGGTGCGGTCGATGTCCTCGATGCGGAGCAGGAATCGCCCGCCCGTTCGGTCGGCCGCACGCGCGTTGAGGAGCGCCGAGAAGGCGTGGCCGCGATGCAGGTAGCCGTTCGGGCTCGGAGCGAAGCGGAAGGTGGGCAGCATCTCGCCGGGATCTCGCTGGCGGCGAGCTTTCAGGCCTGTTCGGCAGCTCCGTCAAGGCCGCCGCCGTCCGCGGCTCCGCGAAGGATGTTCTGCCCGATGCGGTCGAGCATGTGCCGGAGGTGCGCTTCCGCCTCCGGATCGAAGTCGGCGAGGGCATCCGAGTCGAGCGCGCGCCACAGCGCCTCGACGCACGCGGCCGCAGCCTCGCCCGCGGCGGTGAGATCGAGCGCAGCCTTCCGCTGGTCGCCCGCGACCTCCCGCCGCTCGACGAAACCCGCCGAGACGAGGCGGCCGACCGTCTTGGTGATGGTCGGCGCCTTGATGCCGAGTGCCGCGGCGAGCTCCCTCATGCTGCAGCCGCGCATCTGCGCAAGCAGCAGCAGCACCGAATCCTGCCCCGGATGGAGGCCGAGCTCGGCCAGCCTGGCGGCTCTGCGGACGCGATGGGCTTTCGCGATTCTGAGAATCGCCGGGAGAACCATCTCGTCCAAGCTCGGGTCCGACTCGCTCTGGCATTGCGCGGGGCTTCGCTTCTAGGCAAAGCTCGGCCGGCGCGCTGCGTGATTTGACGTATCGTCGTCGCGGTTTCGCCATTTCCCGGAGCGGGTTGCTGATGCCGATGATGGAATGGCAGGCGCTCAGGACGCGCGATTTCGCCCGCCTCGATCCCGCGCGGACCGTCGTCGTCGCCCCGCTCGCCGCCACCGAGCAGCACGGCCCGCACCTGCCGGCCGGGACCGACGCCATGATCGCCGCCGGGCTCCTCGCCGAGACCGGGCGGCGGCTTCCGGCCGGGTTCGACGTGGTCGCGCTGCCGGTCGCCTTTGCCGGGGCGTCGCTGGAGCACGCCCGCCATGCCGGCACGGTCGATCTCGGCGATGCGCTCCTCGTCTCCTTTCTCGAACGGATCGGCGAGGCCGTGGCCGCGGGCGGGCTGCGCAAGCTCGTCCTCGTCAGCGCCCATGGCGGCAATGTCGCCGCGATGACGGCGGCCGCGCTGCGCCTGCGCGCACGGCCCGGCATCCTCGCCGTCCATCTCACCTGGAACCGCCTCGGCTATCCGGCTGGTCTCGTCTCGGACGAGGAGCGTCTCGCCGGCGCCCATGGCGGCTTCGTCGAGACCTCGCTCATGCTGCATTTCCGTCCCGATCTCGTGGACATGACGGCCGCGCGCGACTTCCCCTCGGTCCAGAGCGCGCTCGCCGCCCGCTTCCGCCACCTGCGCGCCTATGGCGCAGTCGGGTTCGGCTGGCTCGCCGGCGATCTCGGTCCGGACGGCGTGACCGGCGATGCGGCGGGGGCGAGTGCGGCTGCCGGCGCCGCGATCGCAGCCCACCAGGCGGCTTGCTTCGCGGACCTCCTGGCGGAGGTCTCCGCCGCCGAGCTCTCCATGCTGCTGGCGGACGGCTGAGCGCCACTCCATTTCAGGGGAGCAGAGGAGAGGTTCGCGCATGGATCACGTCGAACTCAAGATCGTCGCATTCGAAGGCGCGGCGGCGGCGCAGAAGATCGAGGACGCGCTGCTCTGCGTGCCGGGCGTGATCAGCGCCCGGGTCGATCTCGGCACCCGCAAGGCCGACATCGAGCACGGCGAGACGGTCACCACCCAGCAGCTCGTCGATGCCGTGACGCGCGCCGGCTACGAGGCCGAGGTCCTCGGCTGAGGGTTGCCGCGGCGGGGCCTTCCGCTAGGGTGCCCCGGCCGGCGCGTGCCGGCCGTCGAACCTGACCGGAGCCTGCCCATGCTCGTCGAGCGCGATGATGTCGGAGCCTTCGTGCCCTATGCCGCGGTGCCGGTCCCTTCGGCCGCGGGCGGCCCGCTCGCGGGCCTCGCCTTCGCCGTCAAGGATCTCTTCGACGTCGCCGGCTATCCGACCGGCTGCGGCAGCCCGCTCAAGCAGGCCGAGAGCCCGATCGCGGCCGCGAGCGCGCCGGTCGTCCAGCGCATGCTCGATGCCGGCGCCCGCTTTCTCGGCAAGACCAACACCGACGAACTGGCCTTTTCGCTCAACGGCCAGAACATCCACACCGGCTCGCCGGTCAATCCCCGGGCGCCGGGCCGCATCACCGGCGGCTCCTCCTCCGGATCCGCGGCGGCGGTGGCGGCAGGGCTCTGCGATTTCGCCATCGGGTCGGACACCGGCGGCTCGATCCGGGCGCCGGCGAGCTATTGCGGCCTGTTCGGGATCCGCCCGAGCCACGGCCGCGTCCCGCTCGACGCCGTGATGCCGCTCGCACCGTCTTTCGACACGCCGGGCTATTTCGCCGATTCCGGCGCCGTCTTCGCGAAGGTGGCTCCGGTCTTCCTCGGCGAGGACCCGAAGCCGTTCCGCCTGCAGCGGCTCCTCCGCGCCGAAGATGCCTTCGCCCTCCTCCTCTCCGGCGCGGAGGCGGAGGCGCTGGCCCCGGCCGAGGCGAAGGTCGCGGCCCGGCTCGGTCCGGCGGAGGGGGTGATTGTCGCGACGGAGGGGCTCGAGCGCTGGTACTGGGTTTTCCGTCACCTCCAGGCCTGGGAGGCCTGGCAGAGCCACGGCGCCTGGATCGAGGACCGCGACCCCGTGATGACGCCGGGCGTGCGCGAGCGTTTCGAGTTCGGGCGGTCCGTCACGCCCGCCCAGAAGGCCGAGGCGGAGAGTGCGCGCGCCGCGATCCGCCGGCGTCTCGACGCGCTTCTCGGGGAGGACGCGGTGCTGATGCTCCCCTCCGCACCCTCGATCGCGCCGGAGAGCGGGCTTTCCGGCGAGGGGCTGCAGGCGTTCCGGGAGCGCGCGCTCTGCATCCTCGCCATTGCCGGTCTTTCCGGCCTTCCCCAGGTGTCGATCCCGCTCGCCGGGATGGACGGCTGCCCGCTCGGGCTTTCGCTGCTCGGGCCGCGCGGATCCGACCGGGCGCTCGTCGAGCTCGCCGTCGGCATAGCGGCGGGCTGATGGACACGATCACGCGGATGCGCGCCTTCGTCGCGGTGGTCGATTCCGGCGGCTTCTCGGCCGCGGCCCGGCAGACCGGGCGATCGAAGGCGCTGATGTCGAAATATGTCGCCGAGCTCGAGGAGGAGCTCGGCGCCCGCCTCCTCAACCGCACCACGCGCCAGCTCTCGCTGACGGAGGCGGGCGAGGCCGCCTATGCCGAGGGGCAGGAGATCCTGAAGCGCGTCGACCATCTGCGCGAGATCCTCGAGGCGAGCAGCCACGTTCCCCAGGGGCGACTCCGCATCTCCGCCCCGCGCGCCATCGGCGAGAGCGATCTCAGCCGCGCCATGATGGAGTTCCTCGGCCGCCACCCCGACATCCGGCTGGAGCTTCACCTCGAGGACCGCTTCGTGGATGTCGTCGAGGAGGGCTATGACTGCGCCATCAGGATCACGGCGCTCACCGATTCGAGCCTCATCGCGCGCAAGCTCGCGGATTTTCGCGTGGCCGTCTACGCGGCCCCGGAGGTGCTCGCGAGCCACGGCCGGCCGCATCATCCCTCCGAGCTCGCCGGCATGCCCTGCATCATCGACACCAATGTCAGGTCGCGGGCGAACTGGCAGTTTCGCGAGGGCGACAGCCGCTTCTCCGTCACGGTCGCCGGGCGCGTGGAGGTGAACAGCCCGGTCGCCGCCGCCGCGGCCGCGCTTGCCGGCTTCGGGTTCGCGCGCGGGCCGTGGCTCCTCGTGCGCGACCACGTCCGTGACGGCCGGCTTGTCACGGTGCTCGACGAATACGAGCTCGACGGCCTCGGCGTGTTCGCGATCTATCCGCACCGGGAGCGCATGCCGGTCAAGGTGCGCGCCTTCATAGACCATCTCGTCGCGTGGTATCAGGCGGAGCGGAAGGCCGGCCGGAGCCCCTGAAATGGCTGAGAGCCGAGCGCCGCGGGATCCGACCATCTTTCCGCCCGCTTCGCCGCGCTCTCACTGTTCCGCGTTCGCGGTGAGAGGGGAGAAACCGTGCTTCTGAGATCGTTGCTGGCGGCGATGCTTTCCGGGGTCCTGCTCGGGTCCGCGCAGGCGCATCCCCATGTCTGGGTGGATGCGGCCTCCGAGATCGTGTTCGACAAGGCCGGCGCGATCGTCGCGGTCCGGCATCATTGGCGCTTCGACGAGGCCTTCTCCTCCTTCGCGGTGCAGGGGCTCGACACCGACGGCGACGGCAAGCTCACCAAGGAAGAGCTGCAGCCGCTTGCGCAGGTGAACGTCGAATCGCTGGCGGAATACGACTTCTTCACCTGGCTCGGGATCGGCGACAAGGCGTCCGATTTCGCGGCGCCGACGGATTACTGGCTCGACGACGACAGAGGCCGGCTGATCCTCCATTACACCCTGCCGCTGAAGAAGCCTCTGAAGCCAAGCGGCACCGTCGAGATCGAGATCGGCGACCCGGAATATTTCGTCGCCTTCTCGCTTCCCAGCAAGCAGGCGGTGCGCCTCGTGGATGCGCCGGCAGGCTGCGCCCTCGTGGTCACGCCGGCCAAGGTCCTTTCGCCGCAGGCGCAGGCCGCGCTCGCGGCGGTCGGGGCGGATCAGCGCGAGCTGCCGCCGGAGCTTCAGGACCTCACGGAAGGCACCGACAATTCCGCGGCGGTCGCCTGCAAATGAGGAGACGGGCCTGCAGCCCGGCATTGGGCGCCCTGGTGTTCGCCGCCGCGGCGCTCGTTTCCTTAGGCAGCGCCCACGGCGCGGCTTCACCCTTCGGGGTCGGGCTGCCGGAACAGGGGGGCGCCGGCTGGCTGCCCTGGATCGCCGCATGGCAGCGGGAGTTCTATCGCGAGCTCACCGGCGCGCTCAAAGGCCTGCATGGCGACGGCCGGACGTTCTGGTGGCTCGCGGGGCTCTCCTTCACCTACGGCATCGTCCACGCGGCCGGACCGGGACACGGCAAGGTGGTGATCTCGTCCTATCTGCTCGCGACCGGGCAGAGCGCGAAGCGCGGCATCGCGATCGCGCTTCTCGCGGCGCTCGCGCAGGCCGGCGTCGCGATCCTGATCGTCGCCATCATGGCGGCCGCGCTCCGGATGACGAGCTTCGCGATCACCGACACCGCGCGCCTGCTCGAGGTCGGCAGCTACGGCCTCATCGCCGCGCTCGGCATCGCGATCCTCGTCCGGAAGGGACGCGAGGCCCTCGCGATGCTCGCGCCGGCGGGCGGGCGCGGCACGGCGGCGGTCTCCGGCCACCATGCCGGTCATCATCGCCATGCCGGCGGCGGCCATGACCACGCCCATGGCCATGATCATGACCACGGGCACGCCCATGACGGATGCGGCTGCGGCCACAGCCACGTGCCGACGCCGGACATGGCCGCCCGCGTCCACGGAATCCGCGGCGCGGCCGCGGCGATCCTCTCCGTCGGCGTGCGTCCCTGCACCGGCGCGCTGATCGTGCTCGTCTTCGCCCTGGCGCAGGGCATCTTCTGGGCCGGGATCGCCTCGACCGTGCTGATGGCCTTCGGCACGGCGCTCGCGGTCGCCGCGCTTGCGGCGTTCGCCGTCGGCGCGAAGTCCGCCGCGCTCAAGGTGCTCGGCGCCGAGACCCGGCTCGGCTCGCTCGTCGTTCTCGGCGGCGAGACGGCGGCGGCCGTCGCGATCACCGCCTTCGGGCTCCTCCTTCTCGCCGGCGCGCTCTACGGCTGACCGGCTATTCGGCGGCGGCCGGGAAGGCGCGGCGCATGCGCGCGCCGACCGCCTCCGCGAAGGCGGCGAAGATCGCCCTGGAGGGCGCGTCCGAGGCGGCCCAGTATTCCGGATGCCATTGCACCCCGATCGCGAAGCTCTTCGCGTCGGCGACCCGCACCGCCTCGATGGTGCCGTCCGGGGCATGGCCTTCCACGACGAGGCCGGGCGCGAGCCGGTCGATCACCTGCCGGTGCAGCGAGTTCACCTCGATTTCGGTGCGGCCGAGGGCGCGGGCGAGGATGCCGTCCGGCACGAACCGGACCCGGTGCGCCAAGGCGAACCGGACGTCCTGGTCGTCCGAATTTTTCGAGCGGTGGTCGAGCGAGCCGGGCCGCTCCTGCGCCTCGGTGGCAAGCGTTCCCCCCAGCGCGACGTTGAGCTCCTGGAAGCCGCGGCAGATCGCGAGGAGCGGCAGCCCGGCGGCGAGCGTGGCGCGCACCAGCGGCAGCGTCGTCGCGTCGCGGTCGAAATCGTAGGGCTCGTGGCGCTCGGACGGCGGGTGGCCGTAGCGCGCCGGGTGGACGTTGCTGCGCGAGCCGGTGAGGAGCACGCCGTCGACGCGGGCAAGCGCATCCTCGATCGGAAGGGCGCCCGGCAGGTCGGGCAGGATGAGCGGGATGAGGCCCATCCCCGCCAGCGCCTCGAGATAGGTGTGCGGCGCGGCGTGCCAGCGATAGCCGTCGGCGGGCCGGACGTCGGCGGATACGAGTACAATCGGGGTCATCGTCGATCCATGGCAGCGCCTTCGCGGCGCCTTCGCGGCAGGCGCGCCGGTAGGGAGCGTCATTCCGCCATTGAGGCGGGTGGCGTTCCTTCCTAGGAAGGGGCGGCCCGCCCCGGGCGAACGGAGCCCGTGCCCGATGCGCGTCGCCGAGCGCCTCATCTCTAGCATCGACCGGCTCGACCGATCCATCGGCGAGATCGTGAAATGGCTCGTCGTGGCGATGGTGCTCGTCGAGTTCGCGAACGTCGTGCTCCGCTACGTCTTCGCAATCGGCATCCTCGCCGCGCAGCAATCGGTCGTGTACATGCACGCGCTCGTCTTCATGCTGGCGGCCGGCTACGCGCTGATGGCGGACGCCCATGTGCGGATCGACATCCTTTACCGCGAGGCGCCGCCGCGCCGGCGGGCTCTCGTCGACCTCGCGGGCGCGCTCCTCCTGCTCCTCCCGTTCTGCGCGGCCGTCTTCTGGCTGGCGCTCCCCTATGTCGGGCACGCCTGGGCGGCGCTCGAAGGCTCGACCGAGACCGGCGGCCTGCCCTTCGTCTATCTGCTGAAGAGCGTGATCCTCCTCTTCGCGATCCTGCTCGCGCTCCAAGGGCTCGCGCTCGCGCTCCGCGCCGGCCTGGCGCTCGGCACCGGAGCCGGGCGCTACGACGCGGCGGCGCGCGGCTGAAGGCGGCGGCGTGGCGCTTCCCGAGCTCCTCTGCCTGCTGATGACGGTTGCCGCCTTCGCGCTCCTGATGGCGGGCTTTCCGGTCGCCTTCACCCTTGCCGGCACCGCGCTCCTCTTCGCGCTTCTCGGCGGCGCGCTCGGCGCCTTCCCGCTCGGGCTCCTCGTCGCGCTGCCGCAGAACATCTACGCGGTGATGACGAACGAGGTGCTCGTCGCGGTGCCGCTCTTCGTCTTCATGGGCGTGATGCTCGAGCGCTCGCGCGTCGCGGAGGACCTGCTCGAATCGATGGGCCGGCTCTTCGGCCGCGTGCCGGGCGGGCTCGTCCTGTCGGTCACCCTCGTCGGCGCGCTCCTCGCCGCCTCGACCGGCGTGGTGGGGGCGACCGTCGTCACGATGGGGCTCCTGTCGCTTCCCACCATGCTGCGCCGCGGCTATGCCCCGAGCCTCGCCGCCGGCTCGATCGCCGCCGCCGGCACGCTCGGCCAGATCATCCCGCCCTCGATCGTGCTCGTGATCCTCGGCGACCAGGTCGGCATCGCGTTCCAGAACGCGCAGTTCGAGAAGGGGGTGTTCGACCCGGAGACGGTGGGCGTGAACGATCTCTTCGCCGGCGCGCTCCTGCCCGGGCTCATGCTGGTCGGCCTCTATCTCGGCTACGAGTTCCTCCTCGCGCGGCTCAGGCCGGAACAGGCGCCGGCCGTCCGGGCGGACGAGGCGGAGGCCGGCGGGACCGGCCGCCGGCTCGTCCGCGCGCTGCTGGCGCCGGTCCTGCTGATCGTCGCGGTGCTCGGCTCGATCCTTCTCGGCCTCGCCTCGCCGACGGAGGCCGCGGGCGTCGGCGCGGTCGGCGCGCTCATGCTCGCCGGCCACCGCTTCGCCGCGGGCCGGGGATACCCGATCCTCCTCGGCGCGGGCGCCATGGTTGCCCTGGTGCTGCTCGCCCGGGCCTTCGACCTGCGGATCCAGCGCGCAATCGTGCCGCTTCCCGACCGCGCCGCGCTCGTCGTCGCGCTGGTGCTCGTCCTGGCGCTCGTCTGGGGCATCCTGGCCGCGCTCAGGCACGTCGCGCAAGCGCGCGACGGGGAGGGCAGGCCGGTGCTCGCCTCCGTCGCCCGCTCCACCATGGTGATCTCCGCCATGGTCTTCGCCATCGTCATCGGCGCCCGGCTCTTTTCCCTCGCCGTCCGCGGCTTCGGCGGCGACGCGCTGATCGAGGCGGCCCTCCTCGATCTCCCGGGCGGGACGGCGGCGGCGATCGCCGCCGTGATGGCGGTCATGTTCCTGCTCGGATTCGTCCTGGATTTCCTGGAGATCGTGCTGATCGTGGTGCCCATCGTCGCGCCCATCCTGCTCAAGATGGAGATGCCGGGCGGCGGCGGGGTCGATCCGGTCTGGCTCGCGGTCATGATGGCGATGAACCTTCAGACCTCGTTCCTGACGCCGCCCTTCGGGCTCGCGCTCTTCTATCTGCGCGGCGTGGCGCCGGCGGAGCTGACCACGCTCGCGCTCTATCGCGGCGTCGCGCCCTTCGTCGCGCTGCAGTTGCTGGCCCTCCTCGTCATGTGGTTCGCTCCGGGGCTCGCGACCTGGCTGCCCGGAGTGATCTATGGCGACTGACGACATGCGTGCCCCGAATGCCGCCGCGATCTTCGACCTCGCCGGCAGGACCGCCCTCGTGACCGGCGCCTCCTCAGGGCTCGGCCGGCGCTTCGCGCGCGTGCTCGCGGCCAACGGTGCGACGGTCGCCCTCGCCGCGCGCCGGATCGAGCGGCTCGAGGCGCTCGCCGCCACGATCGAGGGGGAGGGCGGACGGGCGGTGCCGGTCGCCTGCGACGTCACCGACCCGACGAGCGTCGCGCGCGCCTTCGAGACGGTGGAGACGGCCTGCGGTCCGGTGACGATCCTCGTCAACAATGCCGGAATCGCGCATTCCGACCGCGCGCTCGAGCTTTCGCCCGAGACCTGGCGGCGCGTGATGGAGACCGATCTCGACGCGGTCTTCTTCGTCGCCCGGCATGCGGCGGAACGGATGATCGCGGCCGGGACCCCGGGCGCGATCGTGAACGTCGCCTCGGTGCTCGCCCTGGCGGTCTCGAAAGGGACGGCCGCCTATGCGGTGTCGAAGGCCGGGGTCCTTCAGCTCACGCGGGCGCTCGCGCTCGAATGGGCGCGGCACGGGATCCGCGTCAACGCCATCGCTCCGGGCTGGTTCAGGACAGAGCTCAACGCCGAGGTGATCGACGGCGAGGTCGGGGCGGCGCTCGCCCGCGCCAATCCGCTCCGCCGGATCGGCACGGAGGGGGATCTCGACGGCGCGCTCCTGCTGCTTGCTTCCTCCGCCGGCGCCTACATGACCGGCGCCCACATCCTGGTCGACGGCGGGCAGCTCCTCAACGCCGGCGGCTGAGCGGATCCGTGGGCGGATCCCTGGGGCGGCCCCGGCGCCGGGCCGGGGCCTTTCGTCGGCGCAGCTATTCCGAGAGGACTTCGCGCATCTTCGTCAGATATTCCTGCGGGGTCTTGGAAAGCTCCTCGATCGCAGCCGTGATCTCCGCGGCATTGGACGGGGTCACTTCCATGTTGGCCTGCTCGGCCGCCTTCTTGAACTCGGGGTCGTTCATCGTCGCCTGGAAGGCGTCGCGCAGGATCTTCACGCGCTCCTCCGGCACGCCGGGCGCCACCCAATAGGCGCGCGAGAACCGGGTCGTGTTGGAAAGCAGGCTGAAGATCGCCTTCTGCTCGTCGGTCTTGGCGAGCGAGGAGAGCTGCGGCACGCCCTGCATGAAGGGATCGTCGGCGGTGCCGATCTGCATCAGCGGCTTGATCTTGCCGGCATCGATCCAGTCCTGGTGGAGCGAGCGGAAGCTGTTCCAGGAGCCGCCGCGCCCGTCGATCTCGCCGCGCTCGATCGCGAGGTCGATGTCGGACACGCCGGGGAAGCCGGTGACGATGTCGAACTTGCTGCCGAGGAAGGCGTTGATCAGCGCCGGGATGATGTAGGTTTCGGAGTTCTTGCCGTTCGAGCCGAGCTTCGCCGCCTTTTCGGTGAGATCGTCGACCGTCTGCACCGGCGACTTGTCGGAGACCGCGATCACGCTCGTCAGCCCGGCGATGTTGCCGATGAACTGGACCTTGGTGAGGTCGTAGCGGCGCTGCTGCGGGAAGATGAACTGGTCGAGCGGCAGGATGTTGAGCGAGTTGCCGATGACGGTGCCGTCCTTCGGCGCGACCTCGTAGACATAGGTCGTCGCGGTGCGCGTCGCGGCGCCCGGCCGGTTCTCGACCACGATCTTCGGATGGCCGGGGATGTGCCTGCTCATATGCTCGGCGAGGAAGCGGGCATAGAGATCATATCCGCCGCCGGCGGAGAGCCCGACCACGATGGTGACCGTCTTGCCGGCATAGAAGTCGTCCTGCGCCGAGGCGGCGCCCGGAACGGCCGCGAGCAGCCCGGCGGCCAGCATCAATCCTTTGAGCAATCTCTTCACCTGTTCCCTCCCGCGATGGGTTGTAAGGCATACTACGTATTACGGCAGGTGAAGCAAGACGAAGCCCGCGCCACGCGCGCCGGCAAGCCGCGGCGAAGCCCGCTGCGTGAAGGGATCCGCATCTCGGGAAGCGGCGCCGCGCGTCGCCGCGCGGCGTCCGTGAGGCCTATTCGGCCGCTTCGGCGAACGCTGCCGCCGGACCTTCGGCGAAGCGGGCGAGCAGCAGGTCCCGCTCCTTGAGCGCCACGGCGGCCTGCCTCTCCTTGACATGGCCGAAGCCGCGGATCTTGCGTGGATAGGCGGCGAGCGCCAGCGCGGCCTCGTGCTTCTCGCGGTCGAGCTCGCGCGCGATCCGGTCGACGATCGCCTCGTAATCGGAGAGGAGCTTCCGTTCCCAACGCCGCTCGGCCGTCCTGCCGAACGGATCCGCGAAGGTGCCGCGCAGCCCGCGCATGGCCGCGAGCACCCGGAACGCCCGCAACATCCAGGGGCCGAAGCTCTGCTTCCTCGGGTGCCCTGTCTGCGGATCGCGCCTGGCGAGAGCCGGCGGGGCGAGGTGGAACTCGAGCTTCTCCCAGGAGGCGAAGGTCTCGGCGAGCTGGCGCTCGAAGGCGCCGTCGGTATAGAGGCGGGCGACCTCGTACTCGTCCTTGATCGCCATCAGCTTGAAGAGCGACCGCGCGACCTCCTCGGCCACGCCCGAAAGCCCGAGCCGCCGCTCCGCCGCCGCCACGCGCTCCACGCGCCGGCGATAGCGCTCGGCATAGGCGCGGTCCTGGTAGTCGGCGAGGAAGGCGGTCCGGCGCGCGACGAGCGCGGCGAGATCCTCCGCGGCCGGCGGCCCGGCGTCCGCGCCCGCCGCCTGCTCCACGGATGCGAGGTCGTGCGCGGCGCGCCGGCCCCATTCGAAGGCGTCCGCGTTCATCCGGCGGGCGACGCCGTTCATGCGGATCGCCTCCAGGATCGCCTCCCGCGAGAGCGGGATGCCGCCCTGCTGCCAGGCATAGCCGACCATGAACATGTTGGCCGCGATCGCGTCGCCCATCAGCCTGGTCGCAAGCCTCTGCGCCTCAACGAAGCGTGCCCGGCCGGGCCCGGCATGCCCCTCGATCGCCCGCATCAGGCGCCGGGTCGGGAGGCTGAAGTCCGGATCGCGCGTGAAGTCGCCGGGGAAGGTCTCGTGCGTGTTGACGTAGACCCGGCTCGCCCCCGGGCGCATGGCGGCGAGCACCTTCTTCGAGCCCGCCACCACGATGTCGCAGGCGAGCACGACGTCCGCCTCCTCCGGCGCGACCCGGATCGCGTGGATGTCCTCGGCCCGCGGCGCGATCTTAATGTGGGTCGTCACCGCGCCGCCCTTCTGCGCGAGGCCCGCCATGTCGATGATCCCGACGCCGTAGCCGTCGAGATGGGCGGCCATGCCGAGCACGGCGCCGATCGTCACGACGCCGGTGCCGCCGACGCCGGTGATGAGGATCGATGTCCGGCGCGTAAGCGGCAGGAGCGCCGGCTCGGGCACCGGCTCGGGCAGGGCGGTGACCGGGGCGGGCGATTTCAGCTTGGCGCCGTGCACCGTGACGAAGGAGGGGCAGAACCCCTCCAGGCAGGAGAAGTCCTTGTTGCAGCTCGACTGCTCGATCGTGCGCTTGCGTCCGAACTCCGTCTGGAGCGGCTGTACGGAGACGCAGTTCGAGGCCGTCCCGCAATCGCCGCAGCCTTCGCAGACGAGGCTGTTGATGACGACGCGCCTGTCGGGATCGGGGAATGCCCCGCGCTTGCGGCGGCGGCGCTTCTCCGAGGCGCAGGTCTGGTCGTAGATGAGGATCGACAGGCCCTTCACCTCGCGCATTTCGCGCTGCACCTGGTCGAGCGCGGAGCGATGGTGGAAGGTCGTGCCCGCGGGCCATTCGAGCTCGGGCGCATATTTGTCCGGCTCGTCGGAGACGATCGCGATCCGCCTCGCGCCCTGCGCGGCCACCTGCCGCGCGATGGCATCGACCGAGAGCCCGGCGTCGTTCGGCTGTCCGCCGGTCATGGCCACGGCGTCGTTGTAGAGGATCTTGTAGGTGATGTTCACGCCGGCCGCGGCGGCGGCGCGGATCGCCAGATAGCCGGAATGCTCGTAGGTGCCGTCCCCGAGATTCTGGAAGACGTGGTCCCGCTTCGAGAACGGCGCCTCGCCGATCCAGTTCGCGCCCTCGCCGCCCATCTGCGTGTAGCCGTCGGTCGCACGGTCCATCCACTGGACCATGTAGTGGCAGCCTATCCCGGCATAGGCGCGGCTTCCGTCCGGCACATGGGTGGAGCTGTTGTGGGGGCAGCCGGAACAGAAATGCGGCGTGCGCACCGCGACGTCCGTGGTCGCATCGAGCGTCCGCCGCGCCGATTCGAGCGAGTCCATGCGCGCGGCCACGGCGGCATCGGGAGCATAGGCGAGGATGCGCCGCCCGATCGCGAGCGCGATCTCCAGCGCTTCGAGCGCGCCATGGGCGCGGAAGAGCGGCGCGCCGCGCTCGTCCGTCTTGCCGGCGACAATCGGGGCGTTCGCCCGGCCGTAGAGCTGTTCCTTGAGCTGCGTCTCGATGAGCGCGCGCTTTTCCTCCACGACCAGGATCGTCTCCAGGCCGTGCGCGAAGCGCGCCGCGCCCTCCGGCTCGAGCGGCCAGGGCACGGCGACCTTGTAGAGCCTCAGGCCGAGATCCGCCGCCCGCACCTCGTCGATGCCGAGAAGGTCGAGCGCGGCGAGCGTGTCGAGCCAGCTCTTGCCGACCGAGACGACGCCGAGCCGCGCGCGCGGCCCGCCCTGGGCGGCGATCCGGTCGAGCCCGTTCGCCCGCACGAAGGCGCGCGCGGCCGGGATCTTGAAGAGATGGAGAAGCCGCTCCTGCTCGAGCGGGTGGACGCCCGGCCGGATGTTCAGCCCGCCGGGCGGCATCTCGAATTCCGGGATGACGATTGAGACGCGATCGAGCGAGCCGTCCACCACGGCGGTCGATTCGATGTTGTCCTTCATGCATTTGAGCCCGGCCCAGGTGCCGGCGAAGCGCGAGAGCGCCCAGCCGTAGAGGCCGTAATCCAGGATCTCCTGCACCCCCGCCGGGTTGAGGATCGGGATCATGGCGTCCACGAAGGCGAATTCCGACTGGTGCGCGACCGTCGAGCTTTCGCAGGTGTGGTCGTCGCCCATCAGGGCGAGCACGCCGCCATGCCGCGAGCTGCCGGCCGAGTTCGCGTGCCGGAACACGTCTCCCGTGCGGTCGACGCCCGGCCCCTTGCCGTACCAGAGCCCGAACACGCCGTCGTAGCGGCCCTCGCCGCGCATCTCGGCCTGCTGCGTGCCCCAGAGGGCCGTCGCGGCGAGATCCTCGTTGACGCCCGACTGGAAGCGGATGTCGTTCGGCGCGAGAAGCTTCTCGGCCTTCCAGAACTGCTGGTCCAGTCCGCCGATCGGCGAGCCGCGATATCCGGTGACGTAGCCGGCGGTATGAAGGCCGAGCCGGCGGTCGCGCGCCCTCTGCATCAGCGCCAGACGGACGATGGCCTGGGTCCCGGAGACGAAGACCAGGTCCTTCGAGAGGTCGAACTTGTCGTCGAGGGTGACCGTTCGCCTGAGCATCGGGGCCTCCTCGTCGAGCGATCCGGACCGATCCGGGCTCGGTTGCGACTATCTCCGAATCTGATCCTGCCCGGCGGAAATTTCCATTCTCATTTCCCCTGATTCTGGAATGGACCGTTCACGGAGGGCGGAAAAGGCGACGTGCTGCCGTCGATATTGGCCTGATAGCCCGGTCCGATCGCGAGCGGCCGTTCCGGCAGGACGCTCTGGTCGAGCGTGGAGGCGTAGCTCTTCTCGATCGTCTGGAGCGTCGCGCCGGAGGCGTCCGCGAGCGTGAGCACGACCTTGTAGGCGTGCCCCTTCGCGACGCCTGAGACGGGCGGCGTCTCGAACTTGAAGCGCTCGCGCCGGCCCGCCGTCGGCTGGCTCACCTCGATCGGGGCGCCGCCGGCCGGATTCTCGAACTGCGCGGTGAGCCTGCCTCCCTCCGGCAGCCCGCGGAGGGGCTTCGCCACGATGCCGTAGCTCGCTTCCGCGTTCCGGTAGTTGAAGATGAAGCCGCCGCCGACGATCTCGACATAGGGGCTGTCGTCCTCGCGCCCGCAGGACGCGGCGGCGAGGAGAAGCGCGAGCGCGGCGGAGACGGCGACGACCCGCGGACGCGACCGCTTCGGACGACGAGGCATCTCAACCCTCCAATCCGGCCAATGCCGGTTCCGTTTCGCCGCGGCGGCGGCGCTGGTGCCGCTCGGATTTCGCGCGGTTGCCGCAGACCGCCATGTCGCACCAGACGCGGCTCGCGTTCCGCGACCGGTCGAGGAAGAGCCAGTGGCAGTTCGGGCAGGCCTTCACCCGCGAGATCGCGTCCGAAAAGAGGATCGCGAGCGCGGAATGCGTTGCCAGCGCGGCGAGCGGCAAGGGCCCTTCGCCGTCGGAAAAAGCGAGGCCCGCCTCCGTCGCGGCGAGGGAACGGCCGCCCAGCCAGTCGTGATGGAAGCGCAGAAGCCGCTGCAGGTCGCCCGCGGCCGGGGCCCTTGCCGCGGCGAGCGGGCGAAGCGCGGCGTCGATCGCTTCCCGCACCTCCTTGTGGTGGGCGAGAACGAGGGCGTCGGCGGTGCCCGGACCCAGTCCGAGCGTCGGCGCGCCGGCGAAGCGGCTTGCGGCCGCCGCAAAGTCCGACAGGTCGGAAAGCGCGGCGAACTTGTCGAAGCGCCGCACCGGATCGTCCCGGAAGCAGACCGTGTTGACGAGATCGAGCGCGAGAGCGCCGCCCACGAACTGCCGCTCCGTCCAGGTCCAGGCCATCCGGTCAGTCTAACCGCCAAGCGGCGCTTGACAAGTTCGCCCCGGGATCGTCCGATCGCGCCCTGGGAGCGGATCATGCCCGCCGAGATCGCCTATTTCCTTCAGCAGGCCTGGAACGGCGTGCAGGTGAGCGCCTTCTACGCGCTTCTCGCGGTCGGCTACGTGCTGGTCCACGCGGTCACAAACCGGACCAATCTCGCCTTTGGGGCGATCGCGATCTGGGGCGGGCAGAGCGCGGCGGTTTCCGCGGCCATGCTCGGGACCGCCTTCTGGCTCCGCGACGCGCCGGCGCTCGCCATCGGCGTCGTCCTGGCGCTTTGCGCGACGGCGCTCCTCTCGGTCGTCCTGGCGCGGCTGGTCGTGGTGCCGCTCGTCGACGGCAGCCGGCTTTCCATGCTGGTGGCGACGATCGGGGTCGCGATCGTGATCGAAGAGGCGGCGCGCTTCGCCTCCGACGGCCGCGAGGTCTGGCTGCAGCCGGTGCTCGCCATCCCGCTCACGCTCCTGTCCGGGCCCTTCCCGGTCGGCGTGACGGCGATGCAGTTCGTCAACCTCGCCTGCGCCGGGGCTCTCATTGTCGCGCTCGCTGCGGTGCTCGCCCGCCATCCCGTCGGCCGCGCCTGGCGGGCAGTCGCCGACGATGCGGGCATGGCGCGCCTCGTCGGCGTCGACACGCGGCGAATCATCGCCGGCTCGATGCTCTTCGGCGGCGTCTATGCCGGCGCGGCCGGCATCCTCGCCGCGCTCAATTACGGCAATGTCAGCTTCTACCAGGGCCTGATGCTCGGGCTGAAGGTGCTCTACGTCGTCGTGCTCGGCGGCTTCCGCTCGGTGCCGGCGACCGTTGCCGGCGCGGGTCTCCTCGGCTTCGCGGAGACGCTCTGGTCGGCCTATCTTCCGATCGCCTGGCGCGACGTCGCGACCTTCGGCGCGCTCACGCTGCTGCTCGCGCTGAAGCCGGCCGGCCTCTTCGCGGGGCCCGAGCGGATCGACCACGCGCGCTGACGGGCTCAGGCCGGCTGCCAGCGCCAGAAGTCGGTGCCTTCCCGTGCATAGAGGCCCGCGAGCACCATCTTGTGGACCTCCGACGCGCCGTCGACGAGCCGGGCGCAGCGCGCATAGCGGTAGATCCACTCCGCCACCGAATCCTTCGAATAGCCGCGCGCGCCCTGCAGCTGGACGGCGGTGTCGGCGGCGAGGTGCAGCGTGTCCGCCACATGCATCTTCGCCATCGAGACCTCCTTCCGCGCGAAGTCGCCGCGGTCGAGCAGCCACGCCGCCTGCATCACGAGAAGGCGGCCGATCGCGATCGCCTGGGCCACCTCCGCCAGCTTGATCTGCACGCTCTCCCGGTCCGCCAGCCGGACGCCGAAGCCCTCGCGCTCCTCGGCATAGCCGGCCGCGATCGCCACGCATCTCTTGGCGAGCCCCAGCCAGCGCATGCAATGGGTGAGGCGCGCGGGGCCGAGCCGGATCTGCGTCACCTTCAGGCCGTCGCCGACCTCCATCAGCACGTTGGCGCCGGGAATCTCCAGGCCGTCGAATTCGAGCTCGCACACGCCGCCATGCTCGTCGGGGCCCATGTTCGGGATGCGGCGGACGATCCGCCAGCCCGGCCGGTCGCGCTCGAAGAGGAAGGCGGTCAGGTGCCGGCGCGTCTCGGCCGGGTCGGGATCGGTGCGCGCGATCAGGATGAAGCGCTCGGCGAGCGCGGCGCCCGAGATGAACCATTTGCGCCCGCGCACCACCCACTGGTCGCCCCGCCGCTCGGCGGCGGTCCGGATCATGCCGGGGTCTGAACCGCCGCCCGGCGCCGGCTCGGTCATCGCGAAGGAGGAGTTCGCGCCGGCCACGATCGGATCGAGGAAGGCATCCTTCTGCGGCTCGCTCGCCACCTTGTCGAGGAGGCGCATGTTGCCGTCGTCCGGCGCCGCGCAATTGAGGCTGCTCGGGCCGAAGATGGACCAGTTCGCCTCCTCGTAGAACGCCGCCTGTCCGACCATCGAGAGGCCGAGCCCGCCGCGCCCGGGGGAGACCTGCGGTGCCCACAGGCCGGCGGCCTTCGCCTTGGCGCGGAGGGCGTCGCGCGCCGGCAGACCGATATTCTCCCACGCGTCCCAAGCGGAGCGGTCCGCCTCGAGCGGCACCACCTCGTGCGCGACGAAGGCGCGGACGCGCCGCCTCAGGTCTTCGGTACGGGCGTCGAGCGTGAAATCCATGTTTCTCCCCCGGATTTGCGGGGGAGGATCGCCGCTCGCCGGACCAAGGGCAAGCGGCGGAAAGGCTCAGGACCGCGACGCGTGCTCCGGCTTGCCCTTGCGCTTCGTCGCGGCGAGATCGTGCAGCTCCTTCTCGCTCATGGACGCGGCCATCTCCTTGGACGCGCCCTTCAGCTTGCTCTTCGGCGTCTCGCCGCGCTTCGCCGAAAGCGCCGCACCGGCGGCCTTCTGCTGCGCCTTGGATTTCGCGGGCATGTCATGCCTCCTGCTTGGAACGGCAGGAGAACAGGCGATCCGCGGTCAGGGTTCCCCGGACGCGGCGTCCGGCGGCTAAAGGCGCACGGGCCGGAGCTGCCATTCGTCCGCCTCGCTGCGGAGCTTGGCGATGGCGTTCTCCCCGAGGCTCCGGACATGCGCCTCGATGGCGTCCTGCGCGGCCGCGACGTTCCGGGCCTCGAGCGCGGCGAGAAACGCATCGAGCTCCGCCGCGCGCTGCCCGACATTGCGCATGTCCTGCAGCGAGCGCGAGCGCAGATAGCCGATCCGGTTGAAGAGCTGGCGGAAGAAGGTGTGCATGACGGCATTGCCGGCGCTGCCGAACAGCACGTCGTAGAACCGCACCTTCAGCTGCAGGCGGGTCTCCAGGTCGCCGGCCGAGGTCGCCTGCCTGAAGCGCTCGTTGATGTCGCGGAGCTCGGCGAAGGCCGCGGGCGGCGCCCGCTCGACGAAGAGCGCGACCGCCTTGCGCTCGAGCACGATGCGCAGCTCGTAGATCTGGCGGGCGACCTCCTCCGTGATCACCGCCACCTGCGGGCCGCGCCGCGGCTCGACGGTGACGAGGTGCTCGATCTCGAGCTGGCGCAGGCTTTCGCGCACGGAGGTCCGGCTGACGCCGAGCGCCTCGCAGAGATCGCGCTCGAGCAGGCGCTCGCCCGGCCGGTAGCGGCCGTTGACGATCGCCTGCCGAAGCTTGCTCAGCACTTCGTCGCGCAGCAGCGTCGACGGCCGGTTGACGCGCATTTCGAAGGAGTGGGCAGGCTGTCGAAGGTCCATGTCCTTCATGTTGCGCGCTCCCGTTTCGCCGGCAAGCTGATCGTGGCGGCCGGCGGGCTCGGCCGGACGGCGCTCAGGTGAGCGCCGTCACCACCTCCACCACCGCGACCCGCCCCGCCTTCACCTCGGTGATCGCTTCGCGAAGCGCCCCGGCGATCTCGGCGGGATCGAAGATCGGACCCTTGGCCCAGGCGCCGAACGAGCGCGCCACGCCGGCGAGGTCGGCGTCGGGATCGTAGGTCCGCTGGCCGATATGCGCATTGGCGACCGCCCGCCCGCGATGCTCCGCGACCTCCCGCTGATGCAGCTCGTCATTGCCCCAGGAGCGGTTGTTGAGGATCACCATGAGGAGCGGCACGCGGTGATGGGCGGCCGACCAGATCGCGCCCGGCGCCATCATGAAGTCGCCGTCGCCGATCATCGCGACCGGCAGCTTGCCGGTTCCCTTGAGCGCGAGCGCGGCGCCCGCCGCCGCGCCCGGGCCGTAGCCCACGCCGCCGCCGCCGTCGCCGCCGAGATACTGGCCGGCGCCGGCGAACGGCCAGCAGCCTTCCACCCAGGTGCGGTGGTTCCGGACGACCAGCGTCCAGTCCTCGTCCTTCACGGCCTGGTAGACCTCGTGGGTGATGCGCTCCAGCGAGACCGGCGTCTCCGCGAAGCGCGCCTCGAGCTTCTGCTTCCGGCGGGCGGCGAGATCTGCATGCCGTTCCGCGATCGCCGCGCGGCGCGCCGAAAGCGCGGCCGGTGCGCCGGCCGCGAGCTTCCGTTCGACGGCCGCGACGAGGTGCTCGAGCGCGAGCAGCGGATCGGCGATCACCTGCATGTCGGCAGGCGGCGTCGGCCCGCCGAAGCGCGTCCAGGAATTGCCGAAATAGTCCCCGAGCGAGACGTCGACGACGGCCGCCTCCTTGGCGCCTGCGCCCATGCCCATGATGCCGCTCCGGGTCGAGCCGTAGCCGCCGGTCGCCGCCGTCAGGTCCTGGCAGTCGAAGCAGACGAAGAGGTCGGCCTCGCCTCGGATCTTGCGGTCTCCGGACATGTTCTGCGGGTGCTCGCTCGGAAAGCACACGATGGTGCGGTCGTCGACATAGGCGGCGCCGGCGAGCTCCACGAGCCGCACGAGCGGCGCCGTGACCGCCGGCTGGATGCCGAACCGTCCGCCGATGACAAGCGGCATGCGCGCGCCGAGAAGCGCGTCGGCGACCTTGTCGATCATGGCGGGGTCGGGGTGGATCTTCGGCGGCGCCTGATAGCGCGGCAGCTTCGGATCGGGCATGGCCGCCGAGGCGATCGCCTGCTCCTGGAGCCCGGCATCGATCGAGACATAGGCCGGCCCGTAGGGCGGCGTGACGGCCTTCCGGTAAGCGCGCAGCATGGAATCGAGCGCCGCGTCGAGCGTCGCCGGCTCGTCGGTCCATTTGACGTAGGGCCGCACGAGATCGCCCTGCGTGTTCGCCGAATGCGCCCAGTCGATGAAGCGCCGCTCGGCGGGATCGGCTGGCCCGCTGCCGCCGAGGATGAGGATCGGCGTCTGGTCGCAGAAGGCGTTGAACACGCTCATGGAGCCGTTCATCAGGCCGACGAGGTTGTGGAGGATGCAGAAGCCGGCCTTGCCGGTGGCCTTGGCGTAGCCGTGCGCCATCGCGACGGCGATCATCTCGTGGGTGACGAGCACGATCTCGGGCGCCCGGTTGCCGAGGAAGTTCACCAGCGAATCGTGGATGCCGCGATAGCTCGAGCCCGGATTGAGGAAGATGTATTCCGCGCCGAGATCGCGCAGGAGCTGTACCATCAGGTCGGAGCCGTATTCGGGCGCATTGTTCGACGCGGCCACGTGGTGGCTGTGCTCCGTCTCGGCGATATCCGTCATGTGCATCTCCCGCCGCAGGCTCCCGCCGCGGCCATGTGTTGGACTTGCCCTCGGGCGGAAGGCGTCAAGTGCCGGCTCTTGCCGCCGTTCAGAACTGGTTCCAGAGCCAGCCCGCCGAGGGCAGCGGCAGCCCGATCAGGGTCTGCGGCCACGGCGTCTGCAGGATCTCGTCGAACAGGAACCAGTAGGCCACGAAGACGCAGACCGCGTAGACGAGCGTCCTGCCGATCCCCTGCCTCGCCTCGACGAGCGGGTAGACGAGGGCGAGGAGAAGGATCCCGTAGAGCAGGCCGAACAGCCAGCTCGCCAGCAGCGCGCCGAGGAGCCAGCCGAAGAAGACGAAGCTGCGCAGCGCGATGTCGCGCGGCGCGATGCCCTCGAAGGAGGAGGCCGCCTCGCCGGTCTCCGCCGCGGACTGTTTCGCCGGCCCGCCCGCCGGGGGCGCGACGAGGAGCTGGCCGGCAAGCGCGGCGAGGCCGGCTACGATGCCGACGCTGATGACGATCTCCGGGATGATCCGCGCCTCCCAGGGCCAGGCCTGCGTGGAGACGAGGGCGCCCGCGAGCACCACGACGATGCCGGCCGTGAAGAGGGCCGGAAGCGTGAAGTGCGGCCGGCGCCAGACCGTGCGCGTTCCGCCGCGGCGAAATGCGTTCCGGATGCTCGTCCCGAAGCCCATGTAGATGGCGAGGAGCAGCATGATCGCGACGATCGGGCGAAGGATCCACTCCCAGCCGTAGAGCTGGATGGAGATGAACATGTAGCGGTCGATGAGGCCGCCGAGGACGAAGCCGAGGAGGACGGGCGCGCGGGGCCAGCCCTGCAGCTTCATCAGGTAGCCGAGCGCCCCGAACGACAGGAGCAGGATGAGGTCGCCCCAGGAGCGCGAGGATTCGTAGGCGCCGACGAGGACGATGCCGACCGTCGCGGGAATGAGGAAGGTCGCCTTGATCGTCGCGATGCGCGCGAACTGGTTGGCGAAGAGGAAGCAGATCCCGGTGCCGATGCAGTTCGCCAGCACCAGGCTCCAGACCAGCGTGAACGTCACGTCCATGCGCTTGCCGAGGAGTTCCGGCCCGGGAACGATGCCCTGCATCTGGAGGGCCGCCATCAGCAGCGCCATGCTGGCCGTGCCCGGCACGCCGAAGGCGATGGTCGGGACCAGCGCGCCGCCGTCCTTGGCGTTGTTCGAGCTCTCCGAGGCGATGACGCCGCGCACGTCGCCGCTGCCGAACGTCTCGCGTGCGCCCTTCTCGGTCGTGAGTGCGTGCGAATAGGCGATCCAGTCGATGACCGACGCGCCGACGCCGGGGATCGCGCCGAGCCCGGAGCCGATGAGCGAGCAGCGGAAGACCAGGAACTTGTTCCGCCAGACGTCGCGAAGGCCCTCTAGGCGTCCCTCGATCCGGCTGTGGGCGCTGGCGATCTGCGACCGGCGGACGGCGAGCTCCGCGAGCTCGGGCAGCGCGAAGAGCCCGAGCGCGAGCGGCACGATCGGCATTCCGTCCCACAGATAGAGGAGGTCGAAGGTCCAGCGCTGCGTTGCCGAGCGCGGGTCCTCGCCGATCGAGGCCAGGGTGAGGCCGATCACGGCGCCGATGACGCCGCGCAGCGGCGCCCGCCCGCTCAGGGAGGCGACGAGCGACAGGCCGAAGACGCAGATCGCGAGAAGCTCGGGAATCCCGAACATCAGCACGGCCGGCCGCATGATCGGGATGAAGAAGAGCAGGAAGATCGCGCCGAAGAGCCCGCCGGCCATGGAGGCGAGGAAGGCCGCGCTCAGCGCGCGCCCGGCCTGGCCCTTCACGCTCATCGGATAGCCGTCCACGACGGTTGCGGCCGCGCCGACCGATCCCGGCACGCCGAGCAGAATCGCCGGGATCGTGTCGCCCGTCGCCACCACCGCGCCGAGCCCGATCATCGCGGCGATCGCCGCATTGGCGTCGAGGCCCATCGTGAAGGGAAGCAGCAGCGACAGCCCGGCGAGCCCGCCGAGGCCCGGAATGATGCCGACGATCAGGCCGAGAACGGCGCCGCCGACGAGATAGGGGAGGTAGGCGAAGGAAAGGAGATTGGTTGCCGCTTCGAGCGCGACAGAAAAGACCTGCACCGAACGTACCCTCCCAGGCCCTCCATATTACGTAATACGTATCCGGAGCGGCGGTGGCTGTAAACCGGCGGATCGCCGCCGGTCGGCGGTCTCCACAGGCGCCGTGGATCGGGTCCGGCCGGGCCGGCCGCAAGTGCGATTGACCGGGATCAAGGTGCGGTCCGGCGCGCCGTGCTGGACTTCGCGGCAAAGGGAAAGGCGCCCCGTCATGACCGTCTCCGAACGCTACAGCACCGTCGCCATCGTCCTCCACTGGACCATCGCGACCCTGATCGTCCTCGTCTTCGCTCTCGGGCTGACCGTCGACGTCTTCCCGACCGACTGGGAGCATGCGGTGGTCAACACGCATGTGCTTCTCGGCCTGCTCATCCTCGTCCTCAGCCTCGCGCGGCTCGCCTGGCGGCTCGCGCACCGCCCGCCCGCTCCGGCCGAAGGCGCGGGCAGGCTCGCGCAGCGCGCCGCCGAACTGGTCCATTACGCGCTTTACGCCCTGATGATCCTCGTTCCGCTGATCGGCATTCCGACCCTGCTCTATCGTGGCGTCGGGCTCGATCTCGGCGTCCTTGAGATCGCCTCGCCCTTCGCGCGCGACAGGGCCGTCGCAGGCCCGCTCACCGAGGTCCACGAACTCGCGGCCTATGCGCTGATCGCACTCGCGGCCGGCCACGCGCTGGCGGCGCTCTACCACCATTTCGTGCGCCATGACGACGTGCTCCGGCGCATGATGCCCGCCCACGGGGGCTGAGGCGCCGCTGCGGATTCCGCGGCTCGGTCCGAAACGGGACGGAGTCGAATCCCGGGAACCGTGATCCGCGCCGTCGACTTATGCCCGCATCAGCGGGAGCCGCGAAATGGCACGATCGACGGACATGGCGGAAAGCGACGCGCCGGTTTCGACCCTGAAGTCCGGTTCGCGTCCGAAGGATGCCGGCCTTGGAACGGAGCACGCCCGCGTCACGGGCCGGACCGTCACGATCAACCGGCCGCGCGAGACGCTCTATGCCTTCTGGCGCGACTTCGCGAACCTGCCCCGCTTCATGGAGAATGTCGCCGACGTCGCCGTTCTCGATCCGGCCCGCTCGCACTGGAAGGTGGCCGCTCCCGGCGGCGGATCGGTCGAATGGGATGCCGTCATCGTCGCCGACGAGCCGGGCCGTCTGATCGCGTGGGAATCCGCGGAGGGCGCCGACATCCGGCACAGCGGGCGCATCGAGTTCCGCGATGCGCCGCCGGGACGCGGAAGCGAGGTGAGCGCGACCATCGCCTACGATCCTCCCGGCGGCGCGCTGGGCGCGCTTGTGGCCAAGCTCTTCCAGAGGGAGCCGCACATCCAGGCGCGTCGCGACCTCCGCCGCTTCAAGCAGCTCATGGAGACCGGCGAGATCAGCACCGCGGAGCCGCCCGAAGCCGCGCCGCGCGCCGCCTGATCCGAACGCCAACACGGAGTATCCCATGCGCGCGCTCACATGGCACGGCAAGCACGACGTCCGGGTCGAGACCGTGCCGGATCCGGGCATCGTCAACCCGCGCGACGCGATCGTCAGGATCACGTCGACGGCGATCTGCGGCTCCGACCTCCATCTCTACGACAACGTGATCCCGACGCTCAGGGCGGGCGACATACTCGGCCACGAGTTCATGGGGGAGGTCGTGGAGGTCGGCCGCGGCAACGACAGGCTGAAGGTCGGCGACCGCGTCGTCGTTCCGTTCGTGATCGCCTGCGGCAAGTGCTTCTTCTGCGAGCACCAGCAATATTCGGCCTGCGACAATTCCAATCCGGCCGACAAGGCGGACATGTCCGAGGAGCTCTACGGATATCCGATGTCCGGCCTCTTCGGCTATTCGCACCTGACCGGCGGCTATGCCGGCGGACAGGCGGAATATGTCCGCGTGCCCTATGCCGATGTCGGGCCGATCGTCGTTCCGGACGGGCTCGAGGACGACAAGGTCCTGTTCCTGTCCGACATCTTTCCGACCGGCTGGATGGCCGCGGAGAACTGCGCGATCGAGCCGGGCGACACGGTCGCGGTCTGGGGCTGCGGCCCGGTCGGCCTGTTCGCCGTCCAGAGCGCGCTGCTCATGGGCGCGCACAGGGTGATCGCGATCGACCATTATCCGCGCCGGCTGGAGCTCGCCCGCGGGCTCGGTGCCGAGGTGGTCAATTACGAGGAGGCCGATGTCCACGAGGCGCTCGTCGAGATGACCGGCGGCATCGGCCCGGACGCCTGCATCGACGCGGTCGGGCTGGAATCGCACGGCTTCGCGCTCGACAACGTCTACGACCACGCCAAGACCACGATGATGATGGCGACCGACCGGATCCACGCGCTCCGGCAGGTGATCCTGGCCTGCCGCAAGGGCGGGCGCGTCTCCGTGCCGGGCGTCTACGGCGGATTCGCCGACAAGTTTCCGGTCGGCGCGCTGATGGAGAAGGGCCTCTCGCTGAGGACGGGGCAGACCCATGTCCAGAAATACCTTCCGCAGCTCCTGGAGCTCATCCGGGAGGGCAAGGTCGACACGACCTTCCTCATCAGCCACCGGCTGCCGCTCGAGGACGCTCCGAACGGCTACAGGATGTTCAAGGAGCAGCAGAACGAGTGCACGAAGGTCGTGCTGAAGCCGCATTGAGCAGGAGATCCGATATGGCTTCGCAGGAACGCGGACTGGCGATCGTCACGGGCGCCTCGACGGGCATCGGCTACGAGCTCGCCAAATGCTGCGCCGAGAACGGCTTCGACCTCCTCGTGGCCGCCGACGAACCGGAGATCGAGACCGCCGCCCAGGACTTCCGCGCCCTCGGCGCGCGCGTGGACGCCGTCCAGGCCGATCTCGCGACCATCGAGGGCGTCGACCGGCTCTGCGCCGCGATCGGCGGCCGCCCGGTCGACGCGCTCCTCGCCAATGCGGGCCGCGGGCTCGGCAAGGGCTTCCTCGACGAGGACTTCGATGCCGCCCGCCACGTCGTCGACACCAACGTGACCGGCACGATCTACCTAATCCACAGGGTCGGCCGCGACATGCGGGCCCGCAACAAGGGCCGGATCCTGATCACCGGCTCGATCGCGGGCTTCATGCCGGGCGCCTTCCAGGCCGTCTATAACGGCACCAAGGCGTTCCTCGATTCCTTCTCCTTCGCACTCAGGAACGAGCTCAAGGAGACCGACATCACCGTGACCTGCCTGATGCCCGGCCCGACCGATACCGAGTTCTTCGAGCGCGCCGACATGATGGACACGAAGGTCGGCCAGCAGAAGAAGGACGACCCGGCCTATGTCGCGAAGCTCGGCTTCGACGCCATGATGAAGGGCGAGGGCGACGTCGTCGCCGGCTGGAAGAACAAGATGCAGGTCGCGGCCGCCCATGTGATGCCGGCGGAGATGCTTGCCGAGCAGCACCGCAAGATGGCCGCGCCGGGGACCGGCCGCACCTGAGCCCGTCGGCCGGCAGGCCCGCCGCGGCATTTCCGCGCGGGTCGGCGAAGCGGGCGCCGCCGGCGCCGGAGACGGCGACCCTCCGCCGCGCAGCCTATGGCCGCTTCGCCCGGGTCTGGAGCGCTTCCGCCGTCTCCTTCGAGGCGCTGATGATCTCCGCAAGGCCGAGCGCCGGCGAATTGCCGTAGCTGGTGCCCCCTGGAGGCGCGGGCCGGCGGTCAGGCCGCCGGCCGGCTCATCGCCGCGAGCCTGATCGCGGCGATCCGGTCGATCTGCCGGAGCGCCTCGCCGAACTCCGTGTCGGGGTCGTTGCCGATCCGCCGCTCGAAGGCGGCGAGGATCTCCTCCCGGCCGAGACCCCCGACGGCGATCACGAAGGGGAAGCCGAACTTCGCCTTGTAGGCTGCGTTGAGCGCCTGGAAGCGGCGGAACTCCTCCGGCGTGCAGGCGTCGAGCCCGGCGCCCTTCTGCTCGGCGCGCGAGGATGCCGTGAGCTCGCCGGCGATCGCCGCGCGGCCGGCGAGGTCCGGATGGGCGCGCACCAGGGCGCGCTTCCGCTCGGGGGAGGCCGTCGCGACGACGCGCGCCATGGCGGCGGCGAGGCGCTCCGGATCATCCAGGTCGGTGCCGAGCCCGGCGTCCCAGACCGCCTCCGCGACCCAGGGCGAATGCTCGTAGATCCCGCCGAACCGGGCCACGAAGGCTTCGCGGCCGAGTGCCGACGGCCGCGGGTCGGGAATTGTCGCGCTCACGATATCCTCCGTCGCCGTTCACCCTTTGACGGATTTGTCGGGCCGGGCATAGTCTTCCGATGCGCTGCAACAAGGACGTTGCGGCCCCCGAGGGGACTCCATGGGTCGCGTGACCACGCATGTGCTCGATACCGCGCGCGGCTGCCCGGCCGCCGGGATGCGGCTCCGGCTCTTCGATGCCCGGCAGCGGATCGAGATCGCGGCGGCGGTGACGAACGGCGACGGCCGCTGCGACGGTCCGCTCCTCGAGGGCGCGGCGATGCGCGCCGGCGCCTACGAGATCCTGTTCGAGGCCGGCGCCTATTTCGACCGGATCGGCATCGACCTGCCGGAGCCGAAATTCCTCGACGAGGTGGTCATCCGGTTCGGTATCGCCGACCGGGACGGGCATTATCACGTGCCCCTCCTGATCTCGCCCTACGGCTATTCGACCTATCGGGGAAGCTGATGGCCGAGGCGATCCGGTTTCTTCTGGGAGAGGAGGAGCGCGCGCTCGCGGGCGTCTCGCCGACCATGACCGTCCTCGACTATCTGAGGACCTGCGAGCGTCGGACCGGGACCAAGGAGGGCTGCGCGGAAGGCGATTGCGGCGCCTGCACGGTCGTCCTCTCGGAACCGGACGATGCGGGCGGTCTCCGGCACTTCTCCGTCAATTCGTGCATCCAGTTCGTGCCGACGCTCCATGGCCGGAAGCTCACGACCGTCGAGGACCTTGCGCCTTCCGGCGCGGATCTGCATCCGGTCCAGGCGGCGCTCGTCGCCCGCCACGGCTCGCAATGCGGCTTCTGCACGCCGGGCTTCGTCATGCAGCTCTATGCCGGCTGGCTCGAGGGCAGGCTCGGCGGCCGGCAGGAGGTCAAGGACTGGCTCGCCGGCAATCTCTGCCGCTGCACCGGCTACGGCCCGATCGTCGAGGCCGCGCTCGACGCCGGATCGGTCGCCGCCGACCGGGCCGGGGATGCCGAGACGGCGGCCCGGCTCCGCGGCCTGGCGGCGGAGGGGATGCTCCGCCTCGCCGCGGATGGCCAGGCCTGGTTCGCGCCGGAAAGCGTCGATGAGCTCGCGCGGCTCTACGCCGCGCACCCCGAGGCCGTGCTCGTGTCGGGCGCGACGGATGTCGGGCTCTGGGTGACTAAGCTCCACCGCCGCCTCGGCACGCTGATCGATCTCGGCCGGGTGGCGGAGCTGCGCACGATCGAGGAGGGCCCCTCTTCGCTCCGCATCGGCGCGACGGCGACGCACCGTGCCGCGGCGGGGGCGCTCGCCCGCCTCCATCCCGATCTCGGCGAGCTGCTGCGGCGCTTCGCGTCGATCCAGATCCGCAATGCCGGCACGGTCGGCGGCAACATCGCCAATGGCTCGCCGATCGGCGACCTGCCGCCGGCCTTCATCGCGCTCGGGGCGACGCTGCATCTCCGCCGGGGCGACGCGCGCCGGGACCTTCCGCTCGAGGACTTCTTCCTCGACTATGGCAGGCAGGACCGGCAGCCGGGCGAGTTCGTGGAGGCGGTGACGGTGCCGAGGCCCGGGCCGTCCAGCCGCTTCGCCTGCTACAAGCTCTCCAAGCGCTTCGACCAGGATATCTCCGCGGTCATGGCCGCTTTCCGGGTCGAGATGGCGGAGGGGGCGATCCGCTCCGCCCGCCTCGCCTTCGGCGGCATGGCCGGCACGCCGAAGCGCGCGCCCGCCGCGGAGGCCGCGCTCGTCGGCGCGAGGCCCGGCGCCGG
>NZ_SPKJ01000031.1 GCF_009866965.1 Propylenella binzhouense | reverse complement strand
GGGCGGCCTGCAAGCCGGGCGGGCCTGCTGCGGGCCCGGATTCGGGCGCCGGGGGAAGGGCGGGCGCGGTGTCCGTACCGGGCGCGGCCGGAGGCGGGGCTCCCGGCGGGAGAGCAGGCTGCTCCGTGGCGGGCGCGGCGAGGGGAGGCGGCGCTTCCGCCGAACCGGGCGGCGAACCGTGCCGGCGCAATGCGTCTTCGACCAGGCCCTCCCAGCCGCTCTGCTGCGCGCTCGCAGCCTCGGTGAGCGCCGCGATGAGCGCGGCTGCGACTAGGATCGGGGTCGTTCTCAATCTGCACTCCTCGGCTGGTGCGCACGCAGGGCGAAGTCTCGGCCGCGCGAATCGGTCCGCCTCCGGGCCGCGCTGATAGGGGCGGATCATGGCCAGAACGCGTTTTGCGGCGGAAGCCGGCCGTTCTTCCGCCCTTGAACCGGGTCTGCGCCGGGATGGCTGATCTCGATCAAAGCAGGTGCTATAAGTCTTCTTAACAAACGCGGGCGGCGGAGAGGCCGCGGGCCAATGCAGGGAGGCTCAGATGGGTTTCAGAAAGATCGCGTCAACACTTGCGGTGGCGTCGGCGCTGGCGCTCCCGGCAGGGCTCGCCGAGGCCGCCGGTACCGTGGAAGTGCTGCACTGGTGGACCTCGGGCGGCGAGGCGAAGGCGGTCGGCGAGCTGAAGAAGGCGTTCGAGGCGCAGGGCGGCAAGTGGGTCGATTCGCCGATCGCGGGCGGCGGCGGCGATGCCGCGATGACCGCGCTGCGCGCCCGGGTCGTGGCGGGCGATCCGCCGACCGCGGTCCAGCTCAAGGGACCGGGCATCCAGGAATGGGCCGAGCAGGGCGTGCTGGCCGACGTCCAGGATGTCGCCGAGCAGGAGAAATGGGACGACAAGCTGCCGAAGGTTCTCGCCGGGATCATGAAGTATGACGGCAACTACGTTGCGGCGCCCGTCAATATCCACCGGGTCGACTGGATCTGGGCCAATCCCGCCGTGCTCGCGAAGGTGGGGGCGCAGATGCCGACCACCTGGGACGAGTTCAACGCGACCGCCGACAAGCTGAAGGCGGCCGGCATCACGCCGCTCGCCCATGGCGGCCAGCCCTGGCAGGACGCCACCCTGTTCGAGGTCATTGCGCTCGGCGTGGGCGGGCCGGAATTCTACAAGAAGGCGCTGGTCGAGCTCGATCAGGACGCGCTGTCCGGCGACACCATGGTGAAAGTCTTCGACCAGCTCCGGAAGCTGCGCGGCTATGTCGACCCGAACTTCTCCGGACGCGACTGGAACCTCGCGACGGCCATGGTGATGCGCGGCGAGGCGGCGTTCCAGATCATGGGCGACTGGGCGAAGGGCGAGTTCCTCGCCGCCGGGAAGGTGCCGGGCAAGGACTTCCTCTGCGCCGCCGCCCCGGGCAAGGGCTTCATCCTGAACTCCGACAGCCTGGTCTTCTTTAAGGTCAGCGACAAGGACGAGCAGGAAGGCCAGAAGGTCCTCGCGAGCCTCACCATGTCGCCTGACTTCCAGAAGAGCTTCAACCTGGCGAAGGGCTCGATCCCGGCGAACACGACGGTGCCGCTCGACGATTTCGACGAATGCGCGAAGAAGTCCAAGGAGGACCTGCAGCAGGCGATCGCCGCCGACAGCCTGGTCCCGAGCATGGCGCACGAAATGGCGGTGTCCCGCACCGTCCGTGGCGAGTTCATGGATCTCGTCACCAACTTCTTCAATTCCGACATGAGCTCGCAGGACGCCGCGAAGAACCTCGCCGCCGCGGTGAAGCGGGGCCAGCAGCTCTAGGACAGAACTGCCCTGGCAATCATCTGGGGTCGCGCGGCTGCGCGGCCCGCTCGGGCGAGCGGAGGAGGGGGCATGTCGGCATCCGACGGGAGAGGCGGCGCGCCGGGCCTGGGGCGGCGCCTCGAAGCCTGGCTGCCGCAGATCGTCGTCTCGCCGATCTTCGCGCTCAGCTTCTTCTTCGTCTACTGCTTCATCGGCTGGACGATCTACATCTCGTTCACCAAGTCGCGGATGCTGCCGGTCTACGAGCTCGCCGGCCTGCTCCAGTACGAGCGGCTGTGGGCGACGCCGCGCTGGTACGTGGCGCTTGAGAACCTGTTCGTCTTCGGCGGCCTCTTCATCGTGGGCTGCCTCGTCATCGGGCTTGTCCTCGCGATCCTGCTCGACCAGCGCATCCGCGCCGAGGGCGTGCTGCGGACGATCTATCTCTACCCGATGGCGCTCTCCTTCATCGTCACCGGCACGGCCTGGAAATGGATCCTCAACCCCGGTCTGGGTATCGAGCGGGTGGCGCACGGCCTCGGCTTCGAGAACTTCAAGTTCGACTGGCTGATCAATCCCGACATGGCGATCTACACGATCGTGATCGCCGGCATCTGGCAGTCGTCCGGATACGTGATGGCGCTCTTCCTGGCCGGCCTGCGCTCGGTCGATGACGAGATCATCAAGGCGGCCGCAATCGACGGGGCGGGGCCCCTCCGGACCTATGCCGGCATCGTGCTCCCGATGCTCGGCCCGGTCTTCCTCTCCGCGATCATCATCCTCACCCATCTCGCTGTGAAGAGCTTCGACCTCGTGATCGCGCTCACCGGCGGCGGACCCGGCTACGCCACGGACCTGCCGGCGACCTTCATGTACGCCTATGCCTTTCAGCGGAGCGAGCTCGGGATGGCGGCGGCGAGCGCGGTCATGATGCTGGCGACCATCATGGCGATCATGGTGCCCTATCTCTACTCCGAGCTGAGGGGCGGCAACCGGTGAGCGGCCGGACCGACGACATCGTCCGGCCGAAGGGCGCGCGGCAGGCGGTCCTGCGCGTGCTCCTCTTCGTCATTCTCGGCCTCTTCGCCGCCTATTATCTCCTGCCGCTCTTCGTGATGGTGTCGACCTCGCTCAAGACGCTCGAGGAGATCCGGACGGGAACGCTGGTCAGCCTGCCCGGGACCGTCACCTTCGAGCCGTGGGCGAAGGCCTGGAGCGCGGCCTGCGTCGGCGTGAAATGCGAGGGGCTGAAGCCCTATTTCTGGAACTCGGTGCTGATCGCCGTCCCGGGCGTCGCGATCTCCACCTTCCTCGGGGCGCTCGCCGGCTACGCGCTCACCAAATGGCGCTTCCGCGGCGCCGACGTCATCTTCGGGCTGATGCTCTTCGGCGCCTTCATCCCGTTCCAGGTCATCCTCCTGCCGATGGCGCGGACGCTCGGCCTGCTCGGGCTCGCCGGCACGATCCCGGGCCTCATCCTCGTCCACGTGGTCTACGGCCTCGCCTTCACGACGCTCTTCTTCCGGAACTTCGCGGTCGGCGTGTCGGATTCGATCGTGCAGGCCGCGAAGATCGACGGCGCCGGTTTCTTCTCGATCTTCTTCCGGATCCTCGTGCCGATGGCGGTGCCGACTTTCGGGGTCACGGTGATCTGGCAGTTCACCCAGATCTGGAACGACTTCCTGTTCGGCGTCGCGTTCACTTCCAGCGATTCCAATCCGGTCACGGTCGCGCTCAACAACGTGGTGGCGACCTCCACCGGCGTGAAGGAATACAATGTCGACATGGCGGCCGCGATCCTGGCCGGCCTGCCGACGCTCCTCGTCTATGTCATTGCCGGCCGGTACTTCGTGCGCGGCCTCGCCGCCGGCGCAGTCAAGGGATAGCCATGCCGGGAGTCTCACTTCGCAACATCTGGAAGCGGTTCGGGACCACGGAGGTCCTGAAGGGGATCAGCCTCGATCTCGAGGAAGGCGAATTCGTCGTGCTGGTCGGGCCGTCGGGCTGCGGCAAGTCCACGCTCCTCAACATCGTGGCGGGGCTGGAGACGCTGAGCGAGGGGGACGTCCTGATCGGCGACAGGGTGGTCAACGACGTTCCGCCCAAGGACCGCAACATCGCCATGGTGTTCCAGTCCTATTCGCTCTACCCGACCAAGACCGTGCGCAAGAACATCACCTTCGGCATGGAGATCCGGAGGGTGGAGAAGGCGCACCAGGATGCCGCCTTGCGCTCCGTGAGCGAGCTCCTCCACATCGATCCCTATCTCGAGCGCAAGCCCGGCCAGCTCTCGGGCGGGCAGCGCCAGCGCGTCGCGATGGCGCGGGCGCTGGTGCGGGACCCGGACGTGTTCCTCTTCGACGAGCCGCTCTCCAATCTCGACGCCAAGCTGCGGATCGAGATGCGGACGGAGATCAAGAAGCTGCACAAGCGCCTGGAGAAGAGCATCATCTACGTCACGCACGACCAGATCGAGGCGATGACGCTCGCCTCGCGGATCGCCGTGATGGATGCCGGCCATATCCGGCAGTTCGCCCCGCCCGAGGAGATCTACGAAAGCCCGGCCGATCTCTTCGTCGCGAGCTTCATCGGGTCGCCGCCGATGAACATCGTGCGCGGGCGGGTCGAGCAGGACGACGGGATCAGGATTACGGTCGAGAACGACGGCGGCCCGGCGATCCGCTTCCCGGTTCCGGAGAAGTTCGCGGCGGGCGCCTCCGCCTATCTCGGCAAGGATGTCGATCTCGGCCTGCGGCCCGAGACGGTCACGGCGGAAGGCGGCCAGACCGGTTCCGACCTCTTCGCCTTCGACCGCCCGATCGAGCTCGTGGAGCCGACCGGACCGGACACGATGCTCGTCTTCGGGCTCGGCGGGCAGGAAGTGATCGCGCGCGTCCGTCCCGAGGATGCGCGGCCGGCCGGCCAGCAGTTCCGGTTCGTCGCCAATATGGCCAAGGCGAAGCTCTTCGACCCGGAGACCGGCAGACGCATCTGACCGGGGCATCTGACCGGAGGGCCGGAACGGCGTTTCCGCGGCATTCGATGCCGGCGTAAACATCTCCATAACCAGGCAGACGCTCTGATCGTGGCGCAACGAATCGGGCGCAGGGAAAGGGGAGCGGATGCCGGTGGGTCCAGACGGGGAAGCGATTGCGGGGAGCGATGTCATTCGGGATGCCGGCGAGTGGGCGAGTGCGGCGCATCGGTGGATCGCGGCGATCGTGGACGGATCCCGGTCGGCCGGCGCCCAGGAGATCGGCGGCGGCGTGCTCGTGGACCGGATCGCCGTCCCGAGCGCCTTCCTCGATGCCTTCGTCGATCAGCTCGGCACGCTTGCCAGCAATCTGAACGCCCTCATTGCGGAACAGGTGAGCGGCGACGGAGCGCCCTCGCCGCATGCCCCGGCAGTCGCGGGGCCGGGCGGGCCGCGGCCGGAATGCGAGATCATTCCGTTTGCGGGACGCTGAGGCGGTCAGGCGTTCTCGAGGCTCGATCCGGCGGACCGGCGCCTCCAACGGCGGAGGAGCGGCAATAGAAGGATGAAGGCTGTCAGCGCGATCAGCACCATGCAGATCGGCCGCGTGAAGAGGACCGAGGGATCGTCGCCGGAGAGGAGCAGCGACAGCCGCAGATTGGATTCCGCGCGGGAGCCGAGCACGACCCCGATGATGACCGGCGCGACGGCGAAGCCGAAGCGCGTCATGGCGAGGCCGATCAGCCCGAAGAGAAGGGCCAGGTAGACGTCGAACATCGAATTCTGCGCGGCGAAGCCGCCGCCGACCACCATGCAGACCACCAGCGGCAGCAGGAGCGGCTGCGGCACCCGCAGGATGTTCGCGAAGAGCCGGCTCGCCATCGCCCCGCCGAACACGATCAGCAAGGCGGAGGTCAGGAACATCTGCCACGAATAGCCGTAGACGACGACCGGCGCGTCCTTGAAGAGCTGCGGACCCGGCTGGAAGCCCTGGATCATCAGCGCGCTGAGCATCAGCGCGGCGATGGAGGAGCCCGGCACCCCGAGCGTGAGGGTGGGGATCATGGCGGCCGCATTGTCCGCGTTGTTGACGGATTCGGCGGCCGCGAGCCCTTCGGTGCTGCCTTTCCCGAAGCGCTCGGGATGTTTCGAGCTCCGCTTCGCCTCGTTGTAGGCGATGAACGCGCTGATCGTCGAGCCCGGCAGGATTCCGATCACGATCCCGATCACCGACGATTCAGCCAGACCCGCCAGACGTCGACGAAGCGCCAGATCGTTTGGCAGGCGCGTGCAGGTGGGCTGCGAAGCAGCGTGTTCACGGCAGGACGCCAGCCTCCCCGAGCCACATTCTGCGTGTGGTAACCGCATTCTCAGCGTCGGGACCCATGCTGCACACTTGCGGGCGGCAGGCAACGCCCCCCGGCAAGGGTCGCTTGACAAGGGCCCGGCGCGGGCGCGAACTCTGCATGCAACGGTGTACCTTCCCGATGGACCGCCTCCGATGCGCGAGGACCGGGCGGGATGCCGCGGAGGTTTGCGGCCCGTTATCGCCGGAAGAGCGGCAGGCCGGTCTCGGTCCGGGGAGGATCACATGCGAATTCGCCTGGGGCTTGCCGCGATTGCCGTATCGCTTGCGCTCGGCAGCGCGGCCGCGCGTGCGGAATATCCCGAGCGGCCGATAACCTTCATCGTGCCGTTCGCACCCGGCGGCACCACCGACATCGGCGTCCGCACCTGGATCCCCTACGTCGAGAAATGCCTCGGCGGCAGCATCGCCGTCGTGAACAGGCCCGGCGCCGGCGGCGAGGTCGGCTTCACGGAGCTCGCCGGCCTGAAGCCCGACGGCTACACGCTGGGCGGCCTCAACATCCCGAACGTCATTGTCGGCAGCATCAGCAAGGAGAACCCGCGCTTCACGCCGGCAAGCTTCACCTATCTCGGCACGCTCTATGGCTCGAAGGTGACGATCAACACGGGCAAGGACGCCGCGCACGACACGCTGCCGAAGCTGATCGAGGCCACGAAGTCCGGTCCGGTCAATCTCGGCATTACCAATTTCGGGAGCGATGACCACCTGATGATGCTGAGGCTGGCGAAGGCGTCCGGCTCGAATTTCAGGTTCATCCCGTTCTCCGACGCCGCCACCGTCAGGAACGCCGTCATGAGCGGAGACCTTCAGGTCGGCGGCCTCTCCCTGACCGAGGTGACGCCGTTCCAGGGCGAGCTGACGACCCTTGCCATCGCCTCGGCGGAGCGCGACCCGTCGCTGCCCGACGTCCCCACTTTCCGCGAGCAGGGATTCGACCTTGTCGGCGGGTCCAATCACGCGATCGGCGGCCCGAAGGGCATGCCGGCCGACGTGGTTGCAAAGCTCGACGGCTGCATTCAGAAGACGGCGGGCGATCCCGAGTTCGTAGCCGCAGCGCAGAAGCGGGCGCTCGTGCTCAATCCCATGACGGCCGCCGAGACGGAAGCGTGGGTGGCGAAGGAGACGGAGGCGCTCCAGGCGCTGTGGAAGAGCGATCCCTGGAAGTAGCGCGCCCGGTCCCGGCGCGATGGCTTTCGGCGTCTGCCGCCAGACTTGCAGCCCGGGCGGGCCGCGACCTGCCGCGGGCATCTGAACGTTCGGTCAAGATGAGGTCTGCCGTTATGAACTACGCGGTTTCGGTGCCATCCGGCGTCGCTCTCGAAGAGCTCCCTACCTATGTCCACCTGGCCCGCGCCTTCGCCAGGGAAGGGGTGGAGGTGAACTTCACGCTGATGGGCGACGGGAACATGCACTGGGCGACCGCGCTCGCCGAGCAGCCGGGCGTCCGGACCTACCACGTCCGGCACGAGCACTGCGCGCTCGCCATGGCGATGGGCTATTCGATCGCGAGCGGAAAGGTGGGGGTTGCCTCCGTCACCTGCGGCCCGGGCCTGACGCAGCTCTCGACGGCGCTCGCGACGGCCGCCCAGGCGCGCGTGCCGGTGGTGGTGTTTTCGGGCGACACGCCGATCAACGCCTCGTTCTACAACCAGCGTATCGACCAGGGGCCGGTCGTAACCGCGACCGGGGCGCACCACATCGCCTGCACCAGCATGAAGCGCATGCTGGAATTTGTCCGGGAGGCCTTCTACGTCGCGCGGACGGAGCGCCGTCCCGTCGTCCTCAGCGTGCCCTACGACATGCAGAAGCAGAAGCTTCCGGCGCCCCACGACTACGTGCCCTCGACCGACTACGTGCCGGACACCGGGCCGGTCGCGCCCCACCCTGCCTATGTGGAGAAGGCGGTCGACGCGATCGCCTCGGCAAGGCGCGTCGTGGTCATTGCGGGCCGCGGGGTGCTGCGTTCCGGGGCGCAGTCCCAGTGCGAGGAACTCGCCGATCTCTGCGGCGGCATGCTCGCCACCACGCTTCCCGAGCGCGGCATGTTCGACCACCATCCGTTCGGCATCGGCATTGCGGGCGGCTTCTCGCGCGACATCGGGAAGGAGCTGTTCGCGCAGGCGGATCTCGTCGTCGCCGTCGGCGCGAGCCTCCACCATTTCACCGTCGACGGCGGGACGCTCTTTCCGCAGGCGCGCGTCCTGCAGATCGACGCGCATCCGGTCGGGCTCAAGAACGGCCGCAAGGTGGCCGATCTCTTCCTGGAGGCGGACGCGAAGCTCGGCCTCGGCGCCGTCATCGCCGGCCTGAAGGAACGCGGGATCGCGCCCTCAGACTGGCGCACGCCGGAACTCGCCCGCCGCATCGCCGAGGAGCCGGCCGACAGCACCGAATTCGAGATCGAGCCCGCGACGCTCGACCCCCGCGAGGCGGTTCTGGCGCTCGACCGCGTCATCCCGAAGGACTGGGAGATCGTCAGCGGCTCGGGCCACTGCTCCTACTTCCACGCCCAGATGCGCGGCCGCAGGCCCGAGCACTTCCACACCATCCGCGAGTTCGGCGCGATCGGCAACGGCCTCTGCTATGCGATCGGCGTCGCGGTTGCGCGGCCGGACAGCCAGGTCGTGCTGATCGACGGCGACGGCGGCTTCATGATGCATGCGCAGGAGCTCGAGACCGCGCGCCGCCACGGCCTCAAGCTCCTCCTCTGCATCCTCAATGACGGCGCCTTCGGCTCCGAGATCCACAAGCTGCGCGCCGACGGGCTCGACGACAGCGGCGCGATCTTCGGGCGGGGCGATCTCGGCCGGATCGCTGAGGGATTCGGCCTGCGCGGTTCCGTCGTGACGGATGTCGGGCAGATCGAGGCGCTGATCGAGCCGTTCAAGGCAGCCGACGTCGCCGAGCTCTGGGACATCCACATTTCCGACCGGGTCACCTCGCCGACCATGCGCAAGGCGCATCCGAAGAAGCACTGAGGCGGCCGGCGCCCGCCCTCCGGATTCCGGCACGGCGTCGCCGTGCCGCCACCCGATCCGGATCCCGGCACGGCGTCGCCGTGCCGGGGCCACGCGGTCGCGGGGCCGGCCGCGCGACCGGTCAGAGGATCTTGTTCAGGATGCCGCCGCCGCTCCCGATCTGCGCGGACTGGGCGCCCGACTTGGGCCGCGCGAGCCCGAGATCGGGTTCCTCGCCGAGCGGCTGCATGGGACGGCTCGTGAACTCGCCCTTGCCGTCGAAAGACGTCCCGGAACTCCACCGGCCCTGCACGGGCTGCGCACCGTCCTTGTCGAAGCCGAGAAACGCATAGCTGAACTCCCGGTTCTCCTCGTCCTGCGGATGGCTGTTCGGGATCGGCAAGGCCTCGGCGATGCCGCCCATGTCCTCGATCGCCGCCATCCACTGGTTCTGGTGCATGGTGTCGCGCGCGATCAGGAACTGCAGCATGTCCTTCATCCCCGGATCGTCCGTCATGTTGTAGAGGCGGACGGCGAGTGCGCGGCCGGTCGACTCGGCCGTCACGTTCGCCAGCATGTCGGCCGCGCCGTTGCCGCTCGCGTAGATGTGCGACATGTCGAACGGCACGCCGGAGGCGTCCACCGGCATGGCCGCCAGGCCGCTCGAGAGGATGTGGCGCATGTTCATGCCGTTGAGGATCGCCCCGCCCACCGGATCGGCGGAGACCTCTTCCTGCAGCGAGAGAGGCGCGTCTTCGAGGTTGAGCGCGACGGCCGTGGCAAGCATCTCGATGTGGCCGAGCTCCTCGGTCGCCGTGGCGAGCAGCATGTCGCGGTACTTCTTCGGGCCGCGCATCCCCCAGGCCTGGAAGAAATACTGCATGCAAACCCGTATTTCGCCTTCGATCCCACCGATCGCCTGCTGAAGCGCTTTCGCGAACAGCGGGTTAGGCTTGTCGACTCGCACCGGATATTGAAGCTTCGGGTCGTTGTAGTACAAGATCGCCTCCTCTTTGGGGTACCTCGCTGCAATGCCCGGCAACGGGAGGCGTTCCGCCAAAGTTGAAAGCGTACATCCTGTTGGGCGCCGCGAGGAACCGCCGCGGCCGAAGCGCGACGTCGCCGCGTCACACTCTGCCGCTTGTTCCTGCCGGAGACGGTCGGGTGTTCGGCCCTGGTTCGACCCCGGGCGCGGCATGGCCGCCGGCGAGGCGCTTGCCGGCGAACGGACGGCCCGGCCGCTGCGACAGGCGTTCGCCGGTTGAATAGAGGTGGGCGGCTGCGGAAGGCCGGCTCACCTCGACGGCGACGCGCGCGCTGATCGCGGCTCTGACGATCGCTTCCGCGAGATCCTCTGCCGAGACCCGGCTGTTCGGATAGGCGTTCGCGATCCGGACCGCACATTGGCTTGCCGCCACGCAGCCCTCGGACTCGATCGCCTCCGCGATCACGCGCCTGATCTCCTCGTCGACCAGCTTCGCGACGAACTGCAAATCCGCTTCTGCCACTGTCGTCCTCTCTCCACTTCCCCATTCTTGGCGGAACGGCGCGAGCCCGGCGATAACCTTTATTAATCGGCGATTGTTTCCGCCTGTCGGTCGATGCCGCACCGGCAGTGCTTTCAAACCGTGGACGGCGCGGTAGCATGGGTCGGGACGCGCGGCGGGCGGCCGCCGCGAAGGCGGCGAGAGGCTGCGACCGGCCCCGTGTCCGAGGAAGGAGAAGTCACCGATGCACTCATCTGTTTCCCGACACGGGATGCGGCTCTCGGCATGCGCCGCCGTCGTTCTCGCCATCGGCTTCGCGGCCGAAGCGCGGGCACAGGAGGCTGTGCCGCAGAACGATCTCCTCAACGCGACGCTCTGGATGCAGGATTCGGTCGAATACAAGGCGACGGTGCTCGGCCTCTTCGCGCTCGCCCGGATCAGGCTCGACGAGGGCCTCGCCGATCCGGCCTGGACCGCGCTCCCGGAGATGCAGGGCGAGAAATTCGGCGACAGGCCGCCCGCCATCATCGTCGATCTGGACGAGACGGTCCTCGACAACAACAGGTACCAAGCGTCTCTCGTCACCCGCCGGACCGACTTCAGCTCGAAGGAGTGGACGAAGTACGTCAACGACAAGGTGACGGATGCGGTGATCGGCGCCGTGGACTTCGCCAAATACGCCGATGCGAAGGGCGTCAAGGTCTTCTACGTCTCGAACCGCACGAAGGAGGAGGAGCCGGCGACGGCCGAGAACATGGCGGCGCTCGGCTTCCCGATGGGCGGCAATGTCGACACGATCCTTGCCCGCGGCGAAAGGCCGGACTGGAAGTCGGCGAAGGAGAGCCGCATGAAGGTGGTCGCGGACGGCTACCGCGTCCTCCTCGTCATGGGCGATAATCTCGCCGACTTCACCGACAAAGCGAGCGGCACGCGCGCCGAGCGCAACGCCGTCCTCGAGGCCGACATGGCCCATTGGGGCAAGGACTGGATCATGTTCCCGAATCCGGAATACGGGTCGTGGGAATCCTCCGCCTTCGGCGGCGACTACAAGAAGTCCGCCGACGAGCGCCGCAAGATGAAGATCGAGGCGCTCAAGGCATGGGAGCCGAAGTCCTGACCGGCCGCTGACCGGGCGGCTCAGTCCCTCAGCTGCTCGCGGGCCTCGATCCGGGCCCGGCTCCGCTCCGGGTCCGCTTCCGTCACGGCCGCCACGATCGCCTCGACGAGGACGAGGAGCGCGGCGTTCGAGTCCCACACGGACGGCGCGGCGATCCGCGCCGGCAGCACGTGGGCCGCGATCCGCGCGACGGGGGAGAGCCACTGGTCCGTCAGGAGCACGATCGTCGCGCCGAGGCGGGCGGCGGCCTCCGCCAGCCCGACGAGGTCGTCCTGGTAGCGGCGGACGTCGAAGACGACGAGGATGTCGCGCCGTCCGAAGCCCATCAGATGGTCGCGCCAGTTGCCGGGCTGGCCCTCCACGTGGCTCACGGCCGGGCGGAGGATTCGGAGATGCGCCGCCATGTAGCGTGCGAGCGGATCGGTGAAGCGGCCTCCGATCAGGTGGATGGGGCGCCTGGCGTCCGCGAGGAGGTCGACGATTGCCCGGAATTCCGTCGGCGGCAGGCTGTCGAAGGTGGCGGCGACGTTCGCGCAGGCAGCTTCCGCGAAAGCCATGTGGGGCGGGCCGCCGGCCGGCCGCCCGCCGGCGAGCCCGTGCTTGGCGAGCGGGGTCTCGATCTGTGCCTCGAGTTCCTCGCGCAGCCGCCGCTGGAACTCCGCATAGCTCGAGAAGCCGAGCCTCGCCGTGAAGCGCAGGATCGTGGGCGGGCTGACGCCGGCGCTCTCCGCGAACTCCGCCACCGTGGAAAGCCCGAGCACGGGAAAGCGGGCGAGGAGCGCGCGCGCGACCTTCCGCTCCGCGGGCGTCATCCCATCCGCGCGCGCCCTGATCCCTTCCACGATGCTCGCCATGACGGCCGCCCTTTTGCGGATGCGAAGGCTTGATTGACAGCCGGGTAACGGCCTGTAACAAATAGCACGGCTGCGCACCGAGTGCGCATGGATGTAACAAACGATCCAGAGGCCGGCAGCGTGGCGGTCGCCGTTCGTGCGCACGAGGCGGAAAGGTTCGAGCCGGTCGTCGAGAACGGCGGCGGAACCTCGCGCTTCGTCCTCCTCTGCGATCACGCCAGCAATGCCTGTCCGCCCGGCTTGGGCGATCTCGGCCTGGCCCAGGCGGACTGGCAGGCGCACATCGCCTGGGACCCGGGAGCGCTCGCCGTGGCGCGGCGTCTTTCGCGCCTGCTCGATGCGCCGCTCGTCCATGCCGCCGTCTCCCGCCTGGTTCTCGACTGCAACCGGGCCCCGGACGCGCGCGATCTCGTGCCGGCATTTTCGGGTGGCATCCGGATTGCAGGAAACGAGGGGTTGCCGCCGGAGGAGCGCGCCCGGAGGATCGCTGCCGTGCACGAGCCCTACCATGACGGGATCGAGCGGGTCCTTGCGGCGAGGCTCGCCGCCGGCTCGGAGACCGCGCTCGTCGCGGTCCACAGCTTCACCCCGGTCCTCGGCGGCGTCGCGCGGCCCTGGCATGTCGGCATCCTCTTCGGCCGGGACCGGCGTCTGGCGGATCGCTGCCTCGCCACGCTGCGGGCGGAGCCCGGCCTGGTGGTCGGGGAGAACGAGCCCTATTCGCCGCGCGACGGGGTCTACTACACGCTCGGCCGCCACGGCGAGGCGCGCGGGCTGCCGAGCGTCATGATCGAGATCCGCAACGATCTCATCGCCGAGGAGGAGGGCCAGGCGTCCTGGGCGGAAAGGATCGCCCGCGCCCTCGATGGCGAGGGAGCGGGACATGCCTGACGCGATCCGGCGCTATGTCCGCTGCGTCGACGCCTTCAACCGGCTGGTCGGCCGGTTCGCCATGCATCTCCTCTTCGTCATGGGCGCCGTCCTCCTTTATGCGACGGCCTCGCGCGTGATCGCGGGCGCTCCCGTCAACTGGGCGCTCGAAATGTCCCAGTTCCTGCTCTCCGCCTATTACCTGCTGGGCGGCGCCTATTCGATGCAGGAGAACGCCCATGTGCGGATGGACCTCGCCTACGGCCGCATGACGCCGCGCGCCCGGGCGGTCACCGACGGCATCACCATCCTTTTCGTGATCCTCTATCTGGTCGTGCTGTTCGCGGGCGGAATTTCCTCGACGAACTACGCGCTCCAGTACGGCCAGAAGAACTATACCGCCTGGGGGCCGGTCCTCTGGCCGGTCAAGGTGGTGATGACGATCGGCATCTTCCTGATGCTGCTCCAGGCGCTCTCCACCTTCTTCAAGGATGTTGCCGCGGCGCGCGGCAGGCCGATCGCATGAGTTCGGAGCTCATCACCCTCTTCATGTTCGCCACGATGATGGTGCTGCTCATGACGGGCCAGCGCGTCTTCGGGGTGATCGGCTTCGTGGGCACGGCGGCCGCGCTCTGGCTGTGGGGCGAAGGCTCCTTCGAGATGCCCTTCAACGCCAGCTTCCAGGTCCTGAACTGGTACCCGCTCATCACCGTGCCGTTCTTCGTGTTTATGGGCTACATGCTCTCCGAATCCGGCATCGCGTCGAACCTCTACCGGATGTTCCACGTCTGGTTCGGGCCGATCCAGGGCGGTCTGGCGCTCGGCACGATCGGGCTCATGGTGCTGATAGCCGCCATGAACGGGCTCTCGGTCGCCGGGATGGCGATCGGGGCGACGGTCGCGCTACCCGAGCTCCTGAAGCGCGGCTACGACAAGGTGATGGTGACCGGCGTCATCCAGGCCGGCAGCTCGCTCGGCATCCTCATCCCGCCGAGCGTCGTGCTCGTCCTCTATGCCATGATCGCGCGCCAGCCCGTGCTGCAGCTCTGGCTCGCCGGCATCCTGCCCGGGCTCCTGATGGCCGTGATCTTCGGCGCCTACATCTACATACGCTGCCGGCTCAACCCGGCGCTCGGGCCCGCGCTCCCGGCCGAGGAGCGCGCCCGCATCACCCGGGCGGAGAAGTTCGCACTCCTCGGCCAGGGCGTGCTGCCGCTCTTCATCTTCGGCACCATGATGGCGCTTTTCATGACCGGCGTGACGTCGCTGGTGGAGAGCTCGGCGGTCGGCGCGCTTCTCGCCTCGCTGGCCGCTCTCTTTTCCGGCCGGCTCACGCGCGGCGTGCTGGAGGATACCACCAGGAACACGCTCCTTATCAGCTGCATGTTCCTCTGGATCATCCTCGCCGCGCTCTGCTTCAGCGCGGTCTATGACGGGCTCGGCGCCGTCCGCGCGATCGAGAACCTCCTTCTCCACACCTGGGACCTCGAGCCGTGGATGGTGCTGATCCTGATGCTCCTGTCCTTCGTCGTGATGGGCACCTTCCTGGACGACACGGCGATGCTCGTGATCGTCGCGCCGCTCTACATTCCGCTCGTCGTGAAGCTCGGGTTCAACCCGATCTGGTTCGGCGTTCTCTACACGATCACCTGCCAGATCGCGTACATCACGCCTCCGTTCGGCTACAATCTCTTCCTGATGCGCGCGCTGGCGCCGCCGGAGATCACGCTGGTGGACATCTACCGCTCCATCGCGCCGTTCTTCGTGCTTATGCTGATCGCGCTCGTCATCATCATGGCGTTTCCGCAGATCGCGCTCTGGCTGCCCGAGCTCTATTCCGGGCGGCGAGGCTGAGAAGCCGCGGAGGCGGGCGTTCCGGTCGGAGAGGCGTCCGGCGCAGGAGGGCCCGGTAGGGGTCGGGGCGAGGAGGGTACGCCCCGGGTTTTCAGGAGGGAGAGTGTCAGATGACGATCGACAATCCGTTCAGTAAGCGCGAATTCCTGAAGAAGGCCGGTGTCGTCACGGCGGGGGCCGCGGCGGGCACGCTCGCAGCCCCTTACGTGAAGGCGCAGAGCCCCATCCGCTGGCGGCTCCAGACCTATGCGGGCCCGGCACTTTCCGAGCATGTGGTTAAGAACTCGATCGACTGGTTCAACGAGGCCGCCGACGGCGAGATGGTGATCGAGCTCTACACGGCCGACCAGCTCGTGCCGCAGGGCGAGCTCTTCCGCGCCGTGCAGGCCGGCACCATCGACGCCGCCCAGAGCGACGACGATTCCGCGGCGGCTCCCGTCGACGTGAAGGTGTTCGGGGCCTACTTCCCCTTCGCCTCGCGCTATTCGCTCGACGTGCCGGCGCTCTGGCACTGGTACGGCCTCAAGGAGATCTGGGAAGAGGCCTATGCCGAGATCGACGGCGTGACCTGGCTGAGCACCGGATCCTGGGACCCCTGCAATTTCGGCACGACCAAGCCGATCCGCTCGGTCGCCGACCTGAAGGGTCTCCGCGTCTACACCTTCCCGACCGGCGGGCAGTTCATGGCGCAGTTCGGCGTGGTGCCGGTATCGCTGCCCTACGAGGATGTCGCGCCTGCGATCCAGACCGGCGAGCTGGACGGGGTCTGCTGGTGCGGCATCACCGAGATGCACACGGTCGGCTGGGCCGACGTGGTGAAGTACTTCCTCACCAATCCGATCTCGGGCGCCTGGGCGGGCTCCTATTTCGTCAACACGGAGAAGTGGAACGCGCTGCCGCCGCACCTGCAGCGCCTCTACCGCATGGCGATCGACAGCTCGCACTACTACCGGCTGCACTGGTATTGGGCCGGCGAGGCGAAGTACCGGAACGAGGGCAAGCTGGAGCTGACCTCGATCCCCGAGCCGGAATGGCGGACGGTCGAGGAGGCGGCCGCCAAGTTCTGGGAGGAGATCGCCTCGCAGAGCCCGCGCAGCGCCAAGGTCGTGGAGATCCTGAAGAAGTACAATTCCGCCATGGAGAAGGCAGGGCCTCCGTACCGCTACGCCTGAGCGGCGCCGGTCTCCGCCGGCCGGGCGTCCGCCCGGCCGGTTCTCGTGCAGCGGATCGACGCCAGGAAGCGCGTCACGAATCCCGGGGTGGACGTCGATGAAGGGAATGCTGTCGCTCTCCGAGCTCGCCGGCGCGGTCGCGGGCGGCACGATCGACACCGTGCTCGTCTGCTTCACGGACATGCAGGGCCGGCTCATCGGCAAGCGCTTCCAGGCGGAGTATTTCCTCGACGGCGCCTATGAGGAGACGCATGCCTGCGACTACCTCCTCGCCAACGACATCGACATGGAGCCGGTGCCCGGCTACGCCGCCGCCAACTGGCGGAAGGGCTACGGCGACTTCGTCATGAAGCCGGACCTCTCGACGCTCAGGGTCGTGCCCTGGCTCCCCGCGACGGCTCTGGTGCTTTGCGACGTGCTCGACCATCACACGCACAGGCCCGTGCCGCACAGCCCGCGCGCGATGCTGCGGCACCAGCTCGACCGGCTCGCCGCGAAGGGCTGGCAGGCCTTCTTCGCCTCGGAGCTCGAGTTCTATCTCTTCGACGAGACGTATGAGACCGCCGCGGCCAAGCGCTATGCCGACCTCCGGACCGCCGGCGCCTACATCCAGGATTACCACGTCCTCCAGACCACGAAGGAGGAGGAGGTCATGCGGGCGATCCGCAGGGGCCTCGAGGCGGCCGGCATCCCGGTCGAGAACTCCAAGGGCGAATGGGGGCCCGGCCAGGAGGAGATCAACGTCCGCTACGCGCCGGCGCTCGCCATGGCGGACCGCCACGTGATCCTGAAGAACGGGGTCAAGGAGATCGCGTGGCTGAAGGGCAAGGCCGTCACCTTCATGGCCAAATGGGCCTACGATCTGGCCGGCTCTTCCTGCCACATCCACGCTTCGCTCTGGGACCGCGCCGGCGAGCGGCCGCTCTTCTACGACGAGGCGGCCGATTTCGGCATGTCCCCGCTCATGCGGCGCTTCATGGCCGGCCAGCTCAGACATGCCGGCGAGATCACGTGGTTCCTGGCCCCTTACGTGAACTCCTACAAGCGCTTCCAGGTCGGCACCTTCGCCCCGACCAAGGCGATCTGGAGCCGCGACAACAGGACCGCCGGCTTCAGGCTCTGCGGCGAGCACTCTAAGGCGATCCGCACCGAATGCCGGATTGGCGGCGCCGATCTCAATCCGTATCTGGCCTTTGCGGCTCTCCTTGCAGCCGGCCTCGCCGGCATCGAGGAGGAGCTCGAACTGCCGCCGCCCTTCGCGGGCGACGCCTATCGCGAGGAGGGGCTGGCCGACGTGCCGAAAACCTTGCGCGAGGCGGCCGCTCTGATGGACGGATCGGATATGCTGCGCGCCGCCTTCGGGGACGAGGTCGTCGACCATTACGTCCACACGGCGAAGTGGGAGCAGTTCGAATATGATCGCAGGATCACCGACTGGGAGCTGAAGCGCGGCTTCGAGCGGTATTGAGGCCGGCGGAGCGCGACGAGGGAACGAATCCCTTGACCGAGACCGATGAGAAGCCGATCGGTGGAGCGGAACCGTGTGCGGCCGGAGCGGGCATGCGAAAGCCGGACCGGAAGCTGCTCATCCGCTGTTCGGCGCCATGAAGGGCTGACCTGGATCGCGCCGGCCAGGGACCTCGCGGCCGCCGCTTTTCCCGAATGCCCTGACCTCATGGATGCGACATGCCGGCGGATGGAGGACGCGATGCCGAGAGCGGGAAAGACCACGCCGTGACCACGATCAGGATCATCTCGCCCGTCGACGGGTCCGTCTATGCCGAACGGCCGGTCGCCGCGGATTCCGAACTCGACCGGGCGGTCGTCCGCGCCCGCGCCGCGCAGGCGGACTGGGCGCGCGCGCCGGTCGCCGAGCGGGTCCGCCTCTGCCTCGCCGCGCTCGATGCGCTCCTTGCGATGAATGTCGAGATCGTGCCGGAGCTCGCCTGGCAGATGGGCCGCCCGGTCCGCTACGGCGGCGAGAAGCGCGGCGTCGAGGAGCGCATCCGCTACATGGGGTCGATCGCCGAGGCCTCGCTCGCCCCGGTCGTGCCCGCCGAGATCGCAGGCTTCCGCCGCTATGTGAAGCGCGAGCCGCTCGGGCTCGTCTTCGTCGTCGCCCCCTGGAACTATCCCTATCTCACCGCCGTCAACAGCATCTTTCCCGCGCTGATGGCCGGCAATGCCGTGCTGCTGAAGCATGCCTCGCAGACCCTTCTCGTCGGGGAGCGGTTCCAGGCGGCCTTCGACGACGCCGGCCTGCCCGCGGGCCTCTTCAGCAACCTCGTGCTCTCGCACGACCAGACCGAGCGACTGATCGCGTCCGGACGCGTGGATCACGTCGCCTTCACCGGATCCGTCGCGGGCGGGCGGGCGATCGAGCGCGCCGCGGCGGGAACCTTCGCGAGCCTCGGCCTCGAGCTCGGCGGCAAGGACCCGGCCTATGTGCGCGCGGACGCGAAGCTCGACCATGCGATCGAGAACCTGGTCGACGGCGCGTTCTACAATAGCGGGCAGAGCTGCTGCGGCATCGAGCGCATCTATGTGCATCGGGAGGTCTACAAGCCGTTCGTCGAAGGCTTCGTCGACCTCGCGCGGCAATACCGCGTCGGCGATCCGCTCGATCCGGACGTGACGCTCGGGCCGATGGCGCAGGCGCGCTTCGCCGACCATGTGCGCGAGCAGATTGCGGAGGCGCGGCGGAAGGGGGCGCGCGCCGAGATCGGCAGCGCCGTTGCCGGCGACCGCCCGGGCTCGCCCTATATCGGGCCGGAGGTCCTGACGAATGTCGACCACCAGATGAGCGTCATGCGCGAGGAGAGCTTCGGGCCCGTCGTCGGCATCATGCCGGTGCACGATGACGAGGAGGCGGTCGCGCTGATGAACGACAGCGCCTACGGCCTGACGGCCTCGGTCTGGACCCGCGATGCCGACGAGGCCGCGGCGATCGGCGACGGGATCGAGACGGGCACGGTCTTCATGAACCGCTGCGACTATCTCGATCCCGCGCTGGTCTGGACGGGCGTGAAGGACACCGGGCGGGGTGCAGCGCTCTCGCGCTTCGGCTTCGAGGCGCTGACCCGTCCGAAATCGTATCATTTCCGGCTGGGGACCTAGCGATTCCCGGCCGCATGCGGGAAACATGCGGGAATTATCCGAGGCCGGACACACAGCCGTATCCAATCGTACACAAAATCTGCTATTATAAGTCAGCTAAAAGTCAGGGGTCCGGGGGGTCATGGTGCAGTTGGCGGCGAACTGGAATTATCCCACCACCGTCCGCTTCGGCACCGGGCGCATCGCCGAACTCGCCGAAGCCTGCCGGTCGGCGGGCATCGCGCGGCCCCTCCTCGTCACCGATCCGGTGCTCCGGCCGCTCCCGATCACGGCCCGCGCCCTCGACGTCCTCCGTCTCGCCGGCACCGAAGCCGGCATCTTTTCCGACGTCAAGCCCAATCCGGTCGAGTCGAACCTCGTCGCCGGCGTCGAGGCGTTCCGCGCCGGCGGCCATGACGGCGTGGTCGCATTCGGCGGCGGCAGCGCCCTCGACGTCGGCAAGCTGATCGCCTTCATGGTGGGGCAGAGCCGGCCGGTCTGGGACTTCGAGGATATCGGCGACTGGTGGACGCGCGCCGATCCGGCCGGCATCGCGCCGATCATCGCAGTGCCGACGACGGCGGGGACGGGCTCGGAAGTCGGCCGCGCCGGCGTCATTACCGACGAGGCGACCCATACCAAGAAGGTGATCTTCCATCCGAAGATGATGCCGACCACCGTCATCTGCGATCCGGAGCTGACGGTCGGGATGCCGCCGCGCATCACCGCCGGGACCGGCATGGACGCGCTCGCGCACTGCCTCGAGGCCTATTGCGCGCCGGCCTTCCACCCGATGGCCGACGGCATCGCGGTGGAGGGCATGCGCCTCGTCTTCGACAGCCTGCCGAGAGCGGTCGCCGACGGCTCCGACATTCCCGCGCGCGCCCACATGATGGCCGCCGCGGCGATGGGAGCGACCGCGTTCCAGAAGGGCCTCGGCGCCATCCATGCGCTCTCCCATCCGGTCGGCGCGCTCTACGACACCCATCACGGCATGACCAACGCCGTCTTCATGCCCTATGTGCTGGCGTTCAACCGCGAGGCCATCACGCCGAAGATCAAGCGGGCGGCCGGCTATCTCGGCATCGCCGACGGATATGACGGGTTCCTGACGGCGGTGCTTGCGCTCCGCGCCGCGATCGGCGTGCCGGACACGCTCGCCGATTTCGGCCTCGACGGTTCGGACCGGCAGCGGATCGCCGAAATGGCCGTCGTCGATCCGACCGCCGGCGGCAATCCGGTCGCCCTCACGGTCGACGGGGCGCTGGCGATTTTCGACGCCGCGATGACGGGCGATCTCGGCCGCGCGGCCGTTTGACCGGGCACGTCGCCCCATCGTGATTTTGCGATTGCAGCATCGGCTTCGGCCGTCTACTGGACACACGCGGCCGATCCGCTAATTTCTCGCTGTCGTTCCGCGCATCCGGGGCCGGCCGGATTCGGCCGGAACTTCTGCCGCGAGAGGGTCGGGCGTATCGAGCGACGGACCCGTCTCCGGCCACCGTTTCATCTTTCAAGGCCTGCCCGAACGTCATGATCAAGCGCTTTCTCATTGCCATCTTGCTGGTGGGCCTGGTCGTCGGCGGGCTGGTCGGCTTCAACCTGTTCCGCGCCAAAATGATCGGACAGTTCTTCGCATCGAGGCCGGTCCCGACCGTCACCGTCTCGGCGGCCGAGGTGCGCCCGATGAACTGGGCGCCCGAAATCGAGGCGATCGGTTCGCTGGTGGCGGCTCAGGGGGTGGACGTCGCCTCCCAGACCGCCGGCGTCGTGACGAAGGTCGCCTTCAATGCGAACGATCAGGTGGAGGAGGGCCAGCTTCTCGTCCAGATCGACGACGCGATCGAGCGCGCGGAGCTCATCGCCGCGCAGGCCGCGATCAAGCGCGACGAGGCGCAGCTCGAGCGCGCCACCCGCCTCGAGCAGCGCGGCGTCAGCTCGGAAGCCACCCTGCAGGAGGCGCAGACGACGCTCGCCGCCTCCCGCTCCACGCTGGAGCGGCTCAAGGCCGTCATCGAACAGAAGGCTATCAAGGCGCCGTTCTCCGGCACGATCGGCATCCCGCGGGTGGATGTCGGCGCGTTCGTGCAGGCCGGCACCAGCATCGCGACGCTCCAGCAGCTCGATACGATGAAGGCCGATTTCACCGTTCCCGAGCAGCGCCTTGGCGATCTGAGGCTCGGGCAGGAGGCGATGTTCGCTCTCCAGGGCGATGATTTCCGTTACAGAGGCCGGATCACCGGGATCGATCCGAAGATCGATCCGGCCACCAGGCTGGTGTCGGTGCGCGCCGAGGTAGAGAATTCGGACGGCGTGCTCCGCCCCGGCCAGTTCGTCCAGGTGCGCATCCGTCTGCCCGCCGAGGCCAACATCATCGCGATTCCGCAGACGAGCGTCGTGACGAGCCTCTACGGCGACTATGTCTTCGTCGTCGAGGAGGAGAAGCCGTCGGCGGCGGAAGGCGAGGCGGGGAGCGCCGGCGGCGCCGCTCCGCCTGCCGCGCCGGCCGCATCCACCGGTGCCGAAGAGCCGGCGGCCGGCGGCGAGGAGGGGCCGAAGCTGGTGGCCAAGCAGGTCTTCGTCGTGCTCGGGCGGCGCCAGGGGCAGCTCGTGGAGATCGCCAAGGGCCTGGAGCCGGGGCAGCAGGTCATCACCTCGGGGCAGAACAAGCTCTCCAACAACGCGCCGGTGGCGATCGACAACAGCATTGATCCTGCCAAGGTCGCGCTCGAAGAGCAGGCGAGCAGCCGATGAACTTCTCCGAACTCTTCATCCGGCGTCCGGTCCTCACGATCGTCGTCAGCCTGCTCGTCCTGCTCCTCGGGGCGCAGGGCTTCATCAACATGTCGATCCGCGAATACCCGGAGGTCGAGGAGACGGTGATCACCGTCACGACGACCTATCCGGGCGCGGGTGCGGAACTGATGCAGGGCTTCATCACGACCCCGGTCGCGAAGGCGGTCGCGACCGCGGACGGCGTCGACTACGTGACGTCCAAGAGCAGCCTCGGCTCGAGCACGGTCACGGTCAACATGCGGCTCAACGCCGATCCGGACCAGGCGCTCGTCGACGTCATCGCCAAGGTGCAGCAGGTCCGGGGCCAGCTCCCGACCGACGCCGAGGACCCGATCATCCAGAAGGGCACCGGCCAGACCTTCGCCCTGATGTATCTCGCCGTGCGCAGCTCGACGATGAATCCGCAGCAGGTCACGGAATACATCTCGCGCGTGGTGCAGTCTCGGTTCTCGACGATCGAAGGCGTCGGCGAGGTCCAGATCCTGGGCGGGCGCGAGTTCGCGATGCGCATCTGGCTCGATCCGCTGAAGATGGCCGCGCGGTCGGTGACCGCTTCCGACGTGCTGAGCGCGATTCGCGCCAGCAACTTCCTCTCCGCGCCGGGCAAGACGCAGAACGAGTTCGTCGCCTACACCATCGAGACCGCGACGACGCTCCAGACGCCGGAGGCGATGGGGCAGCTGCCCGTCCGCTCCGAAGGCGCGGAGGTCGTGCGGCTCGGGGATGTCGCGCGGGTGGAGTTCGGGCCGGAGAGCGAGGACGTGAAGGTCTCGTTCAACGGCGAGCAGGGCATCTTCCTGGGGATCAGCGGCGGCCCGGAGGCCAATCCGCTCGACGTCTCCTCGGCGGTCCGGGCGGAGCTGCCCCAGATCCAGCGCGAGCTCCCGCCCGGCATGGCGCTCGACCTCGTCTACGACGCGACGGAATCGATCCAGGCCTCGATCGAGGAAGTGTTCCGGACGATCGGCGAAGCGGTGGTGATCGTGGTGCTCGTCATCCTCCTCTTCCTTGGGTCCTTCCGCTCGGTCCTGGTGCCGATCGTCACGATACCGCTGTCGCTCGTCGGCGTCTGCTTCGTCCTCTGGGCGCTCGATTATTCCATCAACACGCTGACGCTTCTCGCGATGGTGCTCGCGATCGGCCTCGTCGTGGACGATGCCATCGTGGTCGTGGAGAACATCCATCGTCATCTCGAGCGCGGCGAGCCGCCGATGCAGGCGGCGATCGTCGGCATGCGGGAAATCTTCGGTGCGGTCGTGGCGATGACGATCACGCTCGCCGCGGTCTATGCGCCGATCGGCTTCGTGCAGGGCCTGACCGGCTCGCTGTTCCGCGAGTTCGCGTTCACGCTGGCCGGTGCGGTCATCATCTCGGGCTTCATCGCGGTCACGCTGTCGCCCATGATGTCGGCCCGGCTGCTGCCGGGGCATGGCGCGAAGGTGAGCCGGTTCCAGTCCTTCGTCGACCGTCGCTTCGAGAGCCTGTCGTCCTGGTATGGCCGGCGCGTCTCCGGCTCGCTCGACTACCGGCCCGTGACGCTCTTCATCGTGCTCGCGCTCTTCGGAACCATGATCTTCCTGTTCCTGAACACGAGCAGCGAGCTCGCGCCGGAGGAGGATCGCGGCGCGCTCTTCGCGCTCATCACGGCACCGGCCTACGCCACCTCCGATTATACGGAGATGTATGCCGAACAGATGCGCACCCGCACCGCCGACATCAAGGAAGTGGACGCCCGCTTCTCGGTGGTCGGCTTCGGCGGGTCGAGTTCGGCCTTCGCGGCCTGGGTGCTGAAGCCCTGGGGCGAGCGCGACCGTTCGCAGGACGAGGTGAAGAACCAGATCCAGGGCATCATCGACAAGGTCGCGGGCGTGCAGGCCTTCGTCTTCTCGCCGCCTTCCCTGCCGGGCTCCGGCGGCGGTATGCCGATCCAGTACGTGATCCGCTCGATCGGCGACGCATCGGACGTCTATGCGGTCGCCGAGCAGATCAAGGACCGCGCGATGAAGAGCGGCCGCTTCATCGTCGTGCAAAACTCGCTCGCCTTCACCCTGCCGCAGGCACGGGTCACCATCGACCGCGACCGGGCGGCCGCGCTTGGCGTCAGCATCAGCGAGATCGGCACCACGCTCAACGCGCTCGTCGGCGGCGGCTCGGTCTCGAAGTTCGACCGCGAGAGCCGCAGCTACGACGTCATCACCCAGGTGCCGCAGCACGACCGGTTCAACCCGGAAAATCTCGGCGATTATTTCGTGCGCAGCGCGTCCGGCGCCATGGTCCCGCTCTCCGCCGTCATCCGCGTCGAGACCCAGGCGGTGGCGACGGCGATCGAGCAGTTCAACGAGCTCAACTCCGCGACCCTCTCCGCGCTGCCGCTGCCGGGCGTGACCACCGGCGACGGGCTGCAGGCGCTCCGGGACATCGCGAGCGAGGTCATGCCGACCGGCTTCTTCGAGGATTTCGCCGGCCAGTCGCGCCTGGAGGTGACCGAGGGCAACTCGACCCTCATCGCCTTCGGCCTCGCCATCGTCATCATCTATCTGGTGCTCGCGGCGCAGTTCGAGAGCTTCCGCGATCCGCTCATCATCATGATGACCGTGCCGCTCTCGATCTTCGGTGCGCTGGTGCCGCTCAATCTCGGCCTCGCGACGCTCAACATCTACACCCAGGTCGGTCTCATCACGCTGATCGGCCTCATCACCAAGCACGGCATCCTGATGGTGGAGTTCGCCAACCAGCAGCGCGAAACCGGCCTCACCAAGCGCGAGGCGATCGTCGCCGCGGCCCGCGTCCGGCTCCGTCCGATCCTGATGACGACCGCGGCGATCGTGCTCGCCGTCATCCCGCTCCTGCGGGCGGAGGGCGCAGGTGCGGCGGCGCGCTTCTCGATGGGCCTCGTGATCGCGGCCGGCATGACGATCGGCACGCTCTTCACCCTCTTCGTGCTGCCGATGTTCTACACGCTCATCGCCACGCGCGACGCCGAGGCGACGCACATCCTGCGCGGAGACGCGCATCTCTCGCCGGCCGAATGAGCGCGCGGCGGCCGCCTCCGCTGCAGGCGGTGCTCTTCGACAAGGACGGCACGCTCGCCGATTTCCAGGCGAGCTGGCCGCCGATCTTCCGGCGGCTGGCGCACGAGCTGGCAGAGGGCGACGCGGCGCGCGCGGAGCGTCTTCTCGTCCAGGGCGGCATGGATCCGCTCACGAGCCGCGTGGCGCCCGGCTCCGTGCTCGGCGCCGGCAATTCGCGCGACATCGTCGACCTCTGGTTTCCCGCGGCGGAGGTCGCCGAGCGCGCCCGGCTCGAGGCGCGCGTCAACGAGGTGTTCGTCACCGAGGGCGTGGAAGCGCTGCCGATCGCCGGCCTCGGCGCCATGCTCGACCTCCTGCGCATGCGGGGCTTCCGCCTCGGGGTGGCGACCAACGACAGCACGGCCGCCGCCCGGGCATGGCTCGGCCGGATCGGCCTCGCCGACCGCTTCGAGGCGGTGATCGGCTATGATGCGGTCGCGAACCCGAAGCCTGCCCCGGACATGGTGGAAAGCTTCTGCCGGACGGCTGGCGTCGATCCGGGGGGCGTCCTGATGGTGGGCGACAATCTCCACGACCTTCACATGGCGCGGTCGGCGGGTGCCGGCGCCGCCGTGGGGGTGCTGACCGGGAACGGCAGGTACGAGGATCTCGCGCCTCATGCCGACGCGGTGCTTCAGGCCGTGGTCGATCTGCCGAGCTGGCTTTTCGCCACGGATTGAAGCCCCGGCGCGGAGCCTATGCCGCGCCTTGCACGGATCGGTTCGCCCTCTAAGCTCTCCCCGAAGACGGAGGGGCGTCATGAAGGCGATGGTTCTGGAGCGGCCGGGCACGCCGCTCGTGCTCCGCGAGCTGCCCGTCCCTCGGCCGGGACCGGGAGAGGTCCTCGTCAAGGTGCTCGCCTGCGGCGTTTGCCGGACCGACCTCCACGTGGTCGACGGCGAGCTGCCGGATCCGAAGCTCCCGCTCGTGCCGGGCCACGAGATCGTCGGACGGGTCGCCGCGACCGGCCCGGGCGTCGAGCGCTTCAAGCTCGGAGACAGGGTCGGGGTGCCCTGGCTCGGCCGCACCTGCGGGGAATGCCGCTTCTGCCGCGCCGGCGAGGAGAATCTCTGCGACCGGCCCTCCTTCACGGGCTACACGCTCGACGGCGGCTACGCCGAATTCGCGGTCGCCGACGCCCGCTTCGCGTTTCCGCTGCCCGCCGGCTATTCCGATGTCGAGGCGGCGCCGCTCCTCTGCGCGGGCCTGATCGGCCATCGCGCCCACAGGATGGCAGGGGAGGCGGGCCGCATCGGCATCTATGGCTTCGGCGCGGCCGCCCACATCATGGCGCAGGTCGCGCGCCATCTCGGGCAGGAGGTCCATGCCTTCACCAGTCCGGGCGACAATGCGGCGCAGGATTTTGCACGCTCGCTCGGCGCGGTGTGGGCGGGGGGCTCCGACGAGCCGTCCCGGGCCGAGCTCGATTGCGCGGTGATCTTCGCGCCTGTCGGCCCGCTCGTGCCGGCGGCGCTCCGTGCCGTGCGGAAGGGCGGAACGGTCGTCTGCGCCGGCATCCACATGAGCGACATTCCGTCGTTCCCTTATGCGATCCTCTGGGGCGAGCGCGTGCTGCGTTCGGTCGCCAACCTCACACGCGCCGACGCCGAATCCTTTCTCGCGGTTGCGCCGCGGGTGCCGGTCAGGACCCATGTCGAGGTGTTTCCGCTCGAAGCGGCGAACCTCGCGCTCGCGCGGCTGCGCGCGGGCGAGCTCACCGGCGCGGCGGTGCTGGTGCCGTAGGCCGGTTCAGCTCGCCCGGTCTGTCGTGCGGGACGCGACGCGGATGCCGTCCTCGACCCGATCGCTCGGATGCAGGATCACCACGTCGCCCGGCGAAAGGCCGGCCGTGACCTCGGCCTGCGCCGTGTTCCGGTGGTCGATCTTCACCCGTGTGAGCGCCGCCTTGCCGTCGACGACCTTGAAGACGGCCCAGTCCGCGCCCTGCCGGAACAGCGCGGCGAGCGGCACGCGGACCACCTCTCCCCGCCAGAGGACGATCCTCACGTCGACCCTGTATTCGTGCCCGAGCCGCTTTGTCTGGGCGGCCGGCGCGACGAGGTCGAGCACGGTGTTGACCCGCTGCTCCTCGATGCCGAGCGCCGAGACCTTCGTGAAGGCGGCCGGGTCGACGCGGCGGACGCGGGCAGGCAGGATTTCGCCGCCGCCCCAGCCCTCGACATAGGCCTCCGCGCCCGGCCGCACGCGCACCGCGTCGCTCGAGAGGAGATCCACCACGACCTCCAGATCGCTCGGATTTCCGATCTGCGCGATCGGGGTTCCGGCCGCGACCACCTGCGCGTTCTCCGCCATGACCTTCAGCACCACGCCGTCGACCGGCGGCCGGATCAGCACGCAGCAGCTGCCCGCATTCTCGCCGGCCGTCTGGTCGGGCTGGATGAGGCGGGCCTCCGCGCTTGCGAGTTCGCTTTGCCGGAGCTGCAGGTTGGCCTGCGACTGCTGCACCTGCGCCTGCGCCGACTGCGCGTCGAGGACGGCCTTCTCGAGCGCGCGGGCGGAGATGGTGGACGTGCCTGCCAGGCGCTCGGCGCGGTCGAGGTCGGCGTCGGCGAGGCGGGCCTCCGCCTGCGAGCGCGTGAGCTCCGCCCGGGCCAGCTCGACGGCGGCGCGGGCGGCGTCGACGGCGGCCTCGAGCTCGCGCCGCGACCGGACGTCAAGGAAGGCCGGCTGCGCGGGCCGGATCTCGCCGATGATCGTGACGCCGCGCTTCACCGAATCGCCGACCTTGAGCGGAAAGCGCTCGAGCTGGCCCGCGACCGGCGACGACACCTGGTAGACATCGGCGATCCGCGCCATGCCCTCCTCGTCGACCGTCACCTCGATCGTGCCCCGGTCGACCGGACCGAGATCCACCTGGACGGGCGACGGCAACAGCGCGTAGACGGCGCCGCCGACGATGAGCGCCGCGACGACGAGCAGGACCGCGCGTCTCACCCAGACCATCGGCTCACTCCCGGCTCTTCAGCACTTCGACGAGATCGAACCGGTCGATCCGGCGGCGGACGATCAGCGCGGAGACGATGGCCGCGCCGGCGACGACGAGGCTCGCCTTGACGAAGGTCGCCGGCTCCACGACGAGCGGCACCCGGAAGAGATCGCTCGCGAGGCCCGACACGACGGCGGCCGAGAAGCCGTAGCCGAGCGCCCAGCCGAGCGGCTGCGCGAGGAGCACCACGACCCCGAGCTCGGTCAGGAGGACGCGGGAGACCTCCGCGCGCGTGAAGCCGAGGACGCGGAGCGTCGCGAGCTCGCGCGCGCGCTCGGAGAGCTGGATGCGGGCCGAATTGTAGACCACGCCGAAGGCGATGATGACGGCAAGCGTGACATAGATCGTCGTCATGATCGTCATGTTCTCCTGCATGGTCTCCCTGAAGCGGTCGCGCGAGACCGTCTGCAGCGCGATGGAGCTGACCGCCGGGGTCTCCTTCACGGCCCGGTAGAGCGCATCGAGCCGCGCCGGGTCGACGGAGACGTGCACGCCGGAGACGCGCGGCCCGATCCCCGCCAGGCGGTCGAGCGCGCCGGCATCCATGAAGACCATCAGCCCGATATAGCTCTGGATGATCGCCGTCACCGGCACCTCGGCCGTGCGGCGGCTGCCCTCGAGCAGCTCCACCTCCACCAGGTCGCCGAGCCGGATGTCGAGGAGGCTCGCCACCCGGTCGCTGACGGCCAGTCCGGTCTCCGGCAGCACGACCGGGGCGAGCTCCATGTCGAGCACGCGGCTCAGATCCGCTCCGGGCGGCTTTCCGGTGAGGCTGAGGCGGCGTTCGAGATGGCCGTGGCGCACGATCGCGGCGACGGCGCGGAACGGTTCCGCCTTCATGACGCCGGGCAGGTCGAGCACGGCCGGCACGACGGCGGGGGGACGCTCCGAAGCGAAGCTCAGCGTCGCGTCCTCGCGTTCGGACTGGTAGAACATCACCTCCAGCATGAAGGCGACGGAATCGAAGCTGAAGAGCGCGACGATGAGGAGCGCGACGGCGAGCGACGTGCCGAGCATGCTCGTGGCCGCCCTGACCGGCCAGCGCATCATGTGGCGCAGGCCCATGATGGTCAGCTGCGAGAACAGCGGCACCCGGGCGAGCGCACCGCCGAGAAACTGGCGGTAGACGGGGGGCGCAGGCGGCTTCATGGCGACGGCCGGGGCGAGCGCGAGCGTCGAGAAGACGGCCCGTGCCGCGCCGGCGACGGCCGCGCCCAGCGAGACGCCGGCCGCCACGAGATAGATGTCCGCGTCCCAGCGGAAGATCAGGAACGGGAAGGAATAGAATTTCGAGTAGAGCTCGGTGAGGCCGCGTCCGAGCCAGGTTCCCGCGACGAAGCCGATCGCGATCCCGACCGCGGCGATCAGGATGACGAGCTTCAGATAGTGCCAGGCTACCGCGAAGCGGCCATAGCCGAGCGCCTTGAGGAGGCCGATCTGCTCGCGCTCGAGCGCGATCAGCCGCGACAGGATCATGTTGATCAGGAACGCCGAGACGAACAGGAAGATCGGCGGGATGATGCGCGCCATCGCCGAAAGCTGGGTCAGCTCGCCGTCCAGGAAGGCGTTCGACATCTGGTCCTTCCGGCCGTAGGCGCCGGTGCCGCCGTAACGCGACAGCGCGTCGTCGACCGCGTCGATCACGTCCGGCTCGCTCGCGCCGCGCAGGAGCCGCAGCCCGACGCTGTCGAACGCGCCGTCGAGGTCGAAGAGCGGTGCAAGCGCCCGCTCCGGCATCCAGAGCACGCCGAAGCGGCGGTCGTCCGGCATCATGTCGCCGGGGCCGAGCGCATAGACGAATTCGGGCGAGAGCCCGATCCCGGTCACGCGGATGGTCGCCTTCGCGCCGTTCAGGATCGCCTGGAAGGTGGAGCCCGGCTCGAAGCCGTGCGCCTCGGCGAAGTTCTCGTTGATGACGGCTTCCAGTTCGCGGCCGGCTTCGGGCCAGTTACCCTCCCGGAGGAAGACTGCGTTGACCGCCGGCTCGCGCCCGGCCGGCAGCGATACGGCCATCCCGGTCGCCGGCTCACGCATGCCGGGAATGTCGAGGAGGACGTGGCGCATCACCCTGGTCTCGACGGCGGCGACCCCTGGAATGGCGCGCAAGGTGTCGCCGACAGAGAGCGGAGCCCGCGTGGCGGACGCGAAGACGTCGGCGAAGCGATAGCGCTCGTAATAGGCCGAGCGGGTCTCTTCGAGCGAGCGGTACGCCCCCGTCGCCAGGATGAGCGTTGCGACGCCGCAGGCCAGCACGAGGGCGACGGCGAGGGCCTGCGCCCAGAGGCGTTTCAGGTCGCGCACGAGCTTGATGTCGAGCGTGCGCATCGTTCACCACTCGACGTCCGCGGGCCGCACCCGCTCGGCGTTCTCGTGCGTCTCGACGATGCGGCCGTCCGAGAAGGTGAAGACGCGATGTGCGATCCGCTGGATGGCGGCGTTGTGGGTGATGATCGCCGTCGTCGTTCCGAGCGATTCGTTCACGGTCGTCAGCGCCTCGAGAACCCGGATCCCGGTGCGCGAATCGAGCGCGCCGGTCGGCTCGTCGCACAGGAGCACGTCGGGCCGCTTCGCGATTGCCCGCGCGATGGCGACACGCTGCTGCTCGCCGCCCGAGAGCTGGGCCGGAAAATGCGAGAGGCGCTCCCCGAGCCCGACCAGGTCCAGCGCCTCCTCCGGGCGCATGGGTTCCCGGGCCACCTCCGTGACGAGCGCCACGTTCTCCTTGGCCGTGAGGCTTGGCACGAGATTGTAGAACTGGAAGACGAAGCCGACATGGTCGCGCCGGTAGAGCGTGAGCTTGCGTTCCGAATATTCGGCGAGGTTCTCGCCTCGGAAGAGCACGGTCCCTTCCGTCGCCGTATCGAGCCCGCCGATAATGTTGAGCAGGGTGGATTTCCCGCTGCCGGAAGGGCCGAGCAGGACGGCCACTTCCCGATCGTAGAGAATCGCGTCGACGCCGCGCAGCGCCTGCACGACGACATCGCCGGTCCGGTAGCTCTTCTTCAGGCCCGTGATCGTGAAGACCGGCTCCGGCACCCTGGCTCGCCTTCCATCCTCGGTCATTTCGGTGGAGACAGGCAATCAGGCGCCTTGGCCTGGATCAAGCCTTGCGGAAATTCCGCCGTGCCTCTTCGATGGCCGGCGGTGCCTCGGGCTCGAGGAGAAGGGGACGACACATGGTCGACAAGGAGTTCCTTCGGCGCGCGATCGCCGCCGGGGCCGGCCGTGAGCCGGCCGACCTGGTCATCAAGGGCGCGGCGATCCTCGACGTCATCACCGGCGCCACGGTCGAGAGCGACGTCGCGATCGTCGGGGACCGCATCGTCGGCACCCTGGCCGAATACGACGGACGGGAGGTGATCGACGGTCGTCGGCTCGTCTGCGTGCCCGGCTTCATCGACACGCATCTTCATGTCGAGTCCTCGCTCGTGACGCCCTTCGAATTCGAGCGCTGCGTGCTGCCCCACGGTGTCACGACGGCGATCTGCGATCCCCACGAGATCGCCAATGTGCTGGGCGCCGAGGGCATCCGCTATTTCCTCGGTTGCAGCGAGCGGATGGTGATGGACCTCCGCGTCCAGCTTTCCTCCTGCGTGCCGGCAACCGTCTTCGAAACCGCCGGGGCCGCCCTGGAAGCCGCGGACCTCCTGCCGTTCCGCAGCCATCCGAAGGTGATCGGGCTCGCCGAGTTCATGAATTTTCCCGGCGTGATCCAGTGCGATCCCGGCGTGCTCGACAAGCTGGCCGCGTTCGGTGGCGGCCATGTGGACGGTCATGCGCCGCTACTCGGGGGAAAGGCCCTCAACGCCTATCTCGCGGCCGGAATCCGGACCGAGCACGAGGCCACGTCGGCGGCGGAGGCGCGCGAGAAGCTCGCCAAGGGGATGACGGTGCTCATCAGGGAAGGGTCCGTCTCGAAGGACCTTCACGCGCTCGCCGAGGTGCTCGACGCGGACACCGCATCCGTGATGGCGCTCTGCACCGACGACCGGAACCCGCTCGACATCGCCGAGGAAGGCCATCTCGACCACATGATCCGCGAGCTGATCCGGCTCGGGCGCGAGCCGCACCTCGCCTACCGTGCCGCCTCGTGGTCGGCGGCGATGGCGTTCGGGCTGCGCGACCGGGGCCTCGTCGCGCCCGGCTGGCGCGCCGATCTCGTCCTGGTGGCGGACGACATTGCGAGCTGCCGCGTCGTCCGGGTCATCGCCGGCGGGCGGCCGGTCTCGGACGCGCTCTTCGAGGCGCGTGTCCCGGTTCCGCCGGTGGGACTGGACAGCATGAAGGCGCCTGTCGTCGAGCCGGCCGATTTCCGTGTTCCCGCTGCGGCGGGGGAGGTGCCCGTCATCGGCGTGGTTCCCGGCCGGATCATCACCGAGCGGCTGGCGATGCGGCTGCCGGAGGAGGGCGGGTTCCAGCTGCCCGATCCCGCGCAGGACGCGATCCGCGTCGCCGTCGTCGCGCGCCACGGCCGGAACCGGAATATCGGGAAGGGTTTCGTCCACGGCTTCGGCCTGAAGCGCGGCGCGATCGCGTCCTCGGTCGGCCACGACAGCCACAACATCACCGTGGTCGGGATCGAGGCCGACGACATGGCGGCCGCGGCAAACCGGGTCAGCGCGCTCGGCGGCGGTTTCGTGGTGGCCTCTTCCGGCTGCATCGAAGCGGAACTCGCGCTCCCGCTCGCCGGGCTCATGAGCCTTGCGCCCTTCGAGAGCGTGCACGCCGATCTCCTCACGCTTCGCCAAGCCGCGCGCGGGCTCGGCTGCACGCTTCCCGAGCCGTTCCTCCAGGTCGCCTTCCTGCCGCTTCCGGTCATTCCGCACCTGAAGATCACAGATCTTGGGCTGTTCGACGTCGACGCCTTCCGCCTGCTCGGGGCATGACGGGCGGCAGGGCGCCGCCCGGGCTGCCGACCCATTAAGCATTCCTAAAGCCGCTGGCGGTTACCTCTCGTCCACCATGGCTGATCGAAAGCGTTGCCGGACCGTGGGTCGAGGCAAATCTACACACTTCTACTTTATTTGTCGGCTCGGTTGCGGGCGGTCGTACCGAAAGGCGAGCGGCCCTTGACGATTGGTGTGCGGGCCGGAGGAGGCGGTAGCAAGATGGCGCTGATAGTCATCCTCGACGACCGAGCCACCAATCGGCAGATCTTCACCCGGCTCGCCGCGACGATCGATGCGGACGTCGTGGTGAAGACGTTCGAGGACCCGCTCTCGGCGCTCGCCTGGATGACGGGAAACGTTCCCGATCTGGTGATCACCGACTACAAGATGCCGAACATCGACGGCGCCGAGTTCACGCGGCGGTTTCGCGAGCAGCCCGGCTGCGCCGACGTCCCGGTCATCGTCATCACGGTGTATGAGGAGCGGAGCTTCCGCCACCAGGCGCTCGAGGCCGGCGCGACCGACTTCCTGCAGAGCCCGGTCGACCACAGCGAGTTCGTCACCCGCGCGCGCAACCTCCTCAAGCTGAGACATCAGCAGCTTCTCCTCGAGCATCGCGCCTCCGATCTCGAGCGTGCCCTCCAGCACAGCGAGCAGTCCCGCGCCGAAGAGCTTCGCAACAGCCGCGAGCGCCTCGCCCAGGTGATCGACACCGTGCCCGCGATGATCAGCGCGGTCGATCGCGATGGCCGCTGCATCTTCGCCAATGCCTGTCATATCTCCGTCCAGGGCAACGAGTCGGGCGCGGCGCGGGGGCCGGAAACGGCGAGGGCCAACCGCCTCGAGCGCAAGAAACGTCACAGCGAGCTCGATGCCGCCGTACTCAGGACCGGCGAGGCGTTGCCGAGCTTCGAAGAGGAGGTGATCGACCTCGACGGTCGTCGGCGCCACTTCATCACGACGAAATCCCCCTTGCGCGAGACGGGAGGCGAGGTCGCGAGCGTGCTGACGACCTCGCTCGAGATCACCGAGCGGAAGCAGGCCGAGGCCCATCTGGTGCATCTCGTGCATCACGATCCCCTCACCGATCTTCCGAACCGGGTCTTTCTCTCGGACCGTCTCAGCCGCGAGATCCCGCGTGCGCGGGCGGCGGGCCGCGAGATCGCTCTCCATCTCCTCGATCTCGACCACTTCAAGAGCGTCAACGACGTGCTCGGCCACAGCCGCGGCGACGAGCTCCTCAAGATCGTCGGTTCCCGCCTGAGCCAGGTCGCCGGCGAAGGCGACGTCGTCGCCCGCCTTGGCGGCGATGAATTCGCGATCCTGCAGACGCAGGCCGATACGCGCGAGGCGATCGAGGAGATGGCGAAGCGCGTCTCCGCCGCCGTGAGCCGGCCGGCCGTGATCGAAGGGCATGAGCTCGATGCGAGCGTGAGCCTCGGGACCACCGTCTTTCCCGGCGACGGGGACAGCGCCGAGGAACTTCTGAAGACCGCCGACCTCGCGATGTACCGCGCCAAGGCGCAGGGCGGCGGCGCGGCATGCTTCTTCCTGCCGGAAATGCGCACGAAGGCGCGCGAGGCGATCCTGCTCGATGCCGAGCTGCGCCGCGGCATCGACCAGAAGCAGTTCCTGCTCTTCTACCAGCCGCAGGTCGACGTCAGGACCGGCCAGATCGTCGGGGCCGAGGCGCTTCTGCGGTGGAACCGGCCGGGGCACGGCATCGTGCAGCCCGGGGCATTCCTCGACCGCGCCGAGGCGAACGGGCTGATCGTCCCGATCAACGAATGGGTGCTCCACGAAGCGTGCCACGAGGCGCAGCGGTGGCTGCGCAGCGGCCTGCCCGCGCTCCGCGTCGCGGTCAACATGTCTCCGCTCCAGTTCCGTCGCCAGGACGTCTGCGAGCTGGTGACCTCGGCCCTGCGGGAGACCGGGCTCGATCCGCGCCGGCTCGAGCTCGAGCTCACCGAGAACATCGTCATGGAGAACGTCGATTCCGTCGTCTTCGAGCTGGCGCGGCTGCGGAAGCTCGGGGTGCAGTTCTCGCTCGACGATTTCGGCACCGGCTATTCCTCGTTCAAGTACGTGAAGCGGTTCCCCATCGACCGCCTCAAGATCGACCAGTACTTCATCCGGGCGATGAGCGAGAATGACCGCGATCTCGGGATCGTGCGCGCGATCATCGGGATGGCGCGGAGCCTCGACTTCGCCGTGACGGCGGAAGGCGTGGAGACCCACGAGCAGATGGAGCTGCTGACGGCCGAGAAGTGCGACGAGGTGCAGGGCTACTTCTTCAGCCGGCCGCTTCCGGCGGAGGAGTTCGTCGCGCTGGTGCGCTCGCAGATGCGCCTGGCGAACACGGCCTGAGGTCGGAGGTGAGCACGCGCGGCGCGATCGATCGGCCCAGAACGTCGCTGGTGGCAAGGCTGCGGGCGCGGCTGCGCGGACGCCCGGATACCGAACACGAGATGATGCTCAACCGTCTCGTGATCAGCTTCCTGATCCTCGTCTACCTGACCGTCTCGCTTCTCTCCGGCCATGCGGGTGCCGTCGAGCCGCTCGCCTTCACCTCGTTCTACTGCTTCTTCTCGCTCGCCCTCATGATCCACATGCTGGGCTGGCCCGGGATCTGCGTGCCGCGGCGGCTGGTGGCGATCGTCAGCGATCTCGGCATCCTCTCCTACGGCATGCATGCCGGCGGCGACGTCACGGCAATGCTCTACCCGGTCTATCTCTGGGTCATCTTCGGCAACGGCTTCCGCTTCGGCGTGCCCTACCTCCTGGTCGGCACGGCGGCGGGGGTCGCGGGCTTCGGGCTCGTCATCCAGACCACGCCCTACTGGCGGGACCATTTCGCGCTTTCGCTGGGGCTTCTCGCGGGCCTGGTCATCCTGCCGCTCTATGCGGCGACGCTCATCCGCAAGCTGGAGCGCGCCCGCGCGACGGCGGAGCAGGCGAGCCGGGCGAAGAGCATGTTCCTGGCGAGCGTGAGCCACGAGCTCAGGACGCCGCTCAACGCCATTATCGGCATGGGCGACCTTCTCGGGCGGACCGAGCTCGACGAGGAACAGTACGACATGATCCGAACCGTGCGGACCTCCGCGGGGTCGCTGCTCGCCCTCATCAACGAGCTGCTCGACTATTCGCGGCTGGAGGCCGGCAAGATGCCGGTGCACGAAGCGGCATTCAACCTCCATCGAAGCTTAGGCGAGGTCAAGGCCATGGTTGCCGCCCAGGCGCAGGCGAAAGGCCTGCATCTCGGCCTGCACATTTCCGCCGCCGTCCCCCCCTCCGTCATCGGCGACGAGCGCCATTTGAAGGAGATCCTGCTCAATCTCGCAGGCAACGCCGTGAAGTTCACCGACAGGGGCAGCGTCACGATCGCCGTTGGCATGGTCGGCGAGGCGGAGGGCCGCGCGCGGCTCCGCTTCGAGGTGAGCGACACGGGGATCGGCATTGCGCCGGAGGCGAAGGAGCGCATCTTCGAATCCTTCAGCCAGGCCGACGAGACGATCATCAACCGCTACGGGGGCACCGGCCTCGGATTGGCGATCGTGCGCCAGCTGGTCGGGCTGATGGGGGGCGAGATCGGCGTCGAGAGCAGGCTCGGCGAAGGCAGCACCTTCTGGGTCAGCGGCGAGTTCCGCGTCGGCGAGGCCGCGCCGAGCGCGCCGATGGCCGCCGGCCTTCCCGTCGTGCTTCTCGCGGCCTCGCCCAGGAGGGCCGAAGAGCTGCGCGATGCCCTGGCGGCGCTCGACGTGCACCCGGCCGGCGCGCGCACGGCCCCGGAAGCGGTCGCCGCCGTGGCGCGCCTCGATGGCGCGCAGGCAGGGCGGATCGCGATCATCCTCGATCCTGCCGACCTCCGCTCCGATCTTCTCGACACGCTGGCGCTGCTGGCGGGGCAGGCGGGGGGACGGGCGCGCGTCATCCTTGTCGGTGAGGCAGACCACGGAGGCCTTCCCGAGCCGGAGCTGCGCCGGCATACGGTCTCCATGGTGGAGATGCCGGTGCGGCCTCGGGATCTCGCGGCCGCGCTGCGGATCGCGGCCGAGCGCGACGGCGAGGAGGAGGTCGACCCCGTCGGCCTGCAGCTGGTCGCGCGCCGACCGCTTCACGTCCTCATCGCCGAGGACAACCGCACGAACCAGAAGGTGCTTTCGAAGATCCTGGAGCGTGCCGGACATAGGTCGCGCATTGCCGAGAACGGCGAGGCCGCCCTCGACATCCTCGCCGAGGACACGTTCGACGTGGTGCTGATGGACGTGAACATGCCGGTGCTCGACGGCATCGAGGCGACGAAGCTCTACCGCTTCGCCTCGATCGGGCAGCGCCGGGTGCCGATCCTGGGCCTTACCGCCGATGCGAGCCAGGAGGCCCGCGAGCGCTGCATGGAGGCGGGGATGGACGATTGCGCGAGCAAGCCGATCGACCCGAGGCAGCTGCTGACCTTGATCGACGCGGTCGTGCCGGAGGACGCGTCGGCCGCGCCGCAGATCGACCGGGCGGGCGACACCGTCACCTCGATCTCGTCGCATCCGCGATTCAAGCCGAGCCACCATCCCGCGATCGATCTGGGCGCGCTCGGGGATCTCGAGGCGCTCGGCGGCAAGGACTTCGTCGAGGAGGTCGTCGAAGAGTTCCTGCGCGATGCCGCGCGCATTCTCGAACAGCTCGACAGCGCCGTGCGCGACCGCGACGTCGCCGCGTTCCGTGATCAGGCCCATGCGCTCAGGAGCGCCTCCGCCAATATCGGTGCGCAGGGCATGTACCAGCTCTGCCTGTCCTGGCGCGAACTGCCCTATGACGATTTGGTCCGGGACGGCGCGGCCCAGATCGAGCGGCTCCGCAGCGAGTTCGACCGGGTGCGGTTCGCGCTCGACGCGCGCCCGCCCGAGACGCGCCTGCGCGGGCCTGCCTGAGGAGAGAGGGGCCCCCCGCGCCTCACATCGCGGCGCGGCGCGCCTCGTCGAGCGCGCGGCGCCTGTCCTGCGCGCCGGCCAGCCGCTCCATCTTCCGGAGATCCGCCTCCGTCAGGCGCAGCGCCGCGTCCACCCAGATCTCCACGACGTCGACGAGTTCCTGAAGCTCGAGCGGGGCGACCCGCTTGCGCACCTGCTGCAGGGCCTGCACCGCATTGTGGCGGCGGCGGTTGCGCGCGACGTAGTCCTTGACGGTCGCCAGTCCCTCGCCGTCCGGCACGACGATGTCCACGAGGCCCATCTCGTAGAGCTCGTCGGCGGTGTAGATCCGGCCGCTCATGATCATCTTGGTCGCGCGTGCCGCGTCGAGGCGGCGGGAGATGAAGCTGTAGGCGCCCATGCCGGGGAAGAGATTGAAAAGGATCTCCGGAAGGCCGAAACGGGTCGAACGCTCGGCGACGATGACGTCGCAGGAAAGCGCGGCCTCGAACCCGCCGCCGAGCGCATCGCCGGCGACGAGTGCGATCGTCACGAGCGGCTGGCCGTAGGAGACGGCGTTCTCGTAGACGACGTCGACGCAGGCCCGGGCGTAGCGCCTGAGCTCCTCGCGGTCGCCGGCCCGGATCAGCTTGGCGAACAGGCTGAGATCGCCGCCGAGATTGAAGATTCCGGGAAGCTTCGATCCGACCACGAAATAGCGGAGCGGGTTCAGTCCGGCCGCGGCACGCTCAATGCCGAGCTGCCGGAGCCTTGCCTGCATGCGGGAGAGGTCGCGCAGCAGCCCGGGCGTGTAGCTCGGCGGACCGAGCGGCCGCATCATGCACCAGAAGGTCGCCGTCGCCTCGTCGAGCGCGACCTCGATCTCCTCGTACGAATCCCCCGGATGGCCTGCAACCTGCGCCTGGATCTGCTGCTGCTGTTGCACGACCCCGGCGATACGGTTTCGAACTCCCGCCCGGAGGCCCGCCGGTTGCCGCCGAGCTTCCTCGTACGCCGCCATCACCCATCTCCGCCGCTGGTCGCCGGCCCCTTTCCGGGGGCGGTTAACCGTTCGTTCACTATAATCGCGCGGAGGCGGTTTGGGTCGCATTTCCTGCAGCCAGGCGCCTTCTTTTTCCGCTGATGGTTAATGGCGGCCGGGCGAGGTCGCCGGAACGCACTTATCGGGAGCCGATCCGGTCGGCGGCCGCGCCAGCCGGTTGCGTCGTCGTTCCTTTTTCTTCGTGTCATGTGGTTGACATGGTTTGGGGGTGGTTCGTATATGGCGGTGGCTGCTGCGGGGCTGGTTGGTTCCGGGGCGGTTTTCCGATTGCCTTCCGTATCGGGACGGGCTGGGGTTTTGGCTCCGGCGGGTTGTTCCGATGCGGGCTTCGTTGCCTGGACGGTTCCCTGGCGGGGCGGTTCGGGCGGGGTGGTCGGAAGGGCGTTGACAGGGGTTTTCGAGGCTCCTATATCAGCGTTCACCGGTTGCGGGGCGGCGGTTTGGCGCGGCTCTGCGGTTCGGGTTTCACTCTAGTTCGCTGGCTGGAAGTCCGGCTCTTTCGGGGGCGGGGTTTTCCGTTTCGGCGGTTGAGGGTGGGGGCTTCGGCCCGCGACGGCTAAGGCCGTCGGTTCTTTGACAATTTGGTTTGAAGGAAGGGAAGCGTGGACGGCGGGTCTCCTGCGGGCGCCGAGCGATCGGCGCCGTGTTGAAGAGATCGGCGGTTTACGTTTCTCAAGGAAGCACCCGGATGCGGGGGCGGGCGGCTTTGGCCGTTCCGATCCTTGCGTCCGAGCTGTGTGACCTCGTCAAATGAAGCGTGACCAGTGCCGGGAAAGATCTCATTCAACCTGAGAGTTTGATCCTGGCTCAGAACGAACGCTGGCGGCAGGCTTAACACATGCAAGTCGAACGCCCACCTTCGGG